>NZ_ANAX01000232.1 GCF_000341065.1 Nocardiopsis halotolerans DSM 44410 | reverse complement strand
CAGCCTCTTCGACCCGGCTCCCCGCTCCGACGCGGGCGGTGACGGCGAGTCCTTCTTCGGCGGCGGTTCCGTGGGCCGCGCCTCGGACACCGGTTCCTTCGGCAGGGTCTCCGACACCGGCCCGTTCCGCCGCCCCGTCACCGACACGGGTGCCTTCCGGGCCACGACGAGCAACTCCTACGACGCCTTCGGCGGTACCGGAGCGTCGTCCGGCAACGGCGCCGCGGCCAACGGAAACGGCGCGGAGGGGTCGCGGGACATCAGCGGTTCCCACGAGCACCACGCGACCCCGGCGCGCAGCGACGACACCGAGACCTTCCCGGCCGTCTCCTCCGACTGGAACAACGGCTCCCAGCAGGGCCCGTCGTCCCACGACACCGGGAACTGGCGCTCCGGCGGGACCGACTCCCGCGAGGGGTACGGCTCGACCGCCTACCTCTCCCGTCGCTACGGTGGGGCCCAGGGACCCAACAACACCGTCGTCCCGCCCACCCCGGCCGGTGAGGGAAGCGACTCGCTGCCGATCTTCGACGCGATCGAGTCCAACTGGTTCAAGCGTCGCAGCGGCGGTCCCACCGTGGACACCACCGAGACCGGTCCCATGCAGCAGGTCTCCCCGAGGGAGGAGCGGACCCGAGAGGAGCGCGTGCAGGAACACCGTGCCCACGAGCAGCGCGCCCAGGCCAACAACGGCACCGAACAGAGGCCCGGCTCCCAGCAGGAGGAGTGGACCTCCGCGGCGGACCGCGGCTGGCAGGCCGCGCGCACCGCGGCCGAGCCCCAGGCGGGCGGCCTGACGACCTCGGGCTTGCCAAAACGGGTTCCCAAGGCAAACCTTGTTCCAGGGACGGCGCCCAAGCCGGAGAACTTCAAGCAGATGCCCACACGGAGCGCGGACCGCGTCCGCAACCGCTTCTCGGGTTTCCAGAAGGGCGTCAGGGAGGGCCGGAACCGGATCGGGGAAGGCCCGACGGAGGGGTGACCCCAATGCGACCTGGTGGGATGGGGTCCCCCTTATTCCCGGGGGCCGGATGCAATAGCATCTACCGAGCTTCTCGGACGCGTCACACCCGTCGCTTGACGAGAGCAGAACACCAGACTCCCGGTCTCCCCCTCGGGAGGGGCCGGGCAGTTCGTAGAGGCAGTGCTGTCACATGCCGTGCCGGCGGTAGCAGTGCCCAGAGACCAGCCGGCGAAATTGGACAGGAGATCAGATGAGTCGACAGGTGAATGAACTCAACTGGTTGATCACTGACTTTGCCGACCGGGTCCCCGACGTAGCCCACGCGATCGTCGTCTCCTCTGACGGCCTTCCGTTGGCCTCGTCCGCGGGCTTCCCGGCTGACCGGGCCGACCAGCTCGCAGCGATCGCCTCCGGTCTGTCGAGCCTGACACAGGGCGCGGCCAGGGTGTTCGAGGGTGGAGCGGTCGCCCAGACCGTCGTGGAGATGGAGCGGGGGCTGATGCTCATCATGGCCATCAGCGACGGCTCCTGCCTCGCGGTCCTGGCCGCCGCGGAGAGCGACCTGGGTCTGGTCGCGTACGAGATGACCCTGCTCGTCGAGCGGGCGGGGCGGGCGCTGACACCAACGGCGCGCACCTCGGGAATCCACTGAACCACCACCGACAGGAGGAAGTGGTGGCACCTCACAGTAGAGATGCCGGGAGCGCCTCGTGGTTCGGACAACAGCCGAGCGGTCCCCCCACGGGGGGAATGCCGGCGGTTCCGGGCGGCGGAGATGTTCCTCGACCAATCCAACAACCGTATGATCAGCAATCCGCCGTGGGGAGCGCGCCCAGTTCTCTGGTCCGTCCCTACGCGGTGACCAAGGGCCGTACCAAGCCGAAGTCGCAGCTTCCGCTGGAAGCACTGATCTCGGCGACCGCGGCGGCCCGTAACGAGTCTGGGACGCTGACGCCCGAATGGCAGGCGATCAGCGACCTGTGCCGGGAATGGCGCTCCGTGGCGGAGATCTCCGCGTTGTTGCGGATGCCGCTCGGTGTGGCGCGGGTGCTTGTGGCGGACATGTCCGAGCAGGGACTGGTCCAGATCAGGTCCTCGCTCAACAACGACGCCCGTCCCAACACCAACCTGCTTGAAAGGGTGCTCAGTGGACTTCGCAAGCTCTAGCCCAGCCGAGGAAGGCGGTGCTGGGGGGAACGCGATGACGTCGGTCAAGATCGTCGTCGCCGGGGGCTTCGGTGTCGGGAAGACGACATTCGTTGGCTCCGTCTCCGAGATCGTGCCGCTGACCACCGAGGCGGTCATGACCAGCGCCAGCGTCGGGGTGGACGACCTCGCCAAGACGCCGGACAAGCAGACCACCACCGTGGCCATGGACTTCGGCAGGGTCTCCCTCGACTCCGACCTGATCCTGTACCTGTTCGGCACCCCCGGACAGCACCGGTTCTGGTTCATGTGGGACGACCTGGTCAAGGGCGCCATCGGTGCCGTCGTGCTGGTGGACACCCGCCGCCTGGCGGACTGCTTCCCCGCGATCGACTACTTCGAGGAGGCGCGCCTGCCCTTCATCGTGGCGATCAACGGGTTCGACGGCTACTACCCCCACGCCGCGGACGAGGTCCGGGACGCCCTGACGCTCAGTCCGGAGATCCCGATCGTCCAGGTGGACGCCCGTGACCGGGCCTCCACCAAGTCGACGCTCATCACCCTCGTCGAGCACGCCATCACGGTGGGGGACCCCGAGGGCGCGGCAGGACAGCCCACCTCCACCGGCGGCCAGAACTCCTGGCGCTAGGCCGCCTCCTTCTGGGCCGATCCGGGCCGGGGTCCCGCACAGAGCACGGCCCGGTTCCCGTGGGACGGGAACCGGGCGTCCGTGCTGGCATCATGGCGCCATGAGTTCTTCCGACGCAGAGGCCATGACCCGGCGGTTCCGCGAGGTGGCCGAGCGCGTGCTCGACTCCCTCCTCCACGACGCCCCCGAGTGGGCGCTGGACCTGGGTGACACCCGGGGCGCGGCCCGCCTGTCCGACCACTCCGCCGACGCCGACGTACGCCGCGTCTCCGTGCTCACCGACGCCCTCGGTTCCCTGGACGAGATCGACGGCGACCTGATCCCCGAGGGCGACCGGGTCGACCTGGAGGTGCTGCGCACCCGCGTCAGCGCCGACCTGTGGCACACCGCGGAGCTGCGGCCGCACACGTGGGACCCGCTCGTGCACTCCCCGGGCGAGGCCCTCCACACTCTCCTGGAGCGCGACCTCCTGCCCCTCCCCGAACGTCTGTCGGCGCTCGCCGCGCGCTGCTCGGCGCTGCCCGACTACCTGGCCACCGCGCGTGCGCGCCTGTCGGACGGCCCCGGGATGTCCCGGGTCCACGTGGAGACGGCCCTGGCACAGGCGTCGGGGGCCCGCGCCATGCTCGCCTCCGACGTACCCGCCCTGGCCGCGCGGGAGCCCTCCCTGGCCCCCGCCGACATGGAACCGGCCCGCGAGGCCGCCCAGGCCGCCGTGGAGGAGTACGAGACCTGGCTGCGCGGTCAGCTGGAGGGCGCCACCGCCGATCCCCGCCTGGGCGAACGCGAATTCGCCGCCCAGCTGTGGTACACACTCGACTCGGAACTCTCCCCCGACGCGCTGCTGGTGCGTGCCGAGAGCGACCTGCTCGCCACGGAGGAGGCGATCGCCGAGGTCGCGGCCGAGTACCAGGGCGCGCCGCGCCGACCGGGACAGGTGGCCGAGGTGCTCTCCGCGCTCGCCGAGGGGAACGCCACCGACGCCGACGGCGTCCGCCCCGCCTGCGCCGACGCGCTCGCGCACCTGGAGGAGCGGGTGCGCGAACTCGACGTGGTCACGGTCCACGAGGACCCGGTCCGGATCGTCCCGATGCCCGAGGCCCGCCGCGGGGTCGCCGTGGCCTACTGCGAACCCCCCGGTCCGCTCGACCCGTCGGCCAGGGAACGGCCGACCCTGGTGGCGGTGTCCCCGCCGCCCGCCGACTGGCCCGCCGAGCGGAGGGAGTCCTTCTTCCGCGAGTACAACACGGGAATGCTGCGCAACCTCATGGCCCACGAGGCCGTGCCCGGACACGCCCTCCAGCTCGCCCACGCCGCCCGCCACGACGGCGGCACACGGGTGGGCAGGGCCCTGTGGAGCGGCACGTTCGTGGAGGGCTGGGCGGTCTACGCCGAGGAGGTGCTGGCGGGCCACGGCTGGTCCGGGGACCGCCGAGAGGACCTCACCCTGCGCCTGGTCCAGCTCAAGATGCGCCTGCGCATGATCATCAACGCGATCCTGGACGTGCGCCTGCACACCGGCGACCTCACCGAGTCCGAGGCGATCTCGCTGATGACCCGGCGCGGTCACCAGGAGGAGGCCGAGGCCGTCGGCAAGTGGCGCCGGGCCCAGCTCACCAGCGCCCAGCTGTCCACCTACTACGTCGGCTACGCCGAGGTGTCCGACATCGCGCGCGACCTGGCGTCGGCACGGCCCTCGTTCGGCGAACGCGAACGGCACGACGCGATGCTCGCCCACGGCAGCCCGCCCCCGCGTCACCTGCGCACGCTGCTGGGGCTGTGAGCCGTGCCTTCTCGGGCCTCCGCCCCGCCCGCCGGGGCGCTCCGCGCCTCGGCGGGCCACCACCCTCGACGGTCGGCCTTCGGCCATGGCGCCCGTCGTCCCACCCGCGAGTCCTCCAGGGCCCCGTGGACGCCCGAACCAACCCCGAGGCCGGGGTTCCGTTCGGGGGCGGACCTCAGGGCAGCCTCCGCCGCCAGGCGACCTCCCGGTCCAGCTGGCCGGTCTCCGCGAACAGGCGCACCTGGTGGGTGTCGGGAAGCCTGCGGGCCAGCTCGTACCGGTCGGCGGCCTCGAAACCGAGCGTGCGCCAGAAGGGGCCCGAACGGCGGCTGAACAACCACGCCCTGCGGGCGCCCCGTTCGGCGGCCCGCTCGATCGCGTGCCGGGCCAGCGCGGACCCGGTGCCCGCGCGGCGCCCGTCCTCCCGGACGGCCACGCTGCGGAGGAGGGCGTCGTGTCCGTCGGCGCTGAGCTCGAAACCCGTCGTGGCGGCGATCGTCCCGTCGGTGTCCGGCGCGATCCACAGGTACACCGACGGGGAGTCGAGTCCGCTCAGGGTCAGGTCGGCACCGCGCAGGAACGCGGTGAGGGCGTCGCGGTCCGCCGGAACGGCGGGACGGAGGGTCATCACGGGCGCCGAGACTATCCGCAGGAACGTCCGGCGGACCCCGGCGGGTGGGCACTCCGACCGCCTCCCACGCGTTGGTACACCGGCGGGAGCCGCGCCGTGGCCGCCGTCCCGTGGAGTTCTCCACAGGTCGGATCGGCCAGGCGCGCCCCGCCCACCGCGCTTCTATGCTTGAAGCGCGAGAGTACGGACAGGCGACGGAAACGGACGAGCCATGCGCGGTGCCGACAACGAGCACGGAAACGGTCCCGGCGACCCTCCCGGCACGGGGACGGGGAGCCCCGACGGCTGGGAGCGGCTGTGGACCCCCCACCGCATGGCCTACATCAAGGGGGAGGGCAAACCCACCGGCTCACACCCCGAGGACGGGTGCCCCTTCTGCCGCGCCCCCGGACTGTCCGACCCCGAGGGCCTCGTGGTCGCCCGGGGCAAGTCGGCCTACGCGGTCCTCAACCTCTACCCCTACAACAGCGGCCACCTGCTGGTGTGCCCCTACCGCCACGTGTCCGACTACACCGCGCTCGACGAGGACGAGACCGCCGAGGTGGCCGCGCTCACCCAGGCGGGCATCCGGGCGCTGGGAACCGCCTACGGGCCGCAGGGCTTCAACGTCGGGATGAACCTCGGCACCGTGGCGGGCGCGGGGATCGCCGCGCACCTGCACCAGCACATCGTCCCCCGCTGGGGCGGTGACGCCAACTTCATGCCCGTCGTCGGCCAGACCAAGGTGCTGCCCGAGATGTTGGAGCAGACCCGGGCCAAGGTGGCCTCCCACTGGCCCAGAGGGTAGGGGCCCCTCCGGAGACCCGTGTCCCCCGTGGGGCCTACGCTCCGCGAGCGCCCGCGCCCCCGCGCTCCGACAGGATCCGGCGGCACGCCGTCCCCCGCCGGTGCGGTTCCCACCCCCACGACCGTTCCCGCCCTACGATCACAAGAAGACATGCTGAGAATCCTTCGCCCCTTGATCTCCCGGATCACCACTCCGCTCGGCCGGAGCCTGGCCCGGATCGGACTCACGCCGAACATCGTCACCATCGTCGGCGCCGTCGGCGTCGTCATCAGCGCGCTGTACTTCTACCCGCGCGGGTACCTGTACGCGGGTTCGGTCGTCATCACCGTCTTCGTGCTCTTCGACATGCTCGACGGCGCCGTGGCCCGAGCCAACGACAGCTCCACCGCGTTCGGCGCCTTCCTCGACTCCAGCCTCGACCGGATCGCCGACGCCGCCATCCTCTCCGGACTCGTGTGGTGGTTCGCCGGTGAGGGCGAGGAGCCCCTGCTCGCGGGCCTAACCCTCTTCTGCCTGGTCACCGGCTTCATGGTGTCCTACATCAAGGCACGCGCCGAGGGGTTGGGCGTCAACTGCGACGTGGGCGTCGCCGAGCGCACCGAACGCCTGGTGGTCATCCTGGTCGCCGTCGGCCTCGGCGGCCTCGGTGTGCCCTACGTCCTCGCGGGCGGGCTGTGGCTGCTCGCCGGGATGAGCCTGCTCACCGTCCTCCAGCGCCTCATCGAGACCCGTGCCCGCCTCGTCGAGCCCGCGGACGACGCCAACAGCGAGGCCTGAGGACCACGGAGAGGACGGGAGACCACGACGTGGACGAACGCACGGCCGACCTGGCCTACTCGGCGGGATGGACGCTGATCCGTCGCGCGCCCGAGCGCGCGGGGCGGTCGGTGTTCCGACGCCTGGCCGACCACTCCTGGCGCACCCACGACGACGGCACGCGCGGACTGGAACGCAACCTGCGGCGCCTGCTGGGCCCGGAGGCCACCGACGCCCAGCTGCGCGCGCTGTCCCGCGCGGGCATGCGCTCCTACATGCGCTACTACTACGAGATGTTCCGCCTCCCCGCGATGGGGGAGGAGTACGTCCTCGGCCGGACCCGCGCCACCGGGATCGAGACGCTGGAGAAGCACATCCGGTCGGGGCGCGGCGTGGTCGCCGCCCTGCCGCACATGGGCAACTGGGACCACGCCGGGGCCTGGATCACCCTGAACGGCATCCCCCTGACCACCGTCGCCCAGCGGCTGCGTCCCGAGAGCCTGTTCCAGCGGTTCACCGCCTACCGGGAGTCCCTGGGCATGGAGGTGCTGCCGCTGACGGGGAGCGGTTCCAACGTCGTGGGCACCCTGGCCCGGCGGCTGCGCGAGGGCGGTCTGGTGTGCCTGCTCGCCGACCGCGACATCAACGGCACCGGCCTGGAGGTGGACTTCTTCGGGGAGCCCGCGCGCGTGCCCTCCGGGCCCGCCGCCCTCGCCCTGAACACCGGCGCCGCCCTGATGCCGGTCTCGCTGTGGTACGACGGCCCGTACTGGAACATCCGCGTCCACGACGAGATCCCCGTCGCGGAGGGCGCCACCCGCGCCGAACGCGTCCACGCCACCACCCAGGAGCTGGTCCGCGTCTTCGAGGGGGCCATCGCCGAGCACCCCGAGGACTGGCACATGCTCCAGCCGGTGTTCAGCCGCGACCACGAACGTCACCGCGTCCCGCGGGGGAGAACCGGGACGCCCGCCGCGCCGGGGGAGCCCGGACACGGCGCTCCGCCGGTTCGGGGCGCGGATCCGGGCATGGTTCGCGCCACCGGGGTAGGGGGCCCTCAGGGCAGCGGGGCGGGGAGCCCCGGAGACGACGAACGGAACGGGTGACCGTGGTCATGCGGGTCGGCCTGGTCTGCCCCTACGCCTGGGACGTTCCGGGCGGGGTGCAGCAGCACGTCGGCGATCTCGCCGAGGCGCTCACCGACATGGGACACGAGGTGTCGGTCCTGGCGCCGGTGGGCGACGCGGGCGGCAGCCCCCTGCCCGACTACCTCGTGCCCGCGGGAAGACCGGTCCCCGTGCCCTACAACGGTTCGGTGGCCCGACTCAGCTTCGGTCCCAGGGCCGCCTCGCGGGTGCGCCGGTGGATCTCCGAGGGCGGGTTCGACGTCCTGCACATCCACGAGCCGTCCGCGCCGAGCGTCTCGCTGCTGGCCTGCTGGGCGGCCGACGGGCCCCTGGTGGCCACCTTCCACACCTCCAACCCGCGTTCCCGGGCTATGGCGATGGGCTCGCCGGCGCTGCGCTCGGCGATGGAGAAGATCAACGGGCGCATCGCCGTCTCCGAGTCGGCCCGGCGCACCCTGGTCGAACACCTCGGCGGGGACGCCGTGCTCATCCCCAACGGGGTGGCGGTGCGCAGGTTCGCGCGGGCCGAACCGCTGCCCGGATGGCCGGGCGGAGGCGGCTCGATCGGGTTCCTCGGACGCCTGGACGAACCCCGCAAGGGTCTGGGCGTCCTGCTGGAGGCCTTCGCGCTCATGGCGCCCGAACGCCCGGACCTGCGCGTGATGGTGGCCGGTCCCGGCGACCCCGCGGCGGCCATGGCCGCGGTCCCGGAGCACCTGCGCGAGCGCGTCGTGCTGCTGGGCCGCCTGGACGACGCCGACAAGGCGCGCGCCTACCACTCCGCCGACGTGTTCTGCGCGCCCAACCTGGGCGGCGAGAGCTTCGGTATCGTCCTGACCGAGGCGATGGCCTCCGGCGCGGCCATCGTGGCCAGCGACATCCCGGCCTTCTCCGCGGTCCTGGACGGCGGCGGCGCCGGGGAGCTGTTCGCCACGGGCGACCCCGCCCACCTGGCCGAACGCGCCGGTGCGCTGCTGGACGACCCGGGGCGGCGCGCCGAGCTGTCCCGGGCCGCACGCCGGGCGGTGCGCGCCTACGACTGGGACACCGTCGCCGCCGACGTCGCCCACGTCTACCGGACCGTCCTGACGGGGGACGGGGACGGCCCTCCCCTGGGGGTGCGCCCGGACGGCGGGCCCAACGCCACCGCTCTGCTACGTGGGGAGGCGCCGTGACCGCGGTTCCCCGCCGCTCTCCGGGAACGCCCGCCTCCGGCGCGTCCGCACGCCCGGGCGCGGGGCGAGGCGCGCCCGCGTCCCGGGTACCCGCTGTCGGTCACGGACGGGGCGCGCCCGTCTCCCCGGAACGGGGTGAACGGCCCTGATCGAGGACGTTCTCTTCGCCGCCACGGTCGTCGGCATCCTCCTGGCCCTGGTGCTGTTCGGCTTCTACCTGTCATGGCGGGCCAGGCGGATCCACAGGCTGCACCACCGGGTCGACGCCGCCCGCGCGGCCCTGGACGCGGCCCTGGACCGGCGCCACGCGGCCGTGTCCGCGCTGGTCGAGGCCGGGGGGACCGGTGCCGGCCGGGGGTTGTCCGAGGCGGTCACCGCCGCGCGCGACGCGGGGGAGGAGCAGTGCGAGATGGCCGAGAGCGCGCTCTCGCGCGCGCTGCGCGAGGCCCTGGAATCTTCGGGCTCCGACGGGTGTTCGAAACTGTCGGGACCCCGCCTGAATGAGGTGGAGTCCGCCGCCAAGGGCGTCCACATGGCCCGCACGTTCTACAACGACGCCGTCGCCGACACCCGTCGCGCCCGCCGCTCCAGACTCGTCCGGCTGTTCCGCCTGACGGGCACGGCGGCCCTCCCGGACTTCTTCGAGATCGACGACCAGCCGCCGAGCGTCCTGTTCCTGCCGGTGGAGCCCGACACCCTGTAAGGGGCGGGCACGGGAAAACACCGATCTGGCCAAAACCTCCGAAAGGGGGTGGAAGTAGGATGGGGGGCTGGTCGACCAGGGTGCGCGGCGCCGACGGTGTCCGCGTACCGCCGCGTGGTGCCGCCGACTCCGCTGCCCGTAGGCAGCCCCCAGCAGGAACCAAGACAACGGGAGTCCACAACCGTGGCCAACAACGCATCGAACACCTCCGACAACGCGGTCGGTACCGAGCGTGTCAAGCGCGGCATGGCCGAGCAGCTCAAGAACGGCGTCATCATGGACGTCGTCACGCCCGAGCAGGCCAAGATCGCCGAGGACGCCGGTGCCGTCGCGGTCATGGCCCTGGAGCGCGTCCCCGCCGACATCCGCAAGGACGGCGGCGTCGCCCGCATGTCCGACCCCGACATGATCGACGGCATCGTCGAGGCCGTGTCCATCCCCGTCATGGCCAAGGTTCGCATCGGCCACTTCGTCGAGGCCCAGGTCCTGGAGTCGCTCGGTGTCGACTTCATCGACGAGTCCGAGGTCCTCACGCCCGCCGACGAGGCCTACCACATCGACAAGTGGGCGTTCACCGTCCCGTTCGTGTGCGGTGCGACCAACCTGGGCGAGGCGCTGCGCCGCATCGCCGAGGGCGCGGCCATGATCCGCTCCAAGGGCGAGGCCGGCACCGGCAACGTCGTCGAGGCCACCCGCCACATGCGGTCCATCCGCTCCGAGATCCGGCGCCTGGGCACGCTCGACGAGGCCGAGCTGTTCGGCGCGGCCAAGGAGCTGCGCGCCCCCTTCGAGATCGTCAAGGAGGTCGCGGCGCTGGGCAAGCTCCCGGTCCCGCTGTTCTCCGCCGGTGGCGTGGCCACCCCGGCCGACGCCGCCCTCATGCGCCAGCTCGGCGCCGAGAGCGTGTTCGTGGGCTCGGGCATCTTCAAGTCCGGTGACCCCGCCAGGCGCGCCGACGCCATCGTGCAGGCCACCCTGCACCACGAGGACCCCGCCGTCATCGCGCGCGTGTCCCGCGGCCTGGGCGACGCCATGGTCGGCATCAACCTGGACGACCTGTCCGACGCCCAGCGCTACGCCGGTCGCGGCTGGTAACCGCCGCGGCGTCCGACGGACGGGCCACCGTCCGCGGCCGCCCCACGGGCGGCGGGGTGCGCACGACCCCGCCGCCCGCCCGGGGCGCACAGCCCACGACCACGAGTGAGGCCGTACTTGACCGCCAGACCCACCATCGGCGTCCTCGCCCTCCAGGGCGACGTCGCCGAACACCTGCGCGTCCTCGAATCCCTGGACGCGCACACCGTCAAGGTGCTCTCCCCCGACCAGCTCGACACCCTGGACGGGCTGGTCGTCCCGGGCGGGGAGTCCACCACCATGTCCAAGCTGGCCGTCCGGTACGGCCTGCTGGAACCGCTGCGCAAGCGGATCGCGGCGGGGATGCCCGCCTACGGCACGTGCGCCGGGATGATCATGCTCGCCGACCGCCTGCTGGGCGCGACCGCGGACCAGCGGACCGTCGGCGGCATCGACATGACGGTGCGACGCAACGCGTTCGGACGCCAGACCGAGTCGTTCGAGACGGCCGTCGACATCGTCGGCCTGGAGGGCGATCCCTTCGACGCGGTGTTCATCCGCGCGCCCTGGGTGGAGTCGGTCGGCCCCGGAGTCGAGGTGCTCGGCGCAGTCCCCGGTCCCGACACGGCCGGTAGGATCGTCGCCGTACGACAGGGCGGCCTGATGGCCACGTCCTTCCATCCCGAACTGACCGGCGACGCGCGCATCCACCGCCTCTTCGTCGACATCGTGAAAGGACATTCATGAGCGGCCACTCAAAGTGGGCCACCACCAAGCACAAGAAAGCCGTCATCGACGCCAAGCGCGGCAAGCTCTTCGCCAAGCTGATCAAGAACATCGAGGTGGCCGCGCGTACCGGTGGTGGTGACCCGGACGGGAACCCGACGCTCTACGACGCCATCCAGAAGGCGAAGAAGAACTCGGTTCCGCTCGACAACATCGAGCGCGCCCGCAAGCGCGGCTCCGGTGAGGAGGCCGGCGGTGCGGAGTGGCAGACCATCATGTACGAGGGTTACGCGCCCGGCGGCGTGGCCCTGCTGGTGGAGTGCCTCACCGACAACCGCAACCGCGCCGCCTCCGAGGTGCGCGTGGCGGTGACCCGCAACGGCGGCAGCATGGCCGACGCCGGTTCGGTGTCCTACCTGTTCAACCGCAAGGGCGTCGTGCTCGTGTCCAAGGAGGGCACCACCGAGGACGACGTGACCCTGGCGGTGCTGGAGGCCGGTGCCGAGGAGGTCGAGGACCTGGGCGAGTCCTTCGAGATCGTCTGCGAGGCCACCGACCTGGTCGCCGTGCGCACCGCGCTCCAGGAGGCGGGCATCGAGTACGACTCCGCCGACTCCAGCTGGCTGCCGACCATGGAGGTCCCGGTCGAGGCCGACACCGCCAAGAAGGTGATGCGGGTGGTCGACGCGCTGGAGGACTCCGACGACGTCCAGAACGTCTTCACCAACGCCGACATCCCCGACGAGGTCATGGCCGAGATCAGCTGACCCCGCGGAACCGACGCCTGTGGCCGCGCCCCTCCCCGGGGCCGCGGCCACAGGCGTTCGTGCGGTGCGGGCGTACTCCGGTGCCGCCGACCTCATCACCCGTCCAGGTCCAGTGCCTCCCTGACGCCCTCCGGTGACTCGTGGGGCGCCAGGTGCCCGACACCCTCGATCACGTGCACCCGGGCGTTCAGGAAACGGCGGGCGGCCCCATGCAGGAGGGCCGGGGAGAAGACGCGGTCGTGGGAGCCGGTCGCCACGGTCACCGGCACACCGTGCCAGTCACGGAAGTCCTCACCCCGGAGTATCCCCGGGACCGGGCCCGTACGGCAGTGCCGTCCCACCAGCGTCACCCACTCCTCCAAGGGACGCGTGTCCGGCACGCGCCCCGGTCCCGGGGGAGCGCACAGCGTGTCCAGCAGCCGGAGGCTGGTGTGTTCGCCGGGCGAGAGCCGCCACGCGCACGTCGCACGCAGACGGCCGAGGTCGGGCCCCGGGGCGGCCAGCCCCGCCGGGTTGACCAGCACCAGGCGCTCCACCAGCGGTGACGGCAGGGAGGTCAGGGCGGCGACCGCCCCCAGCGAGTGCCCGAGCACCACCACCGGCCGGTCGGTGACCTGGGGCAGCAGCGCGTCGAGCCACGCTCCGTAGGCCCCCGCCCGCCGTCCGAACGGGCGGCGCGAACAGCTCAGACCGGGCTGTCCGGGCAGGTCGGCCAGGATCACGGTGCGGTCGGAGGCCAGGAGGCGGGCCGTGCCGACGAGGTTCGCCGAGCTGAGGACCGAACCGGGCAGGACCAGCACCGGGGTCGCCGGGCCGCCGTCGATCACGTGCACCCGGGTCGGCCGCCCGGCCGGGGTGAGTTCGAGCAGGGGACGCGCGTCCGGGCATGTGACCAGCTCCCTCTCACACCACGAGCGCACGGCGACCTCGCCGGGTCTGGACCGATACACGGGTACATGCATCGAGGACTGGGACAACATCTCTCACCTGGGCTTGGACAGGAACTGACGGCATACGACGCGGGCCCTGGGGCCGCGTGCGCCAGGACAGGGGGGAGGATCGGTGGGAAACGGCGGGATGCGGGCCTCGTTCGGACACCGGTCCGGCCACGCACCAATCAGGCGTCCCGCACACGCGGAACGCCTGGTCAGCGGTACTTCTCAGCGCAAGGGGTCGAGGGCGCGCAGCTCCGTGGGCCGCTCTCCGGTGATGATCTGTTCGGCGAGCAGCCTGCCGGTGATCGGCCCGTGGGTGAGCCCCCACATGCCGTGGCCGCCCGCCATGTACACGCCGGGGGTGCGGGTCGCACCGACCAGGGGCATGCCGTCGGGGGTGACCGGGCGGGGCCCCACCCAGGTGTCGGAGCGCTCCTCCCAGCGCACCCCCCGAAGGTAGGGGCGCGCGGAGGCGATGATGGCCCCGATGCGCCGCTCGTCCAGGGCCGCGTCGGGGCCCCGGAACTCCATGGTTCCCGCCACACGCAGGGACCCCTGGTACGGGGTGCACGCCACGCGGGCCTCGGGGATGTAGATCGGCCCGGGAACGGGATCGCTGGTGGGCACGGTGAAGGAGTAACCCCTGCCCGCGCGGACCGGGGTACGGACGCCATGGGTGCGGGCGAGCCCGTCGAACCAGGCGCCCGTGGACACCACGACGGCGTCCGCGAACAGCGGTTCGTCGCCCGACGAGGTCGTGATGACGGAGTCGCCCACCCGGCGGACGTCGGTGACGTCGAACCCGTCACGGACCTGCCCGCCGCGCTCGCGCACCGACCGGGCCAGGTTCCGGACCAGGGTGCCGGGATCGACGTGGCGCTGCCCGTCCAGGCGTACGGCCGCCCCGACGCGCCCGGAGGCCTGGGGCAGGGCCTCCCGTGCCTGGTCGCCGGTGGCCGCGCCGTAGTCCAGGTGCAGACCGGAGTCGGTGACGCGCTCCAGTTCACGCAGCAGGCCGACCGCCGCACGGGGAGATCGGAACACCGCCGTGATGGGGGATTCGTGCATGGTCGTCTCGACACCGCCCTTGTCCAGGAGGTCGAAGGCGTCCAGGCACGAGGTGTTCAGGGGCAGGTTGGCGCGTACGGCGCGCTCCCACGGGCCCCAGCGGCAGTGGGCGGCGAAACGGGCCAGGAACAGCCACAGCCCCGGGTCGGGGGTGAAGGGCACCGACAGCGGCGCCGCCGGGTCCAGGAGGGAACTGAGGCCGTAGCGCAGGACGCCCGGCTCGTTCAGGGGCAGAGCCAGCCCCGGGGAGAGCCAACCGGCGTTGCCCCAGGAGGCCCCGGTGCCCGTCCCCTTCCGGTCGACGACGGTGACGCGCGCTCCGTGCTCCTGGAGGAACCAGGCCGTCGACAGGCCGACCACGCCCGCACCCACGACCAGCACGTGCTGGCCCCCGCCGACACGTCCCACGTCCGTCATCGCCCCTGCTCCCCCTGTCCGACCACGACTTTCAGCCCCACCATGCCCCCTTTCCCGAGAGGTGTTCTTGTCGGAAGACGACAACGGGGGGTGCGGTTCCTGTCGTCCTGCTACAAGGGTGTGAGGCGGGACCTCGGTCCCGCCCGCTTCGGGCAGGTCCACGGTGAGCGTCCCCGGGGGGGGCCGCGCGCGGTCGAACTGCCCTTGGCGGTGTGGGCGGGCATCCCGGTACGGGTGCCCCGGAGCGGGAGGTCGCGGACCCGGGGGTGGAGAGAGGTCACGCCCCCACGCTGGCCCGCGGCCCCCTCCCGAAGGACACGGCGTCGGCGCGGGTCGGTCCCCCGAGGACCGCCTCCAGCGGCAGTCCCAGCTCCGCTCCGACGGCCTCGGCGGGGGAGTCGGGCGCGGGGGAGAGCACGGGACGCGCCGCCAGCATGGCGCGGGTGAGCCGCTCCTGTCGCGCCAGGTGCGCGGCGCCCGCCACGGCGGCGCCCGGACGGGTGGGGCCCGGCGCCTCGGCGGGGACCGGCTCCAGGGCCGAACCGTCCGGTGCGGTGTACCCCGTGCACCAGCGCAGCCGCCCGCCCGCCCGTGCGGGGGCGTCGGCGTGCGTGACCACCAGGGTGTCCACCCCGCCCGTGGCGGCGAGCGCGTACCGGTGCGCCACCGCGTCGAAGTGTCCCACCCGGAACGCCCCCTGCCACGGGTGCGCGCCGTTGTGCGCGTCGACCAGCACCGAGCCCAGCTCCGGGTCCTCGGCCACGAGCGGGCCCGCGCCGTGCCGGGTGGTGTAGGTGCGCACCACGCCGATCCGGCGGGCGTCGCCGGGGCGCCCGGCCTCGGCCAGGAGCGCGAGCGGGTTCGCGGTGGTCGTGGTGGACCAGGTGGTGTGGGGGTGGAAGCCGTGCCACTCGTCCAACAGCACCCCCTGGGCCCCCTCGAACACCACGGGGGACCGGGCGAGGAGCCGGGGCAGGTGGTCCTCGTCCACCAACCGCACCCGTCGGGCGAAGGCCAGGTAGGCCTCGACGCACCCCTCGACGTCGGGGTCCGGCCCGGTTCCCGTCGTGGCTCCCGCGCCGCCAGGGGAGGGCAGCGCCCGGCGTACGGCGTGCAGGTGGTCGGCCAGGCGGCGCAGCTTGCGGCGCAGCACGTCCGGACGCGCGCAGTCACCGGCGGTCGGCGCGTCCCCGGGGCGGGCCAGGGCGTAGGCCATGGTCTCGCCCACCCCCATCCCGCAGGACCCGTGCCGGTCGCCGCCGCGCGCCCGCTCCCGCGCCCGGTTGGCCTCCTGGTGCCAGGGCGTGCTGATCAGCGCACGACGGTCCACCGTGACCAGCGAGAACGGGTCGGGGACACCGAGCGAGGCCAGGTGCGTGGCCTCGGCGGCCAGGGCGAGGGGGTCCACCACCGCCAGGCGCGACAGGTGCGTGGGCACCGGACCGCCGGGGGCCAGCGTGCCCGAGCCGAACTGGGCGAAGGTGTGGTGGCGCCCGTCGGGGGTCACCACGTTGTGCGCGGCCTGGGCGCCCCCGTTGGCGCGCACGACGGCGCCGAAGCGCCGCCGCGCGCACAGCAGGTCGACCGTCACGCCCTTGCCCGCGTCACCGAACCCCAGGTCGACGACGACGGCGTTCCCCTCGGCCCACGGGGCGGACACGCCGGTCACAGCCGGTCCACCCCGCCCGCNCGCCGAGGCCGCCGGGGGTGTCGGCCACGACCACCGAACCCCGGGACGCGGACAGCGGACGCAGCGCCCGGCCGACCGCCTCGCCCGCGTCGGAGCCCGCCTCGGCCAGGTCCGCCAGGCCCCTCTCCAGGTCGATGGCCTCCTCGGCGAGCCCGACGGTGACCGCGATGGTCTCCGACACCGCGTCGAGGTCGTCGAGGTGGATGACGTTCTGGCCCAGGTGGGTGTCCCAGAACCCGCGGACCTTGTCGTCGCGGAAGTGTCCGCTGCCGGTCGGCATCACGAAGTGGACCTCGAAGCTGCGCCGCAGCTCGGCCAGGATCCGCGGGAACGGGATGTCCTCGGTGAGGTCGTCGCCGATCACCTCGCGTACCTCGCGGGCCTTGACCGCGCCGTAGGCCGTCTCGTCGCCGATGACGAAGAGGTGCCCGCGCCGTCCGCGCTTCTCCAGGCAGTCCAGGGAGGTGTGCCGGGCCATGAAGTACATGGCCAGCTCGTAGGACTCCGTCATCTGGCCGCCACCGCCGCCCTCCAGCAGGATGTTGCCCAGGTCGTCCTCCAGTTCGTTGCCGGACTCGAACTGCCCGACCTGGAGCGGGGCGCGGTCGCACGTGGCGTCGCCGATCGCGCCGAAGAGGATCTGCGGGTCCTCCACGTAGCCCTTGCGCAGCAGCAGGCCGAACAGGTCGGGCAGCTTGGTCTGGAGGACGCGCGGCACGTCGCGCATGGACCCGGTGACGTCGAAGAGCACCGAGATGGCGAGCGAGTTGGGGTGCTCGGCGGAGTCGCGGCTCTCGCGCACGCGCACCCCGTGGGGGTCGAGGCTGTCGTGGACCCGCCAGGAGCCGCGCGGGGTCGAGGCGAGTACGTCGTCGGTGTAGCCGAAGCTGCTGGAGCCGACGGAGGAGTTGTAGGCCTGACGCGCGTGGTAGGCGTCGGTGGACCAGCTGCTGCTTCCCATGGTGTGTCTCCTTCGGGGGTGGGTGGGGTGGACGCCGGGGACGGGGCGGGGGCCGGAAGGGTCAGCCCTCGGGGGCCGGTGCCGTGTCCGGCATGGCGAAGGGGCGGAACCGGCGTGGCCCGTGGACGCGCTCCAGCGCCTCGTCGAGCTCGCCGAGCAGGGTCAACCCGTCGCGGGGCCGCCGCTCGGGCGCGGGCAGGGTGCAGCCGCGCGCGAAGGCCCGCAGCCGCCGGGGCAGACGGCCCGCGGTGAGGTACTCCACGCAGCGGGTCGCCATGTGGATGTCGGTCTGGGGCAGGGCCGGGCGGCGGGCGGCCACCTCGGGCGGGTAGAGGTCCTCGCGGCCGGGCACCATCGCCGGGACGTGCGGCGCGGTGCGCGGGGCGCGCGCCGTCACCGAGTGGCACCAGTCGACCAGGACCAGCCCGTGTTCGGCCGGATGGACCATCACGTGTTCGGGCACGACCGCGCCGTGCACCACCCCGGCCCGGGCGGCGTTGCCGACGGCGACCAGCAGCCGCCGCCACATCCACGCCGCGTCGCGCGGGTCGACGCCGTCGGGGTGGGCGCGACGTACCTCGGCCAGGGTGTGGAAACCGCGCAGTCGCCCCAGGACGTTGGCCCTCCGTTCCACGCCGGTGGCCGCGTCGCGGTGCTTGAAGGACTCCACCAGCTCGGGGGCGAAGGCCCGGTAGCGCTCGTGTCCGTGTTCGCGGACGCGGCGCAGGGCGGTGGCCTCGGCGTCCATCAGGTCGTTGTCGCGCGGCGCGCGGGGCAGTTTGAGCACGGCGTCGTGCCAGCGCGTGTCCCGGTAGCGCACCGGGTACAGGTCGGCGACGTCCCCCCGGGCCAGCCGCGCCTCGCCGACCCGGTAGGTGTGCGTGCCGGTGGCCAGGGTGAGGTCGCCGAAGCGCAGGTCGCCCGCGGCCATCGACCGGTACAGGTCCCACAGTTCGGAGAGCCGGGCGAAGGGCGCGGTGCCGCTTCCGGGCGGCGCC
>NZ_ANAX01000231.1 GCF_000341065.1 Nocardiopsis halotolerans DSM 44410 | reverse complement strand
GGCCGGGGACGGCCCGCCGCCGTCGGGAAGCGGGCCGAACAGTTCGACGGGGTCGCCCGCCAGGGCGACGGCGCGTTCGGCCTCCTCGAAGGCGGTGTCGGCACTCATCCGCGGTCTCCTCCGGGGTCGCTTCTCGGGGATCACTGCGTGTTCCGCAGCAGGGGCGGGTGCAACTGGGTGGCGCCGCCCGCCCGGTAGAGCCGGGCCCGCCGTCCGCCGCCCGCGCCGCCGCGTTCGGCGAGCCGCCCGGTGTCCTCCACGAACCCGGGGGCGGCGAGGATCTTGCGGTGGAAGTTGGCCGCGTGCAGGGAGCGCCCCCACACGGCCTCGTACACCTCGCGCAGCGCCGTGATGGTGAAGGCGGGTGGCAGGAAGGCCGTGGCCAGCGGGGTGTACTCCAGCTTGGAGCGGGCGCGCTCGACGCCGTCGGCGAGGACGCGGCCGTGGTCGAAGGCCAGGTCGAGCCCGGCGCGGACGCCGTCGCCGTGGCCCAGTTCGCTCCACGGCACCCACGCGGCCTCCTCGGTGTCGCGGCCGGTGTCGGGGTCGGGCAGGTCGGGGGCCAGCAGCACGTAGGCGACGGAGAAGACGCGCATGCGCGGATCCCGGTCACGGGCGCCGTAGGTGCCCAGCTGCTCCAGGTGCAGCTCGGTGGGCAGGCGGGTCTTCTCCGAGAGCACGCGCAGGGCGGCGTCGGGGAGGTCGGGGTCGGCGGGGCCGTCCGGTCCGTCCTGCGCCCGGACGAAGCCGCCGGGCAGGGCCCACCAGCCGCGCTGGGGGTACGCGGCGCGCCGCGTGAGCAGTACGTGCGGTACGCCCGACCGGATCGTGAGGGCGACGACGTCGACGGTGACCGCGGCCGGGGCGAACGCGTGCGGGTCGTAGTCGGCGAGGAACCGGTGCTCGCCCTCCTCGTGTCGCGGGTCGGCCACGGGAGCCTCCAGTTCTTCTCAAGAAGAGTTTTTCTCGAACTGAGCTGAACTTAGCACGCACCCGATGTCCCGTCCATCCCTTTCTCCGGCGTCGCGCAGACGGCGCGCGTCCCCGGGGTGTGCGGGGCTCTCCAGGCCGTGGCCGCGTACCAGCCCCGTCCGGTGGCCAGGGCGACACCGCCTTCGAGGAGGGGCCGCACATGCTGGTCGAGGGCATCGCCGCCGGTCCCGTCCGTGACGGGTGTCCCTGACGCCCGTGCCGAGTGCCGCCGGGCCCCGGGTTCCGCGCCGTGTCGTGTGGCCCGGGCCGGACGGACTACGCTCACGGCAGGGCGTCCGGGGCGGGGCGCCCCGCCACGGGGCCTCCGGGGGTCGACACGCCCGGGCCGCGCGACGGCGGAAGTCGGCCCCCGCCGCTAGCATGTGGGCGAACGAACGTTCGAGAAGATGAGGATGAGGCGCGTGCGCGTGTTGGGGATCGACCCCGGGCTGACCCGGTGCGGTGTCGCCGCCGTCGACGGCGCGATCGGCCGTCCGCTCACCCTGCTCGGCG
>NZ_ANAX01000230.1 GCF_000341065.1 Nocardiopsis halotolerans DSM 44410 | reverse complement strand
CCCGCCCTGCCCCAGCGGCTCGTCGGCATCGAGCGCGGTATCGAGGAGTGGTTGGACCGCTACCGCCCCGACGCCGTCGCCGTCGAGCGCGTCTTCGCCCAGCACAACCTCAGCACCGTCATGGGCACCGCCCAGGCCAGCGGCATCGCCCTGGTCTGCGCCGCCCGCCGAGGCCTGCCCGTGGCCCTGCACACCCCCAGCGAGGCCAAGGCCGCCATCACCGGCAGCGGCCGCGCCGACAAGGCGCAGGTCGGCACCATGGTGGCGCGTATCCTCGGACTCGACGGACCCCCCAAGCCCGCCGACGCGGCCGACGCCGTCGCGCTGGCCATCTGCCACATCTGGCGCGGCGGGGCCCAGGCCCGCGTCGCCCAGGCCCAACAGGACTTCGCCCGCAAGGTGGAACTGGCCCGCCGTATCCGAGGCCGGTAGCGCCCGCCCCAGGAAGGGAAGGAGAAGGGCACCGTCCCCGGTGCCCACACCAGATGATCGCGTTCCTCACCGGCCGGGTGGCCGCACGCGGCGCGGGCAGCGCCGTGATCGACGTCGGCGGGGTCGGCATGACCGTGCAGTGCACGCCCTCCGCCCTGTCGCACCTGCACGTGGGCGAGACCGGAACCGTCGCGACCAGCCTCGTCGTCCGCGAGGAGTCCCTGACCCTGTTCGGGTTCGCCGACGACGACGAGAAGCACCTGTTCGAGCAGCTCCAGACCGCCTCCGGCGTCGGCCCGCGCCTGGCCCTGGCCATGCTCTCGATCCACAGCCCCTCCAGCCTGCGCCACGCCGTGTCCACCGAGGACACCGCGGCCCTCACCCGCGTCCCCGGCATCGGCAAGAAGGGCGCCCAGCGCATCGTCCTGGAACTGCGCGGCAAGCTCGACGCCCCCGTGCCCACCGACGGCGCCCCGCCCGGAACCGAGGCCGCCTCGCCCCGGGGCGAGGCCAACGGCGCCTGGCGCGGACAGGTGGTCTCCGGCCTGGTCAACCTCGGCTGGTCGGCCAAGGACGCCGAGGCCGCGGCCTCCTCCGTGGCCTCCGAAGCCGAGCACACCGACGACGTCGCCGCCCTGCTGCGCAGCGCCCTGCGCAGGCTCAGCCGCGCCTAGGAGGAGTCTCCCTTGTACGAATCCCCCGGAGGACCCGGACCCGCTCCCGACGGGGACGCGCCCTACGAGCGCGACGCGGTCTCGCCCGACGCCAGCATGGACGACCACCAGGTCGAGGGTGCCCTGCGCCCCCGCGCGCTGGACGAGTTCGTCGGCCAGGAGCGCGTACGCGAACAGCTCTCCCTGGTACTGGACAGCGCCCGCCGCCGCAACCGGGCCCCCGACCACATCCTCATGTCCGGCGGCCCCGGCCTGGGCAAGACCACCCTGGCCATGATCATCGCCGCCGAACTCAACGCCCCGCTGCGCATCACCTCGGGCCCGGCCATCGAACGCTCCGGTGACCTGGCCGCCGTGCTCTCCACCCTCCAGGAGGGCGAGGTGCTCTTCCTGGACGAGATCCACCGCATGGCCCGACCCGCCGAGGAGATGCTCTACGTCGCGATGGAGGACTTCCGGGTCGACGTCGTGGTCGGCAAGGGCCCCGGCGCCACCGCCATCCCGCTGGACATCGCGCCGTTCACCCTGGTCGGGGCCACCACCCGGGCGGGCATGCTCCCCGCGCCCCTGCGCGACCGCTTCGGGTTCACGGCGCACATGGACTTCTACACCCCCGCGGAGCTGGAGCTCATCCTGCACCGCTCGGCGGGTCTGCTCGGCGCGCCCCTGGGCGAGGACGCCGCCGGGGAGATCGCCGGGCGCTCGCGCGGCACGCCCCGGATCGCCAACCGGCTGCTGCGCCGGGTGCGCGACTACGCCGAGGTGCGCGGCGACGGCAGGTTGTCGCTGGCCACCGCCCGCGCCGCGCTCGAACTCTACGAGGTGGACGAACTGGGCCTGGACCGGCTGGACCGCGCCATCCTGGACGTGCTCATGAACCGGTTCCGCGGCGGACCCGTCGGCCTGTCCACGCTGGCGGTGTCGGTGGGGGAGGAGGCCGAGACCGTGGAGGTCGTCGCCGAGCCCTTCCTGGTCCGGTCCGGTTTCCTGGCCCGCACCCCCCGCGGCCGGGTGGCCACCCCGCAGGCCTGGTCGCACATGGGCCTCACACCGCCGCCGGACGCGGCCTTCGGCGCGGCGGCGGTCAACGGCGGCAACGGCACCACGGGGAACTCCACTCCCAACGGCAACTCCGGTAACGGCGGTACGGCGAGTCCCTGACCAGTGTGTCTGACACGGGCGACCGGTCCGGGCACAATGGGTTCCAGGTGCGAGGGCCGGGGCGAACCGTTAGCACTCCGATCTCCGTCGGTGGGATGTCGGTGACCCACGCCACGTAAGCTGGACGAACCAGCCGATACGGGGCAAGGCTCCGTACGTGTCGTTCGACACCGGTGGAACGAGTTGGCCACCTGGCGCGTTGTACGTGCCGGATGCGGTTCGGACCACACGGTTCGGGCCGAATGCGAAGAAGGTGGCCGTCGCGGTGTCCGAGCCGACAGCCGTCGGCCACACGACGAAACGTCAGGAAGGACGCCCCCGTGCAGGGCCTTTACCACCTCGCTGCCGAAGGAGAGCCCACCGGCGGGCTCCTCGGCATGCTGTTCCCGTTCCTGCTGATCCTTCTGGTGTTCTGGCTGCTGTTCTGGCGCCCGGCCCAGAAGCGCCGCCAGCAGGAGACGAAGATGCACAACTCCCTGGTGCCCGGTGTCGAGGTGATGACCAAGGCCGGTATCTTCGCCACCGTCGTGGAGATCCACGAGCAGGACGTCCTGCTGGAGATCGCGCCCGGAACCCGCATCCGCATGCTCAAGGCCGGTGTCGGCGAGGTCGTGACCCCGGCCGCCGACGACACCCCGGTGGAGGACCGTCCCGACTTCGGCGACGACGACAAGCCCAAGGAGTAGGCGGCGCCTCTCCGAGCGGTTCCTCCTTCGGCNCGTCCGGGAGCCGGTACCGCCGTGTCCGGACCCCCGACCCGGCCCCCGTACCCGACGTACCACCAGCAGAAGGCCCAGCGCACATGCCCGACGACACCGTGATCGCGGAACCCCTCCCGAACCCGGAACTCATCCAGGCGCACATCCGCGACATCCCCGACTTCCCGCAGCCCGGGGTCCTGTTCAAGGACATCACGCCGCTGCTCAACCACCGGCAGGCCCTCGCCGCCGCCGTGGACGGCCTCGCCGCGCCCTTCCGCGGCACCGGCGTGGACCACGTGGTCGGTCTGGAGGCGCGCGGGTTCATCTTCGGCACGCCGGTCGCCATGGCCCTGGGCGCGGGGTTCGTTCCCGCGCGCAAAGCCGGGAAACTGCCCTCGGAGACCATCGGTCAGGCCTATGATCTGGAGTACGGCACCGCGACCGTCGAGATCCACGCCGACGCGGTCACCCCGGGCAGCCGTGTGCTCATCGTCGACGACGTGCTCGCGACCGGCGGCACCGGCAGGGCCGCGGTGGACCTGGTCCGCAAGGCTGGTGGTACGGTCGTGGGATTCTCCGTCCTGATGGAGCTCTCCGCGCTCCGGGGGCGGGACAAGGTGCCCGACGTGGAGCTGCACACCCTCCTCACGGTCTGATCCGGCCGCCCCGCGCCGTAGCCGACGCCCCTCCCACGGGGGAATTCACGACGGCTCGTCATCGTTGACGTACTCCACCACCGGGAGTGATCTCCCGGTGGCCTGCGTCACACCCGCCGACCGGTGCGGCGGGAGCGGGAACGCCGAGGCCGCTCCTCACGGGGGCGGTCCCACTAGACTGGTGGGAGAGGTACCGCGGCGGTCACGTCACGACTGGCCCTGATGACACGCACGTGCACCGGTGGAGCCGGGCGGCGCCGACGGCGCCCGGGCGACCCGGGCGGATCCGCGGGAGGTAGGCATGCCAAACGAAGTGGTTTCGACCGGGGCGGTGACGGCGAGCGCGACGCGTCGGGACGCCTCCCAGGAACCGCGGCCGGCCATGCCGGGAGGGCACGCGGACGGCACCGGTGCGCCGGACGCGACCACGAGACCACAGGGAGACCGCCCGGAGGGCGCCGCGGTACAGGCGGCGCCCTCCGACGTCTCCGGAGCGGGAGCCACGCGGCAGCCGGCCCCCTCCACCACGCCCTCCACGGTGCGAGTACGCAGAAGGCTCGCCCGACTCGGCGCCCAGCGGGGAGTGACGATGAACCCGGTCCTCGAACCACTGATCAAGACCGTGCGCGCCACCCATCCCAAGGTGGACGTGCGGCTGATCGAGCGTGCCTACGAGGTCGCCGCCCACCACCACCGCGACCAGAAACGCAAGAGCGGTGACCCCTACATCACCCACCCGCTCGCCGTCGCCACGATCCTCGCCGAGCTGGGCATGCAGGAGGCCACCCTGGCCGCCGCCCTGCTGCACGACACCGTCGAGGACACCGAGTACTCCCTGAACGAGCTGCGCGCCGACTTCGGCGACGAGATCGCCGAGCTGGTCGACGGCGTCACCAAACTCGACAAGGTCAAGTACGGGGAGGCCACCCAGGCCGAGACCGTGCGCAAGATGGTCGTGGCCATGGCCCGCGACATCCGGGTACTGGTCATCAAGCTGTGCGACCGCCTGCACAACATGCGTACCCTGCGCTATCTACCCTCCCGGGCCAAACGGGAGAAGAAGGCACGTGAAACCCTGGAGATCTTCGCTCCACTCGCCCACCGGCTGGGCATGAACACCATCAAGTGGGAGCTGGAGGACCTGGCCTTCGCCACCCTCTACCCCAAACGCTTCGACGAGATCGCCCGCCTGGTGTCCGAGCGCGCCCCGCGCCGCGACGTCTACCTCCAGGAGGTCATCGAGGCGGTGTCGGCGGACCTGCGCGAGTCCAAGCTCAAGGCCACCGTGCGCGGGCGTCCCAAGCACTACTACTCGATCTACCAGAAGATGATCGCCCGCAACTGCGGCTTCGACGAGATCTACGACCTCATCGCCGTGCGGGTCCTGGTGGACAGCGTCCGCGACTGCTACGCGGCCCTGGGTACCATCCACGCGCGGTGGAACCCCGTGCCGGGGCGGTTCAAGGACTACATCGCGATGCCCAAGTTCAACATGTACCAGTCGCTGCACACGACGGTCATAGGGCCCTCGGGCAACCCGGTCGAGCTCCAGATCCGCACCCGGGCGATGCACCGGCGCGCCGAGTACGGCATCGCCGCGCACTGGAAGTACAAGGAGGACCGCGGCAGCGGGGGCGAGAGCAAGCCCAGGGGCAGCTCCGACATGCAGTGGCTGCGCCAGCTCATCGACTGGCAGCAGGAGACCAAGGACCCGGGCGAGTTCCTGGAGTCGCTGCGCTTCGACCTGTCGGTGCAGGAGGTGTTCGTCTTCACGCCCCAGGGCGACGTCATCTCCCTGCCGCAGGGCGCCACCGCCGTGGACTTCGCCTACGCCGTGCACACCGAGGTCGGCCACCGCACCGTGGGCGCCCGCATCAACGGACGCCTGGTGCCGCTGGAGAACGAGCTGCACAACGGCGAGACGGTGGAGATCCTCACCTCCAAGACGCCCGACGCCGGTCCCAGCCGCGACTGGCTGAACTTCGTCAGGAGCGCCCGCGCCCGCAACAAGATCCGGCACTGGTTCACCAAGGAGCGCCGCGAGGCCGCCATAGAACTGGGTAAGGACGAGATCGCCAAGGTCATGCGCAAGCAGGAGCTGCCGGTCAAGCGCCTGTTCAGCGGAGAGGCGATCATCGGCCTGGCCAGCGACCTGCGCTACCCGGACGTGGACTCGCTGTACGCGGCCGTCGGCGAGCGCCAGGTCAGCGCCCAGCACGTGGTCGGCAAGCTCGTCGACTCCATGGGCGGACTGGAGAGCCACACCGAGGACATCGCCGAATCGGCCCTGCCCACCAAGGCGGCGACCCGCCAGCGCCAGCACGGCAACCCGGGAGTGGTCGTGGAGGGCGACGGGGACGTGTGGGCGCGCCTGTCCAAGTGCTGTACGCCGGTGCCGGGCGACGAGATCGTCGGCTTCGTGACGCGGGGCAACGGGGTGTCGGTGCACCGCAGGGACTGCGTGAACGCCCAGACCCTGGACACCGACCGCATGGTCAAGGTGGAGTGGTCGCCCACCGAGGACTCCATGTTCCTGGTGGCGCTGCACGTGGAGGCCCTGGACCGGTCCCGGCTGCTGTCGGACATCACCCGCGTCCTGTCGGACCAGCACGTGAACATCCTGTCCGCGACCGTCCAGACCAGCCGCGACCGCGTGGCGCAGAGCCGTTTCACCTTCGAGATGGCCGACCCCGCCCACCTGGGCAGCGTGCTGCGCGCGGTGCGGGGCGTGGACGGCGTCTACGACGTCTTCCGCGTCCGCAACTGAGCCCCGGGCGGGGCCCCAGGTGCCTCGCCGGGCACCCGGGGCACACGGCCCCGGTCAGATGCGGATCGTCGTCGACCGCACGATCTCGAACACCGGGTGCCTGTCGGCCTCGGCCGCGAACGCCTCCTCGGGGGCGTCCGGCGGTGCCTCGAAGTACAGCCCCACCACGGCGGCGCGCGGGTGGTCCAGGTACTCCTTCAACAGCGGAGCGGCCTCCTCGGGGCCCAGCTCGCGCACGCTGACCAGTTCGATCCAGCCGCCCTGGCGCAGCGTCGCGAAGCCGTCCTTGCGCAGGTTGCGCACCCAGTCGACCTCCCCGTAGGGGGAGACCAGGAACCGGCCCCGGTCGCTGTCCAGCACGCTGAGCGGGATGGTGCGCAGGAAGCCCGACTTGCGCCCACGCGTGGTGAGCAGGTGCAACTCGGGCAGGCACACCCCGTACTTGACGAAGCCGCTGACGAAGGCGTTGGCGGTCCGCCGCAGCCGCGTCATCTCGAACCGCTTCGTCGGCTCGTTCCCCATCTCGGCAACTCCCTCGCTCGGATGCTCCCCATTGTGGTGGTTGCGCGCGCCCGACGGCACCGGGGGAGGCCGACATCCCGCGACGAGTTCCCGTCGCTCCGCCCCGGTCGCCGCCTACCGGAACGCGGCGATCCCCGTCACGGCCTGGCCGATGCTGAGCGCGTGGATCTCCTCGGTGCCCTCGTAGGTGGCGACCGTCTCCAGGTTCACCATGTGCCGCATCACCGGGTACTCCAGGGTGATGCCGTTGGCGCCGTGCACCGAGCGCGCGGCGCCGGCCACCCGCTGGGCGGCGGCCACGCACGTGAACTTCCCGAAGCTCACGTGGTTGTGGTGGCACTTCCCCTCGTCCTTCAGGCGTCCGATCCGCAGTGCGGTCATGGCCGCCTGGTTGACGTCCGCCACCATGTCGGCGAGCTTGCGCTGGGTCAGCTGGAACCCGGCGATCGGCTGGCCGAACTGCTCGCGGCTCAGCGCGTACTCCAGGGCCGCCTCGTAGCAGGCCCGCGCGGCACCGGCCGCGCCCCACACGATGCCGTAGCGGGCCTCGTTCAGGCACGACAGCGGCGACCCCAGCCCCCGGGACCCCGGCAGCAGCGCGTCGGCGGGCAGCCGCACGTCCTCCAGCACCAGTTCGGAGGTGATGGACGCGCGCAGCGACAACTTGCGGTGGACGACGTTGGCCGAGAACCCGGGCGTGTCGGTGGGCACCACGAACCCGCGGACGCCCTCGTCGGTGGCGGCCCACACCACGGCCACGTCGGCGACCGAACCGTTGGTGATCCACATCTTGGTGCCGTTGAGCACCCAGTCCGACCCGTCCCTGCGGGCGCGGGTGCGCATCGACCCCGGGTCGGAGCCGGAGTCGGGCTCGGTCAGGNCGCGTTCCTGTGCTCCTCGGAGCCGAACTTGTGGATGGCCGCCATCGCCAGCGAACCCTGCACCGACACGAAGCTGCGCAGACC
>NZ_ANAX01000229.1 GCF_000341065.1 Nocardiopsis halotolerans DSM 44410 | reverse complement strand
CAGGCCAGGCCGTAGGCGACCGCGCTGGAACCGCCGCAGCCGTACCCCTCCAGGTGCATGCCCAGGACCCCGAGCTCGCCGAAGGCCCTGGCCAGCCCGCGCGGGTCGGGCAGGGTGCCCGCATCGAACCAGTCGGCCACGTTCGGCGCCAGCTCGCGCGCGGCGAAGTCGCGCACGGCGTCGCGGACGTCCCGCTCGGTGTCGGACAGGTCGGCGTCCACGGCCAGGAAGTCGTGCGGGTCCGGGGCGGCGGGCTTGCGGGAGTCGCTCATGGTGGTGTCCTACCTTCTTCGCTGGTTCTGCGTCGGTCGTCCGTGGGCTCGGTG
>NZ_ANAX01000228.1 GCF_000341065.1 Nocardiopsis halotolerans DSM 44410 | reverse complement strand
GTCCGGGCTCCGGGCGTGGCGGTTCCGGCGCCCGGCGCGGGTCGCGCGCACCCGGCCGCGGGAGTCAGGGCAGGTCGGGCTGTTGGACGGCGCCGCGCTCGACCATCGCGTCCACGCTGGCTCCGTCCACGCCGAGCTCGGCCAGGACCTGCCGGGAGTGCTGGCCCAGCAGCGGCGGCGCGGTGAGCGGCGGCGGGCTGTTCTCCAGGCGAAAACCCGCGCGGACCTGTTCGAGCAGCCCGGCGGTGGGGTGCTCCACGGTGCGCAGGACGTCGTCGCCGCTGGCGTCGGCGGTGCGCAGCGCGTCCAGCACGCCGCGCACCCGCCCCACCGGCACCCCGGCCTCCACCAGCAGCTCCATCCAGTGGTCGGCGGGCCGGGACCGCAGGGTCGCCGACAGCTCCCCGACCAGTTCCCCCCGGTGCGCCACCCGCCCCGGATTGGTGGCGTAGCGCGGATCCCCGCCCAGGTCGGGGCGCTCCAACGCCGCGCACAGCCGCTGGTACAGGGCGTCGTTCCCGGCGGCGACGACGATCTCCGCGTCCGCCGTGGGGAAGGTCTGGTACGGCACGATCGTGGTGTGCGCGTTGCCGACCCGCGCGGGCTCCGCACCCGTCACCAGCGCCTGCTGGGTGAGGTTGACCAGGCCGGAGAGGGTGGAGTTCACCAGTGACACGCTGACGTTCTCACCCCGTCCGGTCACGCGTGCCCGCATGAGCGCGCCGAGGACGCCCACGGCCGCGTTCAGCCCGGTGAGCACGTCGGTCAGGGCCACGCCCACCTTGCTCGCGGGTCCCTCGGCCGGGCCGGTGGTGGCCATCAGACCGCTCTCGGCCTGGACCACGATGTCGAACCCGGGGCGCGTGGCGGGTTCGTGCTCGGGGCCGAAGCCGCTCACCGAGCAGTACACGACGGCCGGATTGCGTGCGCTGACCGCCTCGTAGCCCAACCCGAGGCGGTCGATCACCCCCGGCCGGAAGTTCTGGATCACCACGTCGGAGGCCGCGCAGAGCTCCTGGACGGCGGCCAGGCCCTCGGGGTCCTTCAGGTCCACGGCCAGGCTGCGCTTGTTGCGGTTCACCGACAGGAAGTAGGCGGCCTCGCCGGGGGAGTCGTCCGTGGCCCCGGCCCAGGGCGGCCCCCAGGCACGGGTGTCGTCGCCGCGGCCGGGCTGCTCCACCTTGACGACCTCGGCGCCCATGTCGGCGAGCAGCATGGTGGCGTACGGGCCCGCCAGGACCCGGGACAGGTNGGCCACGCGCACGCCCGCCAGCGGCAGCGGCGCGTGCGGCCCGGTGGCCGCGTGGGAGGTGGGACGGGGGTCGGCCATGGGTGCGCTACTCCTCGCGGTCAGGGTCGCCGGGCAGCTGGTCGCCCTCGCGCAGCTGGCCGTAGGTCTCCAGGCAGCGCCGCAGGGCGGTGGTCAGCGCGGCGCCGGACTGGCCCGCGTAGCGCGTCTGCACCCGACGCACGAGTTCGGCGATGTCCTCGGTCACCGACGCCCCCTCGACCAGGGCGCGGAAGAAGTCCTTGGCCAGGTCGGTGAGCAGGGTGGTGTCCGCGGCGACGATGCGGCCGTCCGCGCTGTCCACGGCGAGGACGACGCCGAGGCGCTGGTACTGGGAGTGGCTCGCCACCGAGTCGGGCAGACGGGCGTAGCCGGACACCAGGACGACCCTGGGGTTGCGGAAGACCTGCTGGATACGGTCGCTGCCGTGCAACGTACACACCTCTCGCTCGCGGGCACGCGAAAACTCCGACGCTCTGGAGTCTCGCGCCTGGAGGGCGGCCGGGGGAAACCGGACACCCGCGGCGTGAGGGCAGGCAGGGACAAGTATGTCCCCATCGCGTTCACCGCTGTCAAGCGGGGCGGTGGTTCGGGCCACACACGGCTCCCGGTGCCGGGACCGGAACGCCTGTGCTAACCTGCCTCGCAGGTCACGAGTACCAGCGTCAAGCCCCGGCTTGCTGGTCGGCAACCCTCCTTCCGCGGTGGGGTGCCCCGGGTGAGGACCAGGTCCCGACACGACCGTGTCGGACAAGCGCGGACCCCGAGGCGCTGCCACGACGGCACCCCCGCGGGTCCCACGACCCGCAGGAGAGGTGTTCCATGACCACTGTCAGCCCCGTCCACAACGTTCGCGCCGCGTCCCCGGCCGACACCGCCGCGTGCACCGTCGTCACCTCCGACGAGGGCGTGCCCCTGGTCACCGGCGGAAGCGTCGAGTACGCCAACCTCGACTACGCGGCCAGCGCTCCCTGCCTGACCCCGGTGGCCGAGGCCCTGGCCGCGGCGCTGCCCCACTACGCCAGCGTGCACCGCGGCGCGGGCCACCACTCCCAGGTCAGCACCGACGCCTACGAGCGCGCCCGCCGCAGCGTCGCCCGTTTCGTGGGCGCGCGTCCCGCCGACGCCGTGGTGTTCGTGCGCGGCACCACGGACGCCCTCAACCTGCTGGCCCGCTCCGTGCCCGAGGGCTGCACGGTGGTCGTGTTCGAGTCCGAGCACCACGCCAGCCTGCTGCCGTGGGAGCACCCCGCCTCACGCGCCGGGAACGTGGTGCGCCTGCCGCTGCCCGACTCCCCGGAGTCCGCGGTGCGGGCGGCCCGCACCGCGCTGCGCGAGGCGCCGCGGGGGCCCCGGCTGCTGTGCGTGACCGCCGCCTCCAACGTCACGGGCGAGATCTGGCCGGTGGAGGAGCTGGTGGAGGCCGCGCACGCCGAGGGCGCCCGCGTGGTCGTGGACGCCGCCCAGTACGTGCCGCACCTGCCCTTCAGCCTGGCGGCGACCGGCGCCGACTACGTCGCGCTGTCCGCCCACAAGCTCTACGCCCCCTTCGGCTCCGGGGTGCTGGCCGGACGCACCGACTGGCTGCGCGAGGCCACCCCCTACCTGTCCGGCGGCGGGGCCACGCGGCTGGTCACCGAACACGACGTGGTCTGGAACGACCTGCCCGCGCGGCACGAGGCGGGCAGCCCCAACGTGCTGGGCGCGGTGGCGCTGGCCGCGGCCTGCGACACCCTCACCCCGCGGACCCAGGAGCTGCTGCACGTCCGCGAGTCGGCGCTGCTGGAGCGGCTGCGCACGGGACTGGCCGCGATCGACGGCGTCACCGAGCTGAACCTGTGGGGTTCGGAACAGCCGCGTGTGGGCATCGTGTCCTTCACCGTGGACGGTCTGCCCGCCGACCTGCTGGCCGCCGCCCTGTCCGCCGAGTACGGGATCGGCGTGCGCGACGGCCTGTTCTGCGCGCACCCGCTCGTCCGCCGCCTGCTGCCCGAGGGTCACGGCCAGGCGGTGCGGGCGAGCCTGGGCGTGGGCACCACCGACGAGCACGTGGACCGGCTCGTCGGCGCGGTCGCCGACCTGGTGGCCCGGGGGCCGCGCTGGGAGTACGCCGACTGCGACGGCCGTCTTGCCCCGGTTCCCGACCCCGGGTTCTAGGCCGTTCTTTGGATCGTTCCGTGCTCGCGGCCCCGGACCGCCCCCCCGGAGCGGACACGTCTTCGACAAACCTTGGGCCTGAGACCTCGCAAAAGTATAGATAGGGCGCATAACACCCACTCGTGTGCTGAGAATCACGTTCCCAGGCGGTACCATCGGGCCCTGACGGCATGGCGCGACGCTGTCCGGGCCCGACCGGCCCGTCCCGCGGCGCGCCTGCCTCCCGCGAGCGAACCGGCTGGGGGAGCGTGATCGTGACCAACGTCCGAGGACCCAAGACAGGTCCGCTCGCGGCCGTGTCCCGGGGGCGCGAACGCGTTCCCGTCCCCGGCCAGCGGTCGGGCGTGGTCAGCCTCGGCTCCCGGACGGACGAACGGCCCGACCCGCGGCATGCCGAACACACCCGCCTGCACCAGGCCTTCCTGGGCCGCGTGATCGACTACCTGTGCGCTGACGCGGGCGTGCGCCAGTTCGTCGACTGGGGGTGTCCGGTGCCCGGCACCGCCGAGCGCGTACACGCCACCGCCCCCGAGGCCTCCGTCGTCCACGTCACCCCGTACGGCGCGGCGGGCATGCTCTCCACCGCCAGTACCGCCGTGCTCTCCGGAGACGGCTCCGGAACGGACACGCTCCTGCGCCGCCTCAGCACCTCCGGGCTCGTCGACTTCGGCGAGCCCGTCGCCGTTCTGATGACCCGCCCCTTCACCGCCGACGACCCGCCCGAGGGGATCGGCGACCTCCACGCCCTCATGCGCGCGGGCGGCTACCTCGCCCTCGCCTCCCCGGCTCCCCGGGCCGCGGTGGAACGCGCCTTCGCCCCCTTCCTGCCGGTTGAGCCGGGGGTCGCCGACCTGCGATGGTGGCCCTATCCGGACGAGGAGGTGTCCGACCACGGCACCGGGACTCTGGCGGGGCTGGGCCGGGCGCCCCGCGGGGAGGGGAATGTGCGCGGATGGCGGTGAACTGGACCGGAGAGGTCCTGGCACAGCTCCAGTTCCACTGGGAGTACTCCCTGTGGCCCAGGCTGGAGGGCCTCACCGACGAGGAGTTCCACTGGACGCCGGTGCCCGGCGCCTGGGCCGTGCGCGAGGGCCCGGACGGTCGGTACCGGCCCGACGGGGCCGTTCCCGAGCCGGATCCGCCGCCGGTGACCACCATCGCCTGGCGGCTCGGCCACATCGTCGTGGACGTGCTGGAGACCCGGGTCAACTGGCACTTCGGCGACCGCACCGCCACGCGCGAGAACATCGACTGGCCCGCGACCGCCACCGACGCCAGACAGCGGCTGCGCCACGCCTACGAGACCTGGTCCGGACACGTCCAGGCGCTGGACGACCAGGGGCTGGCCGCGCCGGTGGGCGGAGCCGAGGCGCCCCAGTGGGCGGACTTCCCGATGGTCGCGCTCGTGCTGCACGTCAACCGTGAGGTCATCCACCACAGCGCCGAGGTGGCCACGCTGCGCGACCTGTACCGCGCCGGATACGGCGGCTGAGTACTCCCGGGGCACGGCTCAGGGCCTGACCATCTCGTGGAGGACGGCTCCGGCGATGAGGCTGTGACCCCGCGTTGGGTGGTGCTCGGCGAGGCTGTGCAGGACCCTTCGCTCGAACGCGCGCCGGTCGGCCGGGCCGAGGGCGTCGTGGAGCCACCGGTTGCCGTGGGAGAGCAGCCACCGCCAGTGCGCCTCGGGGCCGTCCAGGGGCAGCGAGAGCTCCGTGGCCGCCGTGCGTGTGTACCGCAGCCCGGCCTGCTCGGCGAGCTCCCCCCAGTCCGGGGGAGGCCCGCCCATCCCGGCGGGCGCGTCCGCCAGGGCCGCGAACTCGTCGAAGATCGTGCCGTAGCGCGACCACCAGCCGCCGTCGGCGCTGGGGCCGGGGGTGGAGAAGGCGAGCGCCGCCCCGGGGGCGAGCACCCGGGCCACACCGCGCAGCGCCGCGCCCGGGTCCGGAAGGATGTGGAGGGCGAAGCCGCTGAGCACCGTGTCGCGGGAGGCGTCGGGCAGGTCCAGCGCCTGGGCGTCCATCACGCGCGCACGCAGACGGGGGAGCGGGAGCGCGGCCAGGGCGCCGACCATCCGGGGCGAGACGTCCACGGCCAGGATCGAACACGAGGGCCCCAGCGCCTCCGAGACCGCGACGGACACGGCACCGCGCCCGGCGCCCAGGTCCAGCAGCCGCGCGCCGCGAGGAGGCTCGGCCCAGGCCACCAGCCGCCGAGCGAAGGTGGTGAAGAAGGGCACCGACGCGTCGTAGACGTCGGCCACCGAGTCGAAGAGGTCCGCGGTGGAGTCCGCCATGGCGGACAGTCTTCCGGGAGCCCGCCGACCCTTCAACGGGTTTTCCCGCTGTGCCTGGCGCGGCACCGCGGGAGTTCCCCACCCGTTCCGGGCGCGGTGCCCGCGTGTGCGTGGCGGTCCCGGACACCGGGGCCGGGGGCCGGCCGCGGCCGTGGGCAGGTGTCCTTGGAGAGCCGTGCCTCGTGCGTCACACCGGTGACGCCTCCGGCCGGAGCACTAGACCACGTGCAGCGGGTCCACCCTGACCTGTGCCAGGTGCTCGTCGCGGCGCGCGCTGCGGGCCGAGGCCGCCACCTTGAGAGACCGGGCCAGCGCGCCCACCCCGTTCCGGGGCACCCGCAGCAGCGCGCGCTCCGTCTGGTGGGTCCCGTCCGGGCCGACCGCCCGGTCCGCGCCCACCGGCACCGGCCCCAGGAGTTCGGCGCCCTCGGGCAGTTCGATCTGGTCGAGCAGCTCGCGCACGTGCTCGGGGCCGCCGGTGACCGAGGCCATCGACACCGCTGGCGGGAACCCCAGTTCGCGGCGCTCGGCCAGCTCGCGCTCGGCGAAGCCCCCGGGGTCCCAGCGCACGAACGACTGCACGACCGGTAGCGAGGCGTCGGCCGACACCACCACCGTGCCGCCCGGCCGCACCAGCGCCGCCGCGTTCAGCCAGCGCCGCAGCGCCTCCTCCGAAGCGCGCAGGTCCATCCGGTTCAACAGCGCCCAGCCGTCCAGCAGTACCGCCGCCGCGTACCCGTTCTCCGCCACCGGTTCGGCGCCGGGGGTGGCCACCACCAGCGAGGGTCTGTCCGCCACCCGGGACAGGACCTCCTCACGGCCCGACGTACGCACGGTCAGCGAGGGGAAGGCCCGTCCCAGCTCCTCCGCGGTGCGACGGGCACCCACCACCACCGCTCGCATGCGGGTGACGCCGCACTCCGGGCACGCCCACTGGCCGGCCACCCGGCCGCACCAGCCGCACGAGGGCATGGCGTGCGAACCGCGCACCGCGAGCGGGCCCCGGCAGGAGTCGCAGCGGGCGGGCTCACGGCATCCGGCGCAGGCCAGGGTGTTCAGGTACCCCCGGCGCGGCACCTGGAAGAGCACCGGGCCGGTCCGGGACGCCTCGCGTGCCGTACGCAGGGCCACGCTCGGCATCCGCGCCGACCGCGCCGCCTCGTCGCGCGCCAGTTCGCGGTCGTCCCCGGCCGCACGTACCAGCGGCGCGCGGCGACGCAGGGTCGCCCGGTCGGCGACCAGCGGGAGCGCCCACCCCGACTCGGCCAGCAGCTGGGCGTCGGTGGTACGCGTGTGCCCGCCGATCAGGGCGCCGGCGCCGACGCGGTGCGCGCGCATCGACAACACCGTGCGCGCGTGCGGATAGGGGGCGTGCGGATCGGCGTGCACGTCGTCGCCGTCGTCCCACAGCACCACCAGGCCCAGGTCGCGCACGGGCGCGAACACCGCCGCGCGGGTGCCGACCACGACCCGGACCCGTCCGCGCAGCACCGACAACCAGCGACGGTAGCGTTCGGCCGGTCCGAGGTCGGCGGTGAGCGCCACGTACCGGTGCTTTCCCAGGTGACGTTCCAGGGCGGTGTCGACGGCCTCCACGTCGCGGCCGTCGGGAACCACGATCACCGTGCCGCGCCCGGCGGCCAGGGCCGCGTGCGCGGCGACCGCCACCGCGTCCGCCCAGTCCGTGCCGGGCAGGGCGTTCCACACGGCCCGGGCGGGCTGGCCCGCGCGCAGCGCGCGCAGGAACGAGGGACCGTCGGGATAGTCCGCCCAGGGGCCCGGCTCCACCTCGGCCGCCCCGGGGGTCCCCTGCGCCGTGCCGGGCGCCGCGCCCGCGGTCTCCGAGGCGGCTGCGGCCGTGGCCCCGGTCGGTGCTCCGGAACCGGAGCCGGCCTGGGAGTGGCTCCGCCCCACGGCGGTTTCCGCTGTCTCGGAGGTCCCACCGGCCATTACCGTCTCAGCGGACTCGTCGTCAGCGTTCGGTGCTGTGGCCACCGTGGTCCCACCGGTCTCGGTGGGACCGGACGGAGGGGTGCCCGTGTCCGCGCCGGTCGGGTTCGGGGCCGTGTCGCCCATGTCGGGTGCCGTCTCGGTGCCCTCGGCGGTCTTCGCGTCGGAGGCCGCGGCCCTGGCCGCCTCCTTCTCCACGCGGGCGTGGCGGGGCGGAACGGCCAGGCGCAGCACGTCGCTCAGCGTGCCCGCGTAGCGGTCGGCGACCGCGCGGGCCAACCCCAGGATCTCGGGGGTCAGCACCGGTTCGGGGGAGACGACCGACTCCAGGTAGGCCAACCGCCCGGAGAACTCCGAGGTCTCCACCCGTTCGGCCAGGAAACCGCCCAGCTGGCGGTTGTTGAAGCGCACCTTCACCCGGCACCCGGGCACCGCTGCCTCGTCCATGTCGGCGGGCACCCGGTAGTCGAAGTACCGGTCCAGGTGGGG
>NZ_ANAX01000227.1 GCF_000341065.1 Nocardiopsis halotolerans DSM 44410 | reverse complement strand
TCGGCGGGCCCGCGTGGGGCGGGGCGGCGGGACCTCCTGGCCGTGGGGGCCTTGCTCCTCTCCCGCTCCGGGAGGTCGAAGAGGACTCCGTCGGGTTGGCCTGGCTGCGCTGTCATCATGCTCTGTCTACCAGAGCCCTCCGACGTCCTCCCCGCGCACACGGCCGTCCACAGGCGGCGGTACGTGGCCGTCGCCGTACTGGGCGTGCGGGTGATCCTGGAACGGGGGCTGTGGGCCGTTGGTGTGGGAGGCCGCCCAGGCGCACACGAGTGTTCCCGAGCGCTGCCCGTCCGGAGTGGTACGCGGTGCTCGGCGCCGCTTCCCGGGTGTCCGGTCGAGGCGACCGAGCGCGGGAGACGCGCCGGTCCTCCGGACAAGCGCCCCACCCCCGGCCACTGCCGCGTCGAACATGGTCACGGGGCGCGCGGGCAGAGGGTGGGGCCGCTGGCGCAGACCAGCACCCGGCGGCCGCGTCCGGTCCAGGAGGCCCACCTCGCCTCCGCCCCACCGGGCCCTCCATCCGCGACCGTCTCAGGGGCCTCCCCGCCCAGGACGCGACGGTACTGCGGGCGGTGGGCGCGCACCTGGGAACTCTGGCCTCGACGGACCCGGCCGACCGGGGAACGGCGCGGAGCTCGGCCGCGAACCGCTTCCGCGCCCGGTGGCGACTGGTAGAACTGGGAACCCGACAGACCGCGCTCGCGGGCGCTCCGCCTCCCCGACCGGGGACCCGGACGCGCCCGCGCCCGGACCCGGGTCGCGGTCCGGAGGAGCGGCCCCGGGCGAACGTGAAGGGGAAACCACGTATGAAGCTTGTCTTCGCCGGAACACCGCAGGTGGCGGTGCCGTCCCTGCGGGCGTTGATCGACTCCGACCACGAGGTCGCCGCCGTGGTCACCCGCCCCGACGCGCGCTCCGGACGCGGCCGGAAGGTCTCCGCCAGCCCGGTCGGCGCGCTCGCCGCCAGCGAGGGCATCGAGGTCCTCAAGCCCGCGAGGGCGGGCGACCCCGAGTTCCTGGAGCGGCTGGCCGAGATCGCCCCCGACTGCTGCCCCGTCGTCGCCTACGGCGCCCTGCTGCCCCAGTCCGCGCTCGACGTCCCCCGCCACGGCTGGGTCAACCTGCACTTCTCCCTGCTGCCCGCCTGGCGCGGCGCGGCACCCGTCCAGCACGCGCTCCTGCACGGCGACGACCTCACCGGCGCGTCCACCTTCCAGATCGTCAAGGAACTCGACGCCGGCCCGGTCTACGGCACGCTCACCGAGGCCGTGCGCCCCACCGACACCAGCGGTGAACTCCTGGAACGCCTCTCCGTCTCCGGCGCCGAACTCCTCGTGCGCACCCTCGACGGCATCGCCGCCGGGCAGCTCAGTCCGGTCGAGCAGCCCGCCGACGGCGTCTCCCACGCCGCCAAGCTCACCACCGAGGACGCCGAACTCGACTTCACCGCACCCGCCCTGCGGGTGGACCGGGTGGCCCGCGCGTGCACACCCGCCCCCGGCGCCTGGACCACCTTCCGCGGCGGACGCCTCAAGCTCGGCCCGGTCACCCCCCTCACCGACGCCGACACGCCGGTGCTCGACCCCGGACAGCTGCACGCCGACAAGAGGCGCGTCATCGTCGGGACCAGCACCCACCCGGTCGTCCTGGGAGAGGTGCGGCCCCAGGGCAAGCGCGCCATGGCCGCGGTCGACTGGGCCCGTGGCGTGCGTCCCACCGACGAGGACCGCCTGGGCCGCTGAGCTGCCGTAGTCTCGACCTGGCGGGGTGACACCCGCCAGGACCCGTCCCCGGTTTGTTGAGGCAGCACACGTTGAGCGAGCAGTCCCGATCCCCGTACCGCCGTCCCCGCAGGGGCGGGAGACCCGCACGGGGCGGTGACGGCCGGGGCGCGTCCGGGCAGCCCCAGCCCCGCGACCCCGCCCGCCGCGTCGCCTACGACGTGCTGCGCGCGGTCGACCAGCGCGACGCCTACGCCAACCTGCTGCTGCCCTCCCTGCTCGGCGAGCGCGGCATCAGCGGCCGCGACGCCGCCCTGGCCACCGAGCTGACCTACGGAACCCTGCGCCTCCAGGGCACCTACGACGCCGTCCTGGAGGCCTGCGTGGACCGCACGCTCGCCTCCGTGGACGCCGAGGTGCTGCCGCTGCTGCGCCTGGGCTCCCACCAGCTGCTGTCCACCAAGATCCCGCCGCACGCCGCCGTCAGCGCGACCGTGGACCTGGCCCGCAGGATCGTGGGCCACCACCGGAGCCGGTTCGTCAACGCGGTCCTGCGCCGGGTGTCCGCCCGCGACCTGGACGGGTGGACGTCCGTGGTCGCCCCCGACCGTTCCGTCGACCCCAGCGGCTACCTGTCCGTGGTGCACAGCCACCCGCGCTGGGTGGTCAAGGCGCTGGCCCGGGCGCTGGGGGAGAGGGCCGCCGACGGTCTGCACGAGACCGAGCGCCTGCTCGCCGCGCACAACGAGCGCCCCCGCGTGACACTCGTGGCCAAGCCGGGCCGCGCCACCGTCGCCGACCTGGTGGCCGCCGGCGCCGAGGAGGCGCGCTACTCACCGTTCGCCGCCTACCTCCCCGAGGGAGACCCGGCGGCGATCCGCGAGGTGCACCAGAACCGCGCCGCCGTGCAGGACGAGGCCAGCCAGCTGGTCGCCCTCGCCCTGACCAGGGTGGACACCCACGGTGCCGACGCGCGCTGGCTGGACATGTGCGCGGGCCCGGGAGGCAAGGCCGGGCTGCTGGCGTCCCTGGCCGGGCAGCGCGACGCCCGCCTGCTGGCCGCCGAGGTCCAGCCCGCCCGCGCCGGTCTGGTGGCCGGGGCGGTGCGCCGCTCGCCCCGCGACGCGGGCCGGGCCGTGGTCGCCGACGGAACCCGGCCCGCATGGCGGCCGGGTGCCTTCGACCGGGTGCTGGTGGACGCGCCCTGCACGGGGCTGGGGGCGCTGCGCCGCCGCCCGGAGTCGCGTTGGCGGCGCACCGAGGAGTCGGTCGCCGAACTGGGGCCGCTCCAGCACGACCTGCTGGTGAGCGCGGCCGACGCCGTCCGTCCCGGCGGGGTCGTCGCCTACGTGACGTGCTCGCCGCACCTGGACGAGACCGACGGGATCGTCCGGAGGGTCCTGTCCGAGCGCGACGACCTCACCCTGCTGCGCGCCGCCGACTTCCTGGACGACGTGCCCGACCTCGCGGCCGGTCCGGAGGGAAGGTACGTGCAGTTCTGGCCGCACGTGCACGGGACCGACGCGATGTTCCTGGCACTGCTGCGCAGGTCAGAGCAGGCCTGAGTCCGGAAGCCCCCGCGGGGGAGAGGGGCGCGGGGCTGTGTTCCGGGGGCCGTCCGCGCGCACGGGGACGCTGACCACCCAGGCCGGCGGGCACCCACGCCGGGCGCCCGACGCGGCGCCCGGAACGGGCGACGGGCTCTTTCCGTGTCACGCCCCCGGCTCTCCACCCTGCTCGGCGCCCTCCCGGGCCCGCGGGGACGCGGGCCCGGGAGTGAGCGGGGACGGGGGTGCCGGGGGCACCGGTGGCACGCTCGCGCGCAGACGCAGGGTGAGACGCTCGCCCATCTCCCGGCTGAACGCCCCGTCGTGCGCGACCCCCACCCGGTCGGCCAGTTCCACCACGTGCAGCCGGACGGTGGCCTCCACCAGCGTGGCGTAGACCCCGACCGCCGTCCGGGTACGCACCCAGGCGATCCCCGCCAGCGCGGCGGCGACGAGCGCGGCTGGCCACCACGCCACCGTCAGCGGAAGGTACAGCAGCGCCCACGCCGCGGCCCCGGTGGAGCGGGTCAGCCGTTCGCGGGCTCCGGCGACCTCCAGA
>NZ_ANAX01000226.1 GCF_000341065.1 Nocardiopsis halotolerans DSM 44410 | reverse complement strand
ACCAGCCACAGGTGCGGCCACAGCACGGTCAGGTCCGCGCGGTGGTCGCGGGCCAGCCGCGTCCGCACGGCCACGATCCGGTCACCGCACCAGGTGGCGCGCCGGGGGCGTTCGGGGGAGATCCGCGCCATCCGGTCGTAGGCCGCCGCGAACTCCTCCTCCGGGCCTTCGCCACGCGCCCGCTCGACCTCCGCGCGCAGCCCGTCCCACCTCCCGCGGCGCGACCGCGTCCACCGTTCGGCCCAGCCGCGCAACGGCGGCGGCCAGCGTTCCTGGTCCGCGGCCGTCCACACCCGCTCGACCAGCCAGCCCAGCCCCTGTGCGACCAGTCCCGTGGCGGTGCTCCCGGCCACCACGGCGGCGAAGACCAGCACCTGGCCGCCGAGGCTGTCCACGCGGGGGTCCTCGGCCCAGCCGGTGACCCGCTCGGCGAGGTGCCCCACGTCCCACGCCCCGCTCCAACCGAGGGCGTACGCGGCCGTGGCGACCGCCAGGTAGAGGGCTCCGGGCAGGGCGAGGGAGCTCACCCACCTTTCGGTGAGCCTCCGTCCCAGTTCCGCCCACATGTCGCCCACGCCTACCGCCCCGAGCGCAGGGGAGCACCGCTGACCAGGCAGACCGGCACGTCCTCGGCCGGGGTGGGCTCCCAGGTCCGCACGCACCGGCCCTGGGGGCATCCGAACAGGGCGGAGGCGGGTCGGGGCAGACCGGTCCCGGGCACCTCCAGGTCCGCGGGGCCCACGTAGCGGATGCCGTCGGCGTGGGCGGACAGCCCCCGGCCGTCGATCGCGACCAGGGCCTCCTGGAGGCAGGCCAGTTCCGCCGCCACGTCCCCGCCCTCACGGGCGGCCACGAGCACGGCGTCGACCAGCGCTGAGCCGCCGTGCACCCGCCGCAGCCGGTCGCGGACCGCGCTGGCGTGTTCGCAGACGACGCCCAGGCCGGTCTCGGTGTCCTCGCTCACCTTTCCTCCGATCGGTCGGGAGGGGCCCGGACCGGGACCTTCGGAGGCCCCCTCCATTCCTCTCGGCCAGTGGGGAGGCCCACGGAGGACCCCCTTTGGATCTACGTCGTAAAGGAGCAGCACGAAACCGCGAGAAACGTGAGGGGAGAGAGAACACCCTCTCCACGTCCCCGCAGTTCGGGCCCACCACCCGTGCCACGGGCCGCCACGATCCGTGGCTACACTGCACGCGTGGCCATCCAGATCTCACCCAGCATCCTGAGCGCCGACTTCGCCCACCTCGCCGACGAAGCCGCCGCCGTGTCCCCGTCCGCCGACTGGCTCCACGTCGACGTGATGGACAACCACTTCGTGCCGAACCTGACGTTGGGCCTGCCCGTCGTGGAGTCCCTGCTCAAGGCGACCAGCACGCCCCTGGACTGCCACCTGATGATCGAGGACCCCGACCGGTGGGCTCCGGCCTACGCCGAGGCGGGCGCGGGCAGCGTGACCATCCACGCCAAGGCCGCCAACGCCCCCGTGCGCACCCTGCGCGAGATCCGCCGCCTGGGGGCCCGCGCGGGCCTGGCCCTCAACCCCGCCGAGGCGGTCGAGCCCTACGCCGACATCATCGGCGAGATGGACATGCTCCTGCTCATGACCGTCGAGCCCGGTTTCGGCGGCCAGAGGTTCCTCGACGTGGTCCTGCCCAAGATCCGCAGGGCACGCGAGATCCTCGACAGCCGCGAGGCCTCCGTCTGGCTCCAGGTCGACGGCGGGGTCAGCGCCGAGACCGTCGAGCGGGCCGCCGAGGCCGGAGCCGACGTCTTCGTCGCGGGTTCGGCTGTCTACGGCGCACAGGACCCGGCCAAGGCCGTGGAGTCCCTGCGCTCCCTCGCCGCCGAGGCCGCCGACCGAAACTGACCACCGACCGCGCAACGATCCCGACACGGCCCCGCGCACGGCTGGCCACAGCGGACCGGGCCCCCTAAGCTGTGCGCTTCGTAGTCGTTGATTCCGCTTGGTCGCGGCTCCGTCTTCTCCTCGCGTGTGCGCGCGTGCGGGGGAGCGGCGCGGCGTGAGCGCGTTGCCAGGCGCGGACCCGTGGGAGTACGCGTTGAACGCTTGGACGGCCGAGCATCTGGCCATGGACGTGCTGTGGGAGGCGGAGACCGCCCCCATCCGATGGCTCCAGGGACTGGGGGACTGGCTGGCCCACCCGCTGGGCCTGATCACCCATCTGGGCTCCCACACCCTGGTCATCATCGCCCTCGCCCTGGTCTTCTGGTGCGTCAACCCCGGCCTGGGCGCCCGCCTCTTCATCGTGGTCGCCTCCTCGGGTGTGGTGAACCAACTGGCCAAGTCGGTGCTCTACGGGGCCCGCCCCTACTGGTACGACGCCCGCATCACGGCCCACACCAGCTCCGGCAGCTTCGGGATTCCCTCAGGTCACACCCAGGGGGCTACGGTCACCTGGGGCTACCTGGGTCTGCGGTCGGGCCGCCGCGCCGTGCTGTGGGCGTGCGTGGCCGTCATCGCGCTCGTCGCGTTCTCCCGGGTCCACCTGGGCGCGCACTTCATCAGTGACGTCCTGGCCGGTCTGCTGCTGGGGGCCGTCCTGTTGTGGGTGGTCCTGCGCTGGGAGGACCGGATCACCGCCTGGTGGCTGGGTCTGGGTACCGGCCGCTGGGTGGGCTACGCCCTCGCCGCCACCCTGGTGCCCTGCCTGGTCGCGACCCTGTGGCAGCTGCTCGTGCGCGACGGCTGGACGGTTCCCGTGGAGTGGAACGGCGCCGTGCCCGCGGACCCGGCCGAGGAGACCCTGATCGGGTTGTACGTCGGGGCCGGCTCACTGCTCGGCGGGCTCGTCGGCTTCACCCTGCTCGCGAAGCGCGGCTGGTACAGCGCCCGGGGCACGCTCGTCTCCCGGGCCGCCCGCCTCGTCCTGGGCGCCTCGGTGGCGGTGCTCGTCCAGGTGCTGGTGTACGTGCTCTTCGGCACCCTGACCGGGCTCGCCGAGGCGGTGGTGTCGTTCGTCGCCTACGCCGTGATCACTTTCTGGGCCTCCTACCTGGCGCCGGAGATGTTCGTGCGCAGCGGCCTGGCCACCAGGCCCGAAACCTCGACCGAAACCCCTGTGGGCGGGGGCCGGGGCGGCTCCGGCGACACGCCCGCGCAGGCGCCGTCCGACACCTCCGCGGACGCCGGGGACGGCGACGAACGTGGATGATTCGCGTCACACCAGCTATGCGCCCCAGTTGGGAAGGGGTTAGGATTCGAGCCAGTTGAGACAACAGTCAAACACGTGCTCCGGGGTCGGTGTAATTCCGAACCGGCGGTGACAGTCCGCGACCCGGCCGAATCCATCGGCCGGTTGAACCGGTGGAATTCCGGTACCGACGGTGAAAGTCCGGATGGGAGGCAGTACGTGTCGGGACGGTCCGTCCGTCGCCGCGTCCACTGACGCGCGACCCCCGGTGCCGCCTTGTCGTGGACCCGTTTCCACACCCCTCTTCCCCGGAGCCCGCAAGGCGAAGGGAAGGCAAGGGCGTGTTCACCGGAATCGTGGAAGAGCTCGGCGAGGTCGTCTCCATCGAAGCCGCCGGTACCACGGGGGAGTCCGTCCTCCTGTCGGTCCGCGGCCCCCTGGTCAGCTCGGACGCCGGGCACGGCGACTCCATCGCGGTCAACGGCGTGTGCCTGACCGTCGTCGACCGCGGCGAGGGCGTCTTCACCGCCGACGTCATGAAGGAGTCCCTGGACCGCTCCTCCCTCGGCGCCCTCGCACCGGGCTCCCCAGTCAACCTCGAACGCGCCGCCCGCGCGGACGGCCGCCTCGGCGGCCACATCGTCCAGGGCCACGTCGACGGCACCGCGTGCCTGCTCTCCCGGAATCCCGGTGACAACTGGGACGTTCTGCGCTTCGGGCTGCCCGCCCACCTCTCCCCGTACGTGGTCGAGAAGGGGTCGATCACCGTCGACGGCACCAGCCTCACCGTCTCCGCGGTCAGCGACCCCGGTGCGGAGGAGGAGTTCTTCGAGGTCAGTCTGATCCCCGAGACCCTGAGGGCCACCACTCTGGGCGGTCTGGCCACCGGCGCCACCGTGAACATCGAGGTGGACGTCATCGCCAAGTACGTCGAGCGCATCACCGCCGTGGCCGCGGTCCGCCCGCGGGCGTGAGCACCGGCGCCGGGCGCCGGGGGGCGGACCCGCCGGGTCGGGCCGCCACCCGCCACACCACCCACATCCACGACTCACCCCAGGGAGCGGACATGACCGTCACCGACGCCACCCCGGCCACCGCAGAGATCGAGCAGGCCGTCGTCCTGGACCCCATCGAGGAGGCCGTCGCGGAGTTCGCCGCGGGGCGGGCCATCGTGGTGGTCGACGACGAGGACCGCGAGAACGAGGGCGACATCATCTTCGCCGCCGAACTCGCCACGCCCGAGCTCCTGGCGTTCATGATCCGCCACACCTCCGGGGTGGTGTGCGTCCCCATGGAGGGCCCGGACCTGGACCGCCTCGACCTGCCGCTGATGACCGCGCGCAACGAGGAGAGCCTGCGCACGGCCTACACGGTCACCGTCGACGCGCGTGAGGGTGTCACCACCGGCATCTCCGCCGCCGACCGGGCCCGGACCATCCGCCTGCTGGCCTCCTCGGGCAGCCGCCCCTCCGACTTCGTGCGTCCGGGTCACATCCTTCCGCTGCGCGCGCGGCCGGGCGGTGTCCTGGCCCGGCGCGGTCACACCGAGGCCTCCGTGGACTTCGCCCGCCTGGCCGGTCTGCGTCCCGCGGGTGTGCTCGCCGAGGTGGTCAACGACGACGGCACCATGGCCCGCCTGCCCCGGCTGCGCGAGTTCGCCGACGAGCACGGCCTCAAGCTGGTGTCGGTCGAGCAGTTGGCCGCGCACCGCGCCGCCCTGGGCGAGACGCTCACCGACGCCGAGGCCCACCCGCCGCTGGTCACCCGCATGGTCGAGACCCGCCTGCCCAACAGGTACGGCCAGTGGCGCGCGGTCGGGTTCCGGGGCACCACCGACGGCGCCGAGCACGTCGCACTGGTGTACGGGGATCTGTCCGACGGCACCGACGTCCTGGCCCGCCTGCACTCGGAGTGCCTCACCGGTGACGCGTTCGGCTCCCACCGCTGCGACTGCGGAGCCCAGTTGGACGCCGCCATGGCCGACATCGCCGAGGAGGGACGCGGTGTGGTCGTCTACCTGGGCGGTCACGAGGGCCGGGGTATCGGTCTGCTGCACAAGCTGAGCGCCTACAGTCTCCAGGACCGGGGTGTGGACACGGTGGACGCCAACCTGAGCCTGGGGCTGCCCGCCGACGCCCGCGAGTTCGGTGCCGGGGCGCAGATCCTCACCGACCTGGGCGTGTCGTCGGTGCGGCTGCTGAGCAACAACCCCGACAAGGCCGAGGGGTTGGAGCGCCACGGTGTGCGGGTCAGCGAGCGGGTGGGCATGCCCTCCTTCGTCACCGAGGACAACGTCGCCTACCTGCGTACCAAGCGCGACCGTATGGGCCACGACCTGACCGGTGTGACCCGTTGACCGCGGCCCGCCCGGGCCACCGCCTCCCCGCAGTTCGCGCAGACAGAAAGACAGGAACCCATGAGTGGTGAAGGACGTCCGGAACAGCACGGTGTGGACGCCTCGGGGATGTCGGTGGGCATCGTCGTGACCCGGTGGAACGCCTCCGTCGTCGAGCCGATGCTCGCCAACGCCCTGGACGTGGTGAAGGCCTCGGGGGCGTCGGCCCCGGCCGTGGTGGAGGTCGCGGGGGCGGTCGAGCTCCCCGTGGTGGTCCAGGAGCTGGCCCGCAAGCACGACGCCGTGATCGCCCTGGGCGCGGTCATCCGGGGCGGCACTCCCCACTTCGACTACGTGTGCCAGTCGGTTACCCACGGGTTGACCGAGGTGGCTCTGCGTCACTCCACCCCCGTGGGCAACGGCGTGCTGACCTGTGACACCCTGGAGCAGGCACGTGACCGCGCGGGTCTGCCGGGAAGCGTCGAGAACAAGGGCGCCGAGGCCGCCCTGGCCGCCCTGGACACGGCGGTGGTCCTGCGCGGACTGCGCCGCTGATCCTGGTCCGGGTGCGCGGAGCGCCGGGGCCCGGTGGGGCGGCCGGACACGACGCCGGTGTGGCCGGAGCGCCCCCACCCCGGGTCGGTGCCCCCTTCTGGTCGTCGCGTTGGTGTCCGGTGCCCTGGTGGGGCCCCGGGCGGGCGGAGTGGAGTAGTCGGTGAGGACGAGGGAAGAGCCGGTGGACGAGGCGTCGATGCGGCCGGTCCTGCCCAGGACGTGGCGTCCCCGGTCGGTGCGGTGGGTGGCCTACGGCCTGGCCCTGCTGATCATGGTGACCGCCGTGGTGATGGCCGTGGTCATGCCGGAGGTCTGGGGGTTCATGGACCGGTTCCTGATGGTGGGACTGGGTCTGGTCATCGCCGCCGGCCTGCACCTGGTCGCCCGGCCGAGGCTGGTGGCCACCGAGGAGGGCGTGACGGTGGTCAACAGCATCCGCACCCACGTCCTGTCGTGGACGGAGGTCGTGGACATCCGGATGCCGGTGGGGGAGCCCTGGCCCTCGGTGGACCTGTCCGACGGGACGACCCTGGCGGTGATGGGCATCCAGAGCGCCGACGGAGTGGTCGCCCACCGCTCTCTGGCGGAGTTCCGCGCGCTGCTGGAGGAGCGCGGGGAGGGCCGCGAGCCCGGCCTCTCGTAGGAACCTCCCGGGGGAGCCGTCGGATTCTTGAGGATCCGTGGCTCCCGCGGTGTTGTGTGGGGCACATAGTTTGGTACCGAGAGCCACCAGAAGGAACGTGGAAGAAGGTACCGCGTGCGCGACATCCGAGCGGCCGTGTCCGACCTGTACGCGTCGGGCGAGACGTTCGCGTTGGCCACCGTGATCGACACCTACAAGAGCTCGCCCCGTGACGCGGGCGCCGCGATGCTGGTCAGTGCCTCCGGCGAGGTCGTCGGGAGCGTGTCCGGGGGCTGCGTGGAGGGCGCGGTCTACGAGGAGGCCCTGGAAGCCATCCGCACCGGAGTGCCCGTGCGCCGCACCTACGGGGTCAGTGATGACGACGCCTTCAGTGTCGGTCTGACCTGCGGGGGCACCCTGCACATGTTCGTGGAGCCGGTCAGCCGGGCCACCTACGCCCAGCTCGGGTCGGTGATCGGCGCGATCGACGAGCACCAGCCGGTCGCCGTGGCCACCATCGTCTCCGACCCCTCCGACGCGGGCCGGGTGGGGCGGCGCCGCGTGGTCTGGCCCGGCCACGCCGAGGGGGACCTGGGCAGCGACCGGCTGGCCGACGCGTTGGACGACGACGTGCGCGGCATGCTCGCCCAGGGCAGCACGGGCCTGCTGCGGTACGGGACCGACGGGCAGCGGCGGGGGGACGAGCTGGAGGTGTTCGTCCAGTCCTTCGCGCCCGCGCCCCGCATGCTGGTGTTCGGCGCGATCGACTTCGCCGCGGCCGTCGCCGACCTGGGCACCTATCTGGGTTACCGGGTGACGGTGTGCGACGCCCGGCCGGTGTTCGCGACCGCCAAGCGGTTCCCCACCGCCGAGGAGGTGGTGGTCAAGTGGCCGCACGTGTTCCTGGACGAGATCGCCGACGAGATCGACGAGCGCACGGCCATCTGCGTGCTCACCCACGATCCCAAGTTCGACGTGCCGGTGCTCAGGGTCGCGTTGGGGACCCGTGCCGGGTACATCGGTGCGATGGGGTCGCGGCGCACCCACGAGGACCGTCTGGAGCGGCTGCGCGAGGCGGGGGTGCGGGAGGAGGAGCTGGAGCGTCTGCACTCGCCGATCGGTCTGGACCTGGGGGCGCGCACCCCGGAGGAGACGGCGGTGTCGATCGCCGCGGAGCTGGTGCAGACGCGGTGGGGAGGCAGCGGGCGCGCCCTGCGGGAGACCGAGGGCCGGATCCACCACGACACGCCGCGCGTGCCCCTGGTTCCGGCCGGATTCGGTCACTCCACCAAGTGAACCGAAACCTGTTTCGTTGTGAAGTGCCTGGTCATGGCGGGGTGGGGAGGGCGGCCGCGGAACGCGTCCGGACGGGCTGCGCCAGGCGGCCCATCCGCCGTGCCTCCGCGTGACATCATCACGTCATGGGTACTGGGGAGGCACGGGACAGGGAGCGTACGGGCCTGGCGGCGGGTCTGCTGTTGGCGGCGGGGGCGGGGAGCAGACTCGGGCGCCCCAAGGCGTTGGTCGAGGTGGGCGGTGAGCGCCTGGTCGACCGCGGCGTGCGCACCTTGACCGAGGGCGGCTGCGCTCCCGTCATGGTGGTGTTGGGCGCCGCCGACACGCCGGTGCGCGGTGCCCACACGGTGCACAACCCCGACTGGCGCAGCGGTATGGGCTCGTCGGTGCGGGCCGGGATCGACGCCCTGCCCGGCACGGTGGACGCGGTGCTGATCGCGCTGGCCGACCAGCCGCTGGTCACGCCCGAGGCGGTGCGCCGCCTGGTGGAGGCGCACGAACAGGGCGCCCGCGCCGCGGTGGCCACCTACGGGGGCAACCAGCGCAATCCGGTGCTGCTGGGCCGTGAGCACTGGTCGACCGTCTACGCCATGGCCGTGCACGACGTGGGAGCGCGACCGTTCCTGCGCGCGTACTCGCACCTGGTCACCGCCGTGCCCTGCGACGACATCGCCAGTCCGGAGGACATCGACACGGTGGAGGACCTGGAGCGGGTCAGCGGTGTGCTCGGCCGCGAGCCCTCGGGTTCCGGCTGAGCCCCCGTGAGCGGACGCGGCCGGTCGGTCAGGACAGCGGCTCGGCGGTGATGCCGAACGTGTGCTCGGTGGACTCGCCGGGTGTGAGCACGATCAGGTCGGTGCCGGTGGCCAGCGCGTTGGGCGGGCAGGTCATCGGTTCCGCGGCCAGGTGGGCCCGGTGGTCGTGCCCGCCGAGGGTGTCGGCGCTGAACAGCTGCAACCAGCCGAAACTCCGGTCGCACCACAGGGACACGCGGTGTTCGGGGCCGCTCGCCCGTACCCACGCGCGCCCGTCGCCGTCCCGTTCCAGTGCGGTGAAGGCGGTGTCCAGGACCGTGTCGCCCAGCGCGCGGCCCGGCGGGCGGAAGTCGAACTCGCCGCCGTCCACGGGGACGGGGGCGCCGGAGGGCAGCATCTGGTCGTCGACGGGCTGCCGGGCGCCCGCGGTGGCCTCCAGGGTGAGCTCTCCGCGTGCGGCCAGCGCCGACAGCGGTTCGCCCAGGGTCAGATAGGGGTGGAAGCCCAGGCCGAAGGGGGCGGGCGCGTCACCCCGGTTCCGGGCGGTGGTGGTGACCGTCAGTCCGTCCCCGTCGAGCCGGTAGCCGACGGTGAGCTCCAGGGGGAAGGGGAACCCGGGGGTGCCCCCGAAGTCCAGTCGCAGGACGGCCGCGTCCTCGGACATCGACTCCGGGGTCCACGTCCGGTCGTGGACCAGGCCGTGGATGGCGGTGCCGGTCGCCGGGTCGTTGGGCTCCAGGTCGTGGTGGACGCCGTTGAACCGGTAGCCCTTCTCGGTCACCCGGTTGGGCCACGGCGCCAGTACCTGGCCCTGGAAGGCCTTGGGGCCGTCCTCGCCGTAGGGCCACACCACGTCGCGGCCACGCCAGGTGAGTGCCCGTAGACCCGCGCCCCTGTGGTCGACGTGCGCCCGGTACTCCCCGGAGCGCAACCCGATCACGTCACTCACCTGTCACCCGCCTCCTCGTCGTGTCGTCCGGCCGTGCGCCGAACCGGGTGATCATAGCCCACACGGCCCCGCCGGGAGGACGCGGCGGGGCCGTGGCGGGCGGGTCGGGAGGTGTTCGGGAGGTGTTCGGGAGGCGCGGAGGCGGAGGGCGGCGACCGCGGACAGCCACAGCATGGCGGTGACGGCGCCGACGGGGAATCCGCCGGCCGGGTCCATGACGATGGGTCCCGCCGCGATCATGCCGAGGCCGTTGACCAGGGCCAGCCACGGCGTCCACGTGCCGC
>NZ_ANAX01000225.1 GCF_000341065.1 Nocardiopsis halotolerans DSM 44410 | reverse complement strand
CCCCCCCCGCCGAGGCCGACCTGTGTCCCGAGACGGGGCGCGGGCGCCTGTCCGTCCTACCCGCGCGCGGAGTACCTGTTCAAACAGGCCACGCGTGGTCTGGACCCGGCCGGGCGGGGCTGCACCCTGAGCAGGCTCCGGCCCCGGACGTAGCCGTCCCTGCCGGTGGAGCCGGCACCCCGCGCGAGTACGGCGTGTTCCGGGGAACACGACCTAGGCGAGCAGGCCGTCCAGGGGGATCAGCACGCCCGAGCCCAGTGCCAGCAGGCCCGTGGACAGTAGCACCAGCACCATGAACAGCGACCCCACCACGGCCAGGCGGAACGCGCCCAGGCGGCGCCGGGCCCGGGTGGTGGGCTTCTTGCTGGCCGCTGAGCGCCCCAGGACCACCAACAGCACCGACAGCAGCACCGGCAACCACCATGAGGTGCCCATGGCCGCGGGCAGCAGGTCGGTCACCGCGCTGGTCACCTCCGACAACCAGCCCAGGATCCCGCCGCCGCTGGCGTCCAGCAGGCCGGTGTAGGCCGAGGTCACGAACTCGCTCTCGGGGTAGAAGCCCTCCTGCGGGCGCACCACGCGGCCCAGCCCGTCCACGAGGCCGAGCAGGGCGGCCGGGTAGGCGAAGCGGCGGCACCGGCCCGCCTTCATCGCCCGCTGGATCTGGCCCATGGTCCTGTCGACCCTGCGCCTCCTGCGTTCCTGCTCGCGGGGGTTCGGCGCGGGCTCCCGCGCGCCCGTGGGGTCGTAGGGGTGGGGCGCGGTCGGGTCGTCGGGACGCTCGGGCGCGGAGGAGGCGCCGATCCGCCGTCGGGCGCTGGACACCTTCTCCCGGGCCTGGGACCAGCGCTCGCTGGCCGAACCGGCCAGGGACGCCCACCGGTCCTGGCGGCGCGCCCTGCCGTCGGCGCGCTCGCGCTCGGCGATCCCGCCGCCCACACGGGCCGCCTCGGGCAGCAGGAGGAGCGCGGTGATCAGCGCGCCCCTGGCGGCCACGGCGTCGCGTCCGCTGCCGTCGCGCAGTGCCAGGCGCCGCTGTTCCACCCACCAGGGGGCGTGCGGGGCGGCGCTGCGCTCCCGGGGGTGCCAGGACTGGCGGCGCAGCAGGGACCGGTACCGGGACGCGGTGTCGGGGGCCAGGACCAGCTCGACGGCTCGGGCCCACGCGGTGTCGGTCTCGTGGACGTCCGGGCGCCGGGGCGCCTCCGGACCGGAGCCGACCAGTTGGTCGACGGTCTCGAGGACGCGGCGCATGATCAGGGGCACCTCGTGTTGGACGCGTTCCAACAGGGCGCAGCGCCCCGAACCCCCCGACCGGCAGGCGGGGTGAGGGCACCAGTGCTGGGCACCCAGGCCGACCACGCCCGAGGCCACGGCCTCGCGGACCACCGCGTGGCGGCTGGCGTCGCCGCTGGCCAGGGCCAGCAGTCCGTCGGCGCTGATCTCGTGACCCCGGAAGCGCGGCGGCATCCCCGGCACGTACCGGGCGGCCAGGGCGCTGATCGCCACGTGCGCCTGTTCGGGGCGCGCGTCCAGGCCGGTCAGGTGGGCGCGGTCGAAGGTGTAGTCGTTGACCTCGCGGTCCAGCCAGGTGCGAAGCTGGGGCCAGTGGCTGCGCAGCCACATGGCGCCGGTCTCGGAGCGGTCGAGCAGGTCGAAGGCCAGGCTCGGCGGGTCCTCGTGGCTGGCACCGGCGAACTCGATGGGGCGCAGGCGGCGCGCCGTGCGGATCTGCGGGCGTTCGCCCGCCAGCCACTGGAGGACCTCCTCGTGGCCCCAGCGGGCGGACGGGGCGGGTGCGAGCAGGCCGCGGGCCAGCAGGCGCCAGCGTTCGTCGGTGATCGCGGAGACGTCCACCTCGGTGTTGCGCGCGGTCAGCCAGTTGCCGCCGCGTTCGGGGCGGCGGCCGGTCACCAGTTCGTGCACCATCACGCCCAGGGACCACCATGCGGCGGGCGCCTCACGGCGGCCCTCGACGACCTCGGGGGCGGCGTAGTCCTCGGTGATCGCCAGTCCGCCGTAGACGCGGCTCATGGTGGCGCGCACGGCGCCGCCGAAGTCGGTGAGGGCGACGACGGGCGGGTCCAGGGAGCGCAGCAGCAGGTTCTCGGGCTTGACGTCGGTGTGGTTGTGCTGGAGGTCGTTCTGCCAGTGGTGCAGGCACTCGGCCACGGCGGAGACCACGGCGCGGGCGCGGTCGTCCGTCAGCGGGGCCTGGTCGATGACCGCGCGCAGCGAGCCCTGGGAGAAGTACTCCTGGGCCTCCCAGGCCAGGTCCTCGCCCCAGGAGCTCGGGGCGGAGCCGTATCCGTGGATGGCGGGGGCGTGCGGCGACGCGGTGCCACGGGCGCGGAGGCGGTCGAGGAGTTCGCGGTTGACGTCGTGGCCGGGCCGGTAGACCTTGAGCGCGAGTCTGCGGCCGGGGGAGTCGGTGGGTTCGGCCAGGTAGACGACGGCCTCGCCGCCCGCGCCGATGTGGTCGAGTACGCGGTAGCGGCGGCGCAGCTCGGCGGGGACCGCGTAGTCGAGGTCGCTCGCGGGGCCGACCACCACCCGTGAGACCAGGCGGGCCATCCAGTCCAGGAGCGGGCCGAACAGTGTCCGCCACCAGGGTGTGCGGGTGTCGGCGCGGCCGTCGCCCGGGATGGTGCGTGCGGGGCGCGTGCCCTGGGCCGTCGCCGTGGCGGAGGGGTCCGTGCGGGTGGCGTTGGGCAGGACGCTGGTGCGGTCCGGGGCCGGAGGGGACACGCGTGTGGGAGCGGTGTCGTCCCGCCGCGCCGAACCTGGACGGAACACACGGGTGGCCCAGCGCGTGGTGCCCGCGCGCCCGTCGCCCTGGCCGGGGCCGACGCGCGTGGTGGGCGCGGTGGGTTCGATCCGTTGGGTCGGTGCGTTCTCGTCACCGGGGTCGGGCGTGACCATGGAGGTCGGAGCCGTCCTTCGGATAGGCGTGTGTGGGCGTGCGGGGGATCGGGGGTCCTTCCAGGGTAGGTCCGCGTGTCGCGGTGCGCGTGGCGTTCGCGGCGCCGGGCCCGTGTTCCCCGTTGTTCCCCTCTCCCGTTTGACTCCTCACGGCCCCGTGGAGTTCCGCCGAAACCGGGAGCGCGGTCCGGGAGGCGGTTGGGCCCCGTCCGGACGTCCTCCAGGCCGTCCACGGGCGAGGACGGGGGTGGCGGGGCGGGTGCCCGTGGGCTTCGCCGGACACGGGGCCGCCCTTGGGTCCGCCTCGTGTCGTCCCCCGCGCCGGTTACGCGTTCGGTGCGTCCCGCGCGTGTCTCAGTGCTGTCCGCGCGGGGGCACGCCGAGCCGTTCGCAGGCCTCCTGGTACATGCGCACGACCTCCGTGCGGATCTGGGCGCGCTCGGTGAGCGGATGGGCCCACGGGACGCGCACGGTGTGCTCGGCGCCGTCCACGGTGACCGCGTAGTCGCCGCCGTCGCCGTCCAGCCCCGTCATGCGCGCCGCGGTGGCTTCGGGCCGGCCGCCCAGCGCGCGGCAGATGAGCAGGGTGTCCTCGGGGTGGTCGCCGTTCATGTGGGCGGTGACGGCGGCGACGACCTCGGCGGGGAAGGGGTTGGACGACGGCACGGGACCTCCTGGCCGGTGGATGGCGCGCATGGGAAACGCGAGCGGGGGAGGGCCGTGGCCCTCCCCCGCTGACGATATCCGAGCAGTCCCGGAAGTGATGACGGTGTGTCGTCAAAACCCCGGGAGGGCTGGTCCGGTCCGCCCGTTTCCGGCTCTCCGGGCCTCGCTCAGTCCTGGCGGGTGAACTCGGCGTCGATGTCGATGGTGATCCTGTCGCCGACGACCACGCCGCCGCCGTCCATCGGCATCTCGATGTCCACGCCGAACTCCTTGCGGCTGATCTGCGTGGAGGCGGTGAAACCGGCGCGGGTCAGGCCGAAGGGGTCGATGGTGGAGCCGTTGAACTCCAGCGTGAGCTCGACCGGTCGGGTGTTGCCCTTGATGGTCAGGTCGCCCGTGACGACGAAGTCCTCGCCCTTGGCCTGGATTCCGGTGGAGCGGAAGGTGAACTGCGGGTGCTGCTCGACGTGGAAGAAGTCCGCGGAGCGGATGTGGTTGTCGCGGTCACCGTTGTCGGTGTTGATGGAACCGGCGTCGATGGTGGCTTCGACGGAGGCCTGGGTGGGGTCCTCGGGAACCGTCAGAGTGGCGTCGAAGGTCTCGAACCGGCCGCGGACCTTGCTGACCATCATGTGTCGTACGGAGAAGCCGACCACGCTGTGGGCGGCGTCGATCTTCCAGGTGCCGGCCTTCAGTTCCTGCTCTGCCATGGGTGTCTCCCTGTCGGGTGGGCGGGCCCCGGTCGGGCCCTCTCGCTGCTGAGTAACAAGGTACCCCAGAAGAATCTTCCTGGGAAGAGGAGTGTGTCGTGTCGTGCGCCCGGCCGGGAAACCGACACCGTCCCGCGGACGGGAACGGGCGTCGGACCACACCGCTACGATGGGCCGCATGGACAACGCCGCGTGGCTCGATGCCGGAGAACAGCACGTCTGGCGCGGTTTCCTCAGGATGAACGCCTGGATCTACGACGAGTTGGAGAGGGATCTGCGCGCCCGTACCGGGCTCTCGCTGATCGAGTACGGCATCCTCGTGCACCTGTCCGAGGCCGACGGGCGGCGCATGCGCATGCGCGCACTCGCCGACGGCGTCATCGTGTCCAGGAGCAGGCTCTCCCACCAGATCGCCCGGCTCGAACGCGGAGGCCACGTACGCCGGGAGCACTGCGACGACGACCGCCGGGGCCTGTGGGCCGTGCTCACCGAGCAGGGCTCCCTCCTTCTGCGCGAGGCCGCGCCCGGACACGCGCGACGCGTGCGCTCCCTGGTGTTCGACAGGCTCACCGGTGAACAGGTCTCCCAGCTCGGAACGATCATCGGGGCCCTCGGAGACGGCGAGGCCGCCCGGCGGGGATGACGGGGACGGGCACACGCGGTCCGCGGCCCGCAGGTAGAGTCGTTGCCCGTGAGCAGACCATCCATCATCGGCGCCCAGAACTTCCGCGACGACGACGGCAGCGTCGACCCCGAGGTCGAGGCGCGCCTGCGCGAACACGCGGAGGGGCGGGCGGGTGACCGCCAGGTGCTGGCCGCGCTCAGCGGCTCCCGCGTGCTCATCCCGGTGGTCGCCGTGGCCACCGAGACCGAGGAGGGTGTCGGCGGGCTCACCAAGGACAAGAACAGCGAGGTCGCCGTCCCGGTCATGACGGGCAGGGACGGCCGCCGCGGCATGCTCGCCTTCACCTCGGTGGACGCGGTCCGCCGCTGGCGCCCGGACGCGCGCCCCGTTCCCTTCACCATCGGGGACGCCTGCCGGGCGGCCCTGGACGAGGACGCGGACGCGCTGGTGATCGACGTGTCCGGCCCCCTGCCCTACACCGTCCAGGGCCGGTTCCTCAGCATGCTCGCCAAGGACGGCGTCGTCCCCGAGCCCAAGGACGACCCACAGGTCCTCGCGCTCGTCTACGGGGTGACCCACACCGAGTTCGGCATCGAACGCGTGCGCATCCACCCCTCCGAGCGCGCCGATCTCGGCATCCGCCTCGAACTCGACGAACGCGACGACGAGACCCTGCGCCGCGTGGCCGAGCGGCTCACCACCGAACTGCGGCACGTGCTGCCCGGAGGCATCGAACTGAGCGCCGTCGTGCGCGCCCGGCGCGACGACGGCGAGGAGTCCGGGAGGAACACCCCCTAGATGAGTGAGTCCGATGTCTTCAGTG
>NZ_ANAX01000224.1:25960-29280 GCF_000341065.1 Nocardiopsis halotolerans DSM 44410 | reverse complement strand
ACTGAAGACATCGGACTCACTCATCTAGGGTGCGGGCGGGTCCGCGCGGCGGCCGACCCGCTCCAGTGTTGGATCTACGCCGTAAAGCTCCGTGGGACTCCTCGGTTGTTCCTCGGGGGGTGTCGAGGACCCGGGGAGGGGCGCGGCGCGTGTTGGCGCCGCGTCCCTCCCTCGCGGACGTCACGCCTCGGTGGCTCCCACGAGCCAGGCGACCTTGTGGGCCGTGACACCGAGACTGCCGCTACTGCCCAGGTAGACCCCGAACGAGGCGATGAACGCGTAGTCGTGTTCCCGGCGTTCACAGATCACGTCCTCGGCCGCGCAGGCGGATGACGGGTTGCTGACCCGCAGGCGGGGCGACCGTTCGTCGACCACCTCCGCCCGCACGTCGTAGCGGGACAGTTCCGCGGCGAGGTTTCCGAGGTGCTCGTGCTCCTCGGAGGGCACACGGGTCGGCTGCTCGTTCCTCGTCTGTCTCGACTTGGCCATGGCGCAGATCCTTTCGTGTCGAGCGTGGTGGCTCTCCTCGATGCCCTGCCGCCATTGTCACTCAGGGTTATATTACTACTCCGTAACGAGGTTACGACACGCCGTTATCCGATCCACGCACCCCGGTGCATCACCTCGCGTACCCCGAGGTCGTCGTCGAGCACGACGAGGTCGGCGCGGCCCCCCTCCTCGATGCGGCCCGTGCCGTCCAGGCCCAGTGCCGCGGCCGGAACCGACGACGCCGAACGCACCGCCTCGGGCACGCTCACGCCCAGACCCTCCACCGCGTTGCGCACCGCCCGGGGCAACACGATGGTGCTGGAGGCGATCGCCCCGTTCTCCACCAGGCGCGCCTCGCCGTCGTGCACCCGCACGCGAAGGTCACCCAGCGTGTACTCGCCGTCGCCCAGGCCCGTCGCCGACATCGCGTCCGTCACCAGCGACACCCGGTCCGCGCCCGCGGCGCCGAACACCAGCCCGGCCGCGCCGGGGTGGACGTGCACGTTGTCCAGGATCAGCTCGACCGTCACGCGGTCGTCGCCCAGCGCCGCCGCGATCGGCCCCGGGTCGCGGTGGTTCAGCGGACGCATCGCGTTGTACAGGTGGGTGGCCACCGTCGCCCCCGCGTCGAAGGCGGCCAGGGTCTGCTCGTAGGTGGCCTCGGTGTGCCCCACAGCCGCCACGACGCCGGAGGAGGTCGCGGCGCCGATCAGTTCCCGTGCCCCGGGCAGCTCCGGGGCCACCGTGATCATGCGGACGTGTCCCCGCCCGGCTTCGAGCCAGCGGTCGAACTCGGCGGTGTCCGGGTCGCGCAGCAGTTCGGGGTCGTGCGCGCCGCATTTCGACCGCGCGATGAAGGGCCCCTCCAGGTAGATGCCCTCCAGTTCGCCCGCGTCGCACAGCTCGGCCAGCGCCGCCACCTGGCGGACGGTGTCGTCCGGGGTGGCCGCCACCAGGCCGCCCACCAGGGCCGTCACCCCGCGGGCCCGGTTGAACGCGACGATCTCCCGGGCGCCCTCGGGGTCGGCGTCGGGGAAGGCGTGTCCGGCGCCCCCGTGGATGTGGGTGTCGACCAGCCCGGGCGCGACCCAGGCGCCTCCCATGTCACGGGTCTCCCCGCTCGTCGCGGGCTCGCCCGGACCGAGGGCGGCCACGCGGCCGTCCTCGACCCGCAGCCATCCGTCGTGGACTCCGTCGGGCGTCACGACGCGGGCGTTGGTGAGCGTGACGGGGGTGTGGGCCATGACGGGCTCTCTCCTGTGTCTCCGGGCGGCGCGGCGGGCGGTGTGTGTCGCACATTACACAGGTGCGCGCGGGGCGCCCGGGGACGGGGCGCGGCTCGCCCCGCGGACCGCCGTATTCCCCGTGGAGCTGGGAAATCCCGCCCCGTGGGACGGCTGTCCGCGTGCTGGACCGGCCGGTGCCCGGCGCGGAAGCCCCCACGCCGTGCGCACGCACGCATTGACGATAGCGCCCGGGGCGCCTCATGATGGAGACATGTCCGCCGGTGAGCTGCTTGTCCAGCGCCTGCATGTCGATCTGCGACAGCAGGCGAGCGCGCTCTGTCGTAGCTAGCGCCTTGCGGGGCCGTGCCCCGCGTCACGGGTGTACCCCCGTGCTCCGTGCCCTGTCGCAGACACCGGACGCGCATCTCTCCCAGTTCTGGGTCCCGGGCCGTGTATCCGGCCCGAGGAGCAACCTCGCCAGACCCGACACACGCGAAGACGACGATGTCCGCACCGTGTCGGTACGAGGAACGACGTCCTCTCCGGTGTCCCTCTCCGATCACCGCCCCCCGACGTTTCCTCCGGTCGATCCCGGCTCGCTCTGACCGAACCCAGGAGTTCTCGCATGACTCGCTTCACCGTGCTCGTCGCCGCCCCCCAGGCCCGTTCCTCCGTGCGCGCCGCCGCCCTGCGCGCCGCCTCCGAGGTCGCCACCCGCGCCGGTGTCGACTCCCGCCCCGACGTCATCGACGTCGCCGAGCTGGGCGCCGACCTGCTGGCGGAGTCCTCCGCCGCCGTCGACGACGCCCTGGAGAGGGTGGGTAGGAGCGACGTCCTGCTCGTCGCCTCCCCGCAGGCGCACGGCACCTACACCGGCCTGCTCAAGGTCTTCCTCGACCGCCTGCCCGAGCTGGGTCTGGGTCACACGGTCGCGGTTCCGCTGGCGGTCGTGGAGGACCTGCGCAACAGCCGCGGCATGGAGGAGGACCTGCGCATCCTGCTGGCGGACCTGGGCGCCTGGGTGGCCGAGCCCGGCCTGATCCTGGCCGAGGAGGAGACCGACCGTCCCGACAGCGTCGTGCGGGCCTGGGCCGACGTCGCCGCCCCGGGGCTGCGCCAGGCCGTGTCGGTGGCGGTCTGACCGGACCGGCGGATCCGGTGCGTTGACCCGGGCCGGGTCACACGGTGACGGGGGCGGTGCCCTCGGCGCGTTTGCGGCTGGTGTCGGCCTCGGCCCGGGCCACGTTGCCGCGCACCAGGACGACCACCACGAGGGTCAGGGCGAACCCGCCGATCCGCAGGGTCAGCATCGCCGGGTCCTCGGGGAGCCGCTCGCCGAACAGGACCGTGCCCGCCACGACCATGAACACGTTGCCCGCGACGTTGGACACCGGTGCGGTGATGGAGGCGCGGGAGCGTTGCAGCGATGTCTGGAAGAGGACGATGCCCACCGCCCAGCCGACCGCGTACAGGTAGGGGTAGGGGGACAGCAGGGCGGGGAGGACCGCGTTCCACAGGCCGTGCTCGGCGAGCAGCCCGCCCAGTCCCTTGCCCTGGAGTCCCGCACTGCCCTGCGCGAAACCGGCGGCCACGCCCATGGCGGCG
>NZ_ANAX01000224.1:0-25954 GCF_000341065.1 Nocardiopsis halotolerans DSM 44410 | reverse complement strand
CCGACATGTAGCGGCCCCGGCCGCTGGCCAGGCCGACGACGGCCAGGCACACCGCCACGGTGGTCAGGCTGACGGCGATGAGCAGCGGGGCGGAGGCCGTGGTCCCGGTCTCGGCGCCGTCGGCGGTGGACATGCTGAGCAGGCCGAGCGCGACCGGCATGACGCCGAGCGCCACGTACTCGCCCCGGGTGAGGCGTTCGCCGAGTACGAGGGTGATGACGAGGATGCCGCAGGCGACCCCGGCGGCGAAGGCGGGCTGGGCCACCGACACCGGGGCCAGGCCGAGTGAGACGATCAGGCCCACGCTTCCCAGGGCGGCGAAGACGCAGCCGAGTACCCACCGCGGGTTGGTGAGCAGGACCCGGGCCAGGTGGAGGGGGCGGTTGATCGAGATCGACTCCGCGCCGTGCAGCGCGCGCTGTTCCACGGTCAGGCCGACGGTGTAGACCACGGCGGACAGCAGGGCTACCAGGAGTCCGGTCACGGGGCTGGCCTGCTTTCTTGTCGGGGCCGCGGCCGTTCGCGCGCCTGCTCGGTCGGGGGTCGGGGTGTGGGAGTGCCTTAGGGGGTTCCTGGTGGGTGATCCGGCCGTCCCGTGGACCCCGGAGGAGTCCGGACCCCGACGGGGCGCGGATCCGGGTCGGCGGTGCCGGACCGGGAGGTCGAGGGGGAGGGGGTAGCCGCTAACGTCGGTGTTCGCGGTCCCGCTCAGCCGCTGAGGGCGTCGGATGGTTGACGTCCTCCATATAACCAGTTCTAGTCTTCTCTGACGAGCTCCTGTTTCTGACCTGTGAGGTTTCCAGGTCATTGGCGAGCCAGGGCATGGGTAGAACCTGTTTCGGAGATGTTCGCACGGCGCGACGGCGAGGGATGGGCACGGTGCAGGACCCGCGTGAGCCCGACGAGGACGCCCCGAGCTCCCCGGACGAGGGGACCGACGAACCGCGTGCGGAGGCGGACCCCGTTGGCGCCGGGGCCGCGGGGGAGCCTGAGGCCGCCGAGGGCGCTGGGGCCACCGAGGCCACGGGTGGCCCGGAGACGGTGCCCGTACGCCCCGCGTTCCGTGAGCGTGTGGCTGACCGGTTCCGCTGGAACCGGCGCCTCTGGCCCGACCCGCGCGACCTGACCTGGCGCGACCTGGCCCCGTGGCGGCCCTCGCGTTTCGAACCGGGGCCGCTCGGGCTGCTCGGTGTCATGCTCTCGGCGATGGCCGTCACCCTCCTGCTCGTCCAGACCGGTTCCGGGGGAGCGGAGGGCACGGAGAACGGGCCCGCCACCGGACCCGTCACCGTGCCGGGTCCGCCCGAGGGGGAACTGCGCGTCATGGCCGTCGGCGACTCGCTGACCCAGGGAAGCAGCGGTGACCACACCTGGCGCTACCGCCTGTGGTCCCACCTGCGCGAGGCCGACGTGGAGGTCGACTTCGTCGGTCCGCGCGACGGCCTGTACGGGCTGGAGGCGGGGGAGTTCGACGACCACGACTACGCCGTCCCCGACTTCGACACCGACCACGCCGCCCGGTGGGGGGCCACCGCGCGGGAACTGGCCGCCGAGACCGCGCGGATCGCCGCCGAGCACGAGCCCCACTACCTGCTCCTCCTGGCCGGAACGGAGGACATCCTGGCCGGTGGCGGCGCCGACAGCGCGCTGGAGGGGATCGGTGCGACGGTCTCCACGGTGCGCGTCGTGCACGGGAGGACCCGGTTCGTCGTCGGGGAGTTGCCGCCGGTCGAGGGTACCGGCGCGGACGGGAGGATCAACGCCGAGATCGACCGGTTCAACATGGGTCTGGTCGACCTCGCCTCGCGGCTCACCTCCAGCGACTCGCCCGTGGTGGTCGCGCGGGTCGCCGACGGGTACGCCCCGGCCCGCGACAGCTGGGACGGGGTGCACCCGAACACGCGCGGCGGGCTGAGGATCGCCGCGGCCTTCGCCGACGCACTCGCCGATCCCCTGGAGGTCGGACGGGCCTACCGGCGCCCGCTGCCGAACCCGGCGGTGGGTCCGCTGACCGCGCCCGAGCCCGTGGCCGAGGAGTCCGAGGACGGCCTCGTGCTCAGCTGGGAGGCCGTGCCCGGCGCGACCGACTACCGGGTGTCGCAACGGCGGGTCACACCTGATCCGGACGAGGCCACCGTGCTTCCCGTGGACGTGCGCGTCGACGGGGACGGCCGTTCCGTTCTGGTGGAGGGGTTGTTCAGCGGGGCGCGGTACGAGTTCGTGGTGCGTCCGTTCAAGGGCCGGGACGAGGGGGTGGAGTCCGAGCCCCTCCAGTGGGTGTGGGACGACGAACCGCCTCCGGGGCCGTCGTGGGTGCGGGTCCTCGACGGAGGGGCGACCGTGGAGTGGGAGGAGGTGGCGGAGGCCTCCCACTACGAGGTGTGGGTGCGGGTGCTGGAGTGCTCGGTGGCCGACGACAGGCGTCCGCCCGCGGAGACCACGGGGGAGGGCGATCCCTCGGACGGGCCGGTGGACGATCCGTCCGGGGGAAGCAGTGGTCCGCCCACGCCGGACCCGCGGCCGTCGCCGCCGCCCACGCCCACGCCGGAACCCCGGCCGGAGCCCTCCGAACCCGATCCCGTGGAGCCGGAGACGCGTTGCGAGCGACGTGACGCGCGCGGTCCCGAGGACGGCCGGGGATGGCGCACGCTGGGGTCGGTGGGGGAGGCGACGCGCTGGTCGGCGACGGTCTCGGGCGCCTACGAGGTCGTGGTCCGCTCCTACCGCGACTACGCGGAGGGCGGCTACTCCGACAGCGTCCTGCTCTCGGAGGGCTGATGGTTTCGGAGCGGGACGAGGGGGCCGGCCACGGCGNGTCGGGCCGCGCGGCTGCTGCCGTGGGCCGTGGGGCTGCTCGCCGGGGTGCTGGCACTCGGTCCGGCGCTGGGTCCGGGGTACGTGCTCCGGTACGACATGGTGTTCGTGCCCGACCCGTCGTTGGGCACCGTGCTGCGGGGCGCGGACGGTTTTCCCCGGGCGGTTCCCAGCGACGCCGCGGTGGCCGCGCTGTCCGCCGTGCTGCCGGGGGACGTCGTGCAGTCGGTGGCGCTGTTGGCGGTGTTCACCGTGGGCGGGGCCGGTGCCGCGCGTCTGGTTTCGCGTGTGCTGTGCCGGGGCGGTCGGATCGGGGCCCTGCTGGCTTCGGCCGCCGCCGGGGCGGCCTATGTGTGGAACCCGTTCGTGGCCGAGCGCCTGCTGCTGGGCCAGTGGGCGATGCTGCTGGGGTACGCGGGACTGCCATGGGTGGTGGGGGCCACCGCACGGCTGGCCGTGGTGCGTCCGGCGGCGGGATTCGCCGGACTGGTCCGCGCGCTGCTTCCGGCGGCCGTGGGCGGGTTCTCGTCGGTGGTGCTGAGTGCCCTCACGGCCGGTCCCGTCGCGCTCGTGCGTCCCCGGGGGGAGGGGGCCGCCGTGCGGCGTGGGTCGTCGAGGCCCGCACCACGCCAGCGGTCGGAGGACGCGGAGGCTGGGAGGGCGCCGTCGGGACCTGCTCCGGCGAGGCCCCCGGTCTCTGGTGTCGCGCACGGGCTCTCCGAGCCCGTGGAGAGGGCGGAGCCGTCAGGGCACGCAATGGAGGAGGCGCAAGCGTCCGGTGTGCCGCGTGAGTTCTCCGGGAGTCATGGGGGCGCTGCGCCATCCGCGTCCGCCACGGGGGAGGACCCAGGAGCGGGCGTGGCGCGCACCCCGGCGGCGTCCGGCGGGCGCTGGTGGACGCGGGCGGGGCTGTTCGCGCTCGCGCTGGTCACGGTCTCCCTGCCCTGGCTGCTGCCCGCCCTGACCAGCGGCGCGGACACCGACCCCTCCGGGGTGGAGGCGTTCGCGGCCCGTTCGGACACCCCGTTCGGCGTGGTCGGCTCCCTGCTGCTCCTGGGCGGGGTGTGGAACTCCGGCGCGGTCCCCCCGGGCTACGGGGAGCCGGTGACGGCCACGGCGCGGCTGCTGTTGTGCCTGGTGTCGCTGGCGGGATGGGTGTGGTGGTCGCGCCGCGACCGGCCGGGGTTCGGCCCCGGTCTGTCGGTGGCCGCGGTCCTGGGCCTGCTGATCTCCCTGCTGGGCGTCACGGAACCGGGGCGCGAACTCCTGGTCCGGCTGATCTCCGCCTGGCCGGGGTTCGGGCCGCTGCGCGACGGCCAGCTGTACGTGGCTCCGTTGGCCCTGGTCCAGGCGCTGGGACTGGGCGCGTGCGTGTGGTGGTTGACCGGAAGGCGCGCGGCGGCGGCCTCCGGCTCGGACGGCGCGGGCACTCCGTGGCGCGTGGGGCTCGCGGTGTTCGTGGTGTTCCTGCCGGTGGTGGTTCTTCCGGGGCTGTTGTGGGGCGCGGGCGGTCGGCTGGCCCCGGTGCGCTATCCCGAGGAGTGGCTGGCGGCCCAGGAGGCGGTGGCCGCCGACGACCGGCCCGGCACGGTGCTGGTGCTGCCCTGGAGCGCCTACCGCGGTCCCGACTGGTCGGGGCGTCCCGTGGTGGTCCTGGATCCGGCCACCAAGCTCTTCGACCGGCGCGCCCTCTGGAACGACGACCTGGTCGTGGGCACCCCGGACGGGGGCACGGTGGTCGTGGCCGGTGAGGACGCCCGGGCACGGGAGGTCGCCCGGGTGCTCGGATCCGACCCCCGGACGGGTCTGCCCGAGCGGTTGGACGCCGTGACGCTGGGCGGGTTGGGCGTGCGGTACGTGGCGGTGTCCGCCCCGGTCGATAACCAGTTCTGGTCTGGTGTGGAGGGTCTGTCCGTGGTGGTGGAGGGGGAGGACATGACCCTTCTGCGGGTGCAGGACCAGCATGTAAAGCCTGACAAAGCTGGCATTCCGGGGTTGGAAGTTACCGGGGGGTTAGTTACAGTTGGGGCAATCATCTGGTCTGTGGCTAGATCAGGTTCTAGTCTCGTTTTCCAGTGCTCCGGTCCCAGCGCGGGGCCGGGCGCGCGGAAGGAGATCCCCAAGTGATCAAGGTAATCGCCGCCTGCGTCGTCGGTGCGGCCCTGGCGGGAGGTGCCACCTTCGTGGCCACCAGCGTCGCCACGGAGTCGACCGCCACCGCGGAACCGGTGAACGAAACCCTCTACAACTACGGCGACCGCTAGGACGCCCGTACCGCGGAGGTTCGCGGGCGCTCCGCCCCCGCGGGGCGCCCCACTCCCCGACTCCCGCGACCCCGGGGACCGTCCCCCGGCCGCCCACCACCACTGACGTCCGGCCCACGGGCCTGCCCGGCGTGCGCTCCGCCCTTCCCACGGGGCGTCGCGCTACGTGATAACGCGCGTTCCTCCAGTAGTCACGCGCGTCCGGCCGGACACCGCGCGGAAGGAGAGCGTGTGGTCTTCCCGAAGGTCCACCGGGTCCGCCAGGAGGCGGAACCCGACCTGCCCGCGGTCGCCGAGGCCCCGGCCGTCACCGTCCCCGTCCAGGCCGACACCGGCGTACGCCCCGACCTCGGGCCGCGCCTCGACGGTGTCCGCCTGGTCATGGTCAACTGGCGCGACCCCTGGCAGTCCACCGCCGGGGGAGCGGAGGAGTACGCCTGGCGGATCAGCCGCCACCTGGCCGAACGCGGCGCCATCGTCACCTTCCTCACCAGCCGCGAGCCCCACCAGGCCCGGGTGGAGACCAGGGACGGGATCGTCATCCGCCGCATGGGCGGCAGGTTCACCGTCTACCCGCGCGTCATGGCGTGGCTGACCCTGTGGCGGCGCGAGTACCAGCTCGCCTTCGACTGCATGAACGGGATCCCGTTCCTGTGCCGTCTCGTGCTGCGCCGCGGAACCCGGGTGGTCAGCGTCGTCCACCACGTGCACGACCTCCAGTTCAACGCCTACTTCCCGCGGCCGATCGCCTGGTTGGGCCGTTTCGTCGAGTCCGCGGTCGCCTCGCGCGTCTACCGTCGCTGCACCACCGTCACCGTCTCGGAGTCCTCCCGCAGGGCCATGCGCGACAAGCTCGGCTGGCGGGCGCCCATCGAGATCATCCACAACGGCGGCCTCCCCGCGCCCCGGACGTCCCTCCGCCCCCGTTCGTCGTCCCCGGAGCGCCACCCCTACCCGGCGGTGGTCAGTCTGGGCCGCCTCGTCGTCCAGAAGCGCGTCTCGCGGGTGGTCGACCTCGCCGGGCGGCTCCGCGACGAGTACCCCGACCTGAGGGTGCACATCATCGGCCGCGGCCCCGAGGGCGCGCCCCTCGCCGACCGGATCGCGCGCGACGGCACGGGCGACCGCGTCCACCTGCACGGGTTCCTGTCCGAGGAGGACAAGAACGACGTCCTGGCCTCGTGCCACCTCCACGTCACCGCCTCCGAGTTCGAGGGCTGGGGCCTGACCGTCATCGAGGCGGCACGTCTCGGAGTGCCGACCGTGGCCTACGATGTGGACGGACTTCGCGATTCGGTCCGCGACGGCGAGACCGGGTGGCTGGTGCGCGACGGTGAGGAGCTCGCCGACGTGGTCGCCCGCGCCCTCAAGGAGCTCTCCGACCCCCGACGGGCCGAGGCCGTGCGGCGTGCCTGCCGCGCGTGGGCGTCCCGGTTCACCTGGGAGGCCAGCGGCGCGCGGATGACCCGCCTGGTCGCCAGGGAGCTCGGCCTCCCCGGCGCTACGGAGCACGACGGCACCGGGCCCGACGCCCCCGAGACCCCGGGCGTCCACCACCTCCCGGATACCCCCGACGCCGCGGACGTCCCCGACCCCCTGGGCACTGCCGACACACCGGACACGGCAGTAGGCAAGAAAGCGACGATGTGACTCCAACGGAATCCACCGCCAGGCGCGAACCGGAGGATTCCCGCACACCGGCCCCCCGGGGCGGGGACGACGGGCTGCTGGCCCGTCTGAAGGTCCTCACGGTGTGTCTGCTCCTGGGCGCGCTGGCCGCCAGCATCGAACCAGGCAGGATCGTCAGCGACACCAAGCTCGACCTGACGAGCAACCCCCTGGGGTTCATGGAGCGCGCCCTGCACCTGTGGGACGCCTCCTACTTCGGCCAGATCCAGAACCAGGCCTACGGGTACTTCTTCCCCAACGGCCCCTTCCACCTGCTGTTCGACGTGCTCGGCATGCCCGACTGGCTCATACAGCGCCTGTGGATGGCGGTCCTGCTCGTCGCCGCGTTCACCGGCGTGTACAAGGTCGCCGGGGCCATGGGCGTCGGCACCGTCAACACCCGCATCCTGGCCGGGGTCGCCTACGCCCTGGCCCCCCGCGTGCTGACGCTGCTGTCCTACAACTCCGCCGAGTTGCAGCCCATGCTGCTCATGCCGTGGATCCTGCTGCCGCTCGTGCTCGGGGCCAGACGCGGTTACCCGCCCGCGCGTATGGCGCTGCTGTCGGGCCTGGCGTTCCTGCTCTGCGGCGGCACCAACGCCGCCTCGGAACTGGCCGTCCTGGTCGTGCCCGGCCTCTACCTGGTCACCCGGGCGAACGGGCCCCGCAAGTGGCGCCTGATCCTCTGGTGGTCGGGCGCGCTGGTCCTGGCCTCGTTCTGGTACGTCGCGCCGCTGCTCATCATGTCGCGGTACGTGTTCTCGTTCATGCCCTACACCGAGGACGCCTCCGTCACCACCGGCGTGACCTCGCTGGTCAACACGCTGCGCGGCACCTCCAACTGGATGGGCTTCCTCCCCTCCCAGGGCAACACCGCCCTGCCCGCGGGCGCGGAGCTGTCCCTCACCCCCTGGCTGATCGCGGTCACGGCCCTGGTCGCCGGGCTCGGCCTGGCCGGGCTCGTCAACCGGCGCACCCCCGAACGCCTCTTCCTCGTCACCAGCCTCCTCACCGGCACCGCGATCATCGTCGCGGGGTTCACCGGTGACCTCACGGGCCCCTTCGCGGGGACCATGCGCGAGGCGTTCGACGGTGCCCTCGCGCCGTTCCGCAACGTGCACAAGTTCGACGCGCTCGTGCGTCTGCCCCTGGTCATGGGCCTGGCCCACCTGCCCGTGGTGGTGGCCCGGGACCGGGCCGACCGGCACGGCACACCCGTACCCGGCCGTGTGCGCCGCACCGTCGCGGGCGCCACCGCGTCGGTCTTCGTGCTCACCCTCGTGCCCGTCAGCACGGTGGGGATCGCCCCGGCGGGCGGATTCGTGAGGATCCCCGACTACTGGTACGAGGCCACCGACTGGCTGGAGGAGCGCACCGACGAGCGCGGCATGACCATGGCCCTGCCCGGTTCGGCGCGCGGAGAGTACCAGTGGGGGCGTCCCATGGACGAACCCCTCCAGCCCCTGTTCGACGGCGCCTGGACCAACCACCAGATCATCCCGTGGGGTTCGGCGGGTCTCTCCCGGATCAACCACGCGATCGACCAGCGCGTCTCCTCCGGCCGCGGGTCGGCGGGGCTCGCCGACGCCCTCGCCCGCATGGGCGTCACCCACCTGCTCGTACGCAACGACCTCCAGCGCACGGGCAACAACGGCGGCTGGCCAGCCCGCGTCCACCAGGCCCTGGGCGACTCGCCCGGCGTCACCCTCGCCGCCGAGTTCGGCCCGGTCATCGGCTCCCTGGAGCACCAGTCCGCCTCCCAGTGGTTCGACCAGCCCTACCAGGCCCTGAGCGTCTACGAGGTGGAGGACGCCGCGCCCACCGTCGGCACCGTCCCCGCCGACGAGGCGATCAGGGTCACCGGCGGCCCCGAGTCCGTGCTCCACCTGGCCGAACAGGGACTGGTCAACGGCGACCGCCCGATCCTGCTGGGCGACGACCCCGGCGCGGAGGGGATCGCCGCCGAGGACACGGTCGTCACCGACACCGCCCGCCGACGCGAGGTCGTCTACCCCGACGTGCGCCGCAACATGTCGGCCACCCTCACCGAGGACCAGGAGTACGAACGCGACGTCCCGGCCCCCAACATCTCCGACCCGGCGTGGGAGGACCACGTCGCGTACGCCGAGGACGTCGGCATCGCCTCGGTGAGCGCCTCCTCCTCCGAGAGCGGGGCGGGGGCCCGAGCCGTCGACCGCGACCCCGGGCACGCGCCGCACGCCGCGCTCGACGACGACCTCAGCACCTCCTGGCGGTCCAGCGCCTTCACCGGCGCCCTGGGCGAGTGGATCGAGGTCGAGTTCGAGGAGCCCCAGGACCTGACCGGGCTCAGCATCGCCTTCGAGCAGCTGGCCGACGAGCCGCCGCCCTCACGGATCACCCTCGTCACCGACGACGGTGAGACGCAGGTGCCCGTCGCCGGGACCGAGGAACCGCAGGAGCTGAGGGTCCCGCCGGGACCGACGACCACGCTGCGCGTGCGCGTGGACGAACTGGCCTGGGAACCGGAGTACCGGTTCGGCACCCGTGTGGGCATCGCCTCGATCTCCGTTCCCGGCCTGGAACCGGCGCGCACCCTGCGGGTTCCCGGCCCCGCCGACACCGGAACCCTGCTGTTCACCGGCTCCACCGGAACCGTGCCCGGCTGCATGGAGGGTTCGCACGTGTGGGTGTGCAACCCAGACCTCCAGGTGCAGGGTGAGGACGCCAGCCGCCTGGACCGCGGGTTCACGCTGTCGGCGGAGTCGGCCGCCGCGCCGCACACGGTCTCGGGCCAGGTCATGCTCACCGACCCCCGGGAGGCGGAGAACGCCGCCAACCGGGCCAGCCCGTACCCGCACGTCACCGCGTCCTCCACCGCCGTGCAGCACCCCGCCGCCATGGGACGGGGCGCGCTGGACGACGACGAGAGCACCGTCTGGTACCCGGACCCGGAGGAGAGGAACCCCTGGCTCGACATCGAGCTGGGCGAACCCACCACGATCGGGTACCTGGAGGTCGAGTTCCCCCGCGCCGACAGCGTGCTGCGTCCGATCCGGGTCACCGTCGAGGGCGGCGGAACCGTCCGCGAGGGGTGGCTGGACGGCAGCGGTCGTGTGGACTTCGCCGAGTTCACCGCGGAGTCGCTGCGGGTGACGTTCGAACGCCCCGAGGGGCAGACTCTGGAGATCGGCACCATCACCCTGCCCGGGGTGGAGCACGTGGAGGCCCTGCCCGGGGGCGACGCCGCAACCCCCTGCGGGCTCGGCCCCACACTGCGGGTCAACGGCCAGAGGGTGGAGACCCGGATCAGCGACGGAACGCTCGCCGACCAGCTCACCGGCCGTCCGCTGCGCTACGAGAGCTGCACCGACCTGGAGCTGGTCGAGGGCGGGAACCGGATCGTGGTCGATCCCGGCAACCGCTACGCGGTGCGCTCGACGCTGGTGGAGTCCGGCGACCCGATCGGGGAGCGCCCCGAGGTCACCATGGCGGAGGTGGGGACCGTCCACGAGTGGGGCTCGGGTGAGCGCCGCTTCGACGTGGCCGTCGACGAGGACAGCCTGCTGGTGGTCAACGAGAACTTCAACGAGGGCTGGGAGGCCCGGTTGGAGGGGGCCGAGGGCCAGCTGGAACCGGTCCGCCTGGAGGGGTGGAAGCAGGCCTGGGTGCTCCCCGCGGGCAGCGAGGGCACCGTCACCCTGACCTACGCCCCCGACACCGCCTACCGGGGCGCCCTGGCCGTGGGTGCGGGGCTGGCCGCGCTGCTGGTGGTCATGGCCCTGTGGCCCAGGCGCCTGCCGCCGCGGGGAGCGGTGCGGAGGACCGCGGCGCCGCGCGCGTCCCGCTCCCTGCCCGGGGTCGGTCCCGGATGGCTGGACCGCCGTGTGGTGCTGCCGCTCGGTCTGGCCTACGGGGTGTGGGTGGCCGGTGCGGCCGGAGCCGCCCTGGTCGGGGCGATCCTGCTGTGTATGTGGTGGCTGGGACGCCAGGTGCCCAAGAGGTTGCGGCACGCCAAGCCGGGGCGTCCGTCCATGGGCGGGCGGACGCTGCCCCACCTGGCGGGGCCGTGGCCGGTGGCGGTGTCGCTGGGGCTGGCCGGGTTGGCCATGGCCGTGGGCACCCACCTCGTGCTGTACATGCCCTTCCACGACGTCACCGAGGTGCTCGGCGGAGCGCTGCGCGGCTGGGTCCCCCAGCTGCTGTGCCTGCCCGCGCTGGCCCGGCTGGTGCTGACCCTGGGGCAGCGGGGCGACGGGGAACCCGCCGACGCCGACCCACCGTCGGTCCGCGCCCGCGCGGTGGCGTTCGCGGGTGCCGGGGAGAGGACGTTCGCGGCCTCCGAACCCCATGGTGCGGCCGAGGACGGGGACGACCGTGTGCCGGTCGGAACGCACGCGTCCGGGAGGTCCGAAGGCGCTGCCGTGTCACCCTCCGACACGGCCAGTGCGGTTGACAGGTTGGCTGGCGCGGCCGGTGCGTATGTGTCCGGGGAGGTCGGAGACGCTTCCGCGTCACCATTCACTGAGGCCAGTGGTTCCGCTGGTGCGGTTGGTGCGCACGCGGCCGGGAACCCGGGGAACGGCCGGCCCGCCGGTGTCACCAGTGCCGACGACCAGAGCGCGCAGCCGGGGCGGACCAACGGCGCCTCCGCGCCTTCCGGGGGAGACGACGACCGGTGGGAGAACGACACCCAGGAGGCCCGCACATGAGCGTGCCCGGGGTCGAGGAGACCCTCCCCGAACAGGTGGGGTCCCGGACGGGCCCGGGGCGCTCGCTGCCCGCGGGGACCCTCCTGGTGGCCGTGGGCACGTTCCTGCTCACCCTGGCCGCCCTGCTCCCGCTGTACGTGTACGAGCGGGCGGCCCTGCTGCCGGCCAAGGCCGAGTTCGAGATCCACATGGTCGACGAGGGCGCCTGGTACCTGGACACCTCCACGTGGTCGTGGACGCAGGCCAGCGAGCTGACGCGGGTCACCCGCGTGAGCGCCTCCGCGCACGGCGGCGACTGGTCGGCGTGGGAGATGTCCGTGGACACCTCCGTACCCGAGCGGATGATCGACCACTGGAGCCGACGGGTCATCGTCGACCGCCGGACCGGCCTCGCGGTCAACTGCTGTGGTGAGCACGTCGACGGCGACCGGGCGGTTCGTCAGGCGGGGCTCGTGTACTCCTTCCCGTCCGGTGCCCGTCAGGACGGGTATCCCTTCTACGACGCCCAGGTGCGCTCGGCGCCGATGATGGAGTTCCAGGGCGAGGACGAGGTGGCCGGGGTCCCGGTCCGCCGCTACGGCCAGCGGATCGAGTCCACCCAGGTGCCCGAGTCCGCGCGCCCGGTCCCCGCCTCCCTGTTCCGCCCCGGGGCCTCGGGCACGGTCACCGCGACCCGTTGGGTGGAGGTCAGCCGCACCTTCTGGGTGGAACCGGTCAGCGGGACCGTGGTCAACGTCCACGAGACCCGTTCGGAGACCCTGCGCCCGCAGAACGCCGGCGGCGAGGCCCGGCTGCTGTACACGGAGCTGGCCATGGCCGAGCAGCAGGTCGCGGCCTACGCCGAGCAGGCCCGGGTGCGTTCGGTGCTGCTGCGCGCCCTGGACTCGTGGGCGCCGTGGTCACTGGCCCCGCTCGGCGGCCTGGCCGTGCTGGTCGGCCTGGCCAGGGCCTGGCGCGACCGTGCCGCCACCAGGGGAGGGGCCGCCCACGCCGACGGTGGTCCCGACGCGCAGTTGCCGATCCCCCGTTCGTGAGGGGCCGCGCGTGCGGTCGACCACCTGACCGGCGGCCGGGAACGCCCACCGCGCCCCCAGGAGTCGGGGTGGTCGACGGTGACCGTGGGACGATGCCGGGGGCGGGGGATGTCGGCGGATACGGGTGTTCCGGGGGAGGACGAGCCGGTCACACCGTAGGATCAAACACATGTGCGGTCGTTATGCCCAGTCCCGGAACGTGCACCAGTTGCAGCTCGCCTTCGGTCTGCCCGAGCAGGCCCTGGACGAGGAGGCCGACCCCCGGGCGTGGCCCCCGCTGGAGGAACTGGCGCCGGACTACAACATCTCGCCCGGCAGGCCCGTGTACGCGGTGCTCGGGCCGCCCCCGCGGGCGGACGGCCCGGGAGAGCCCGGGCCGCGGTCGCTGCACACCCTGCGCTGGGGTCTGGTCCCCTCCTGGGCCAAGGACCGCAACGTCGGTTACCGGATGATCAACGCGCGCAGCGAGACCATCGCCGACAAACCCGCCTTCCGCACGGCCTTCCGGCGCCGCCGCTGCCTGCTGCCCGCCGACGCCTACTACGAGTGGCAGCTGATCGGCAGGGACGGAACGGCGCGGGCCAGCACCTCGCCCGTCACCGACCCCCACCACAAGAAGCGCAAGTCCAAGGCGGACAAGAAGCCCTACTCCATCCACTACCCCGACGACCGGCCGCTGGCCATGGCGGGGATCTTCGAGCGCTGGCGCGACCCGGAGGTGGCCGAGGACGACCCCGCCGCGTGGGTGTGGAGCTGCGCCGTGGTCACCACCGAGGCCGCGCCCGAGCTCGCCCACATCCACGAGCGCATGCCCGTCGTCGTGCCCCCCGAGGACTGGGCCGCCTGGCTGGACCCGGCGACCGGCGCCGACGAGCTGGCCCACCTGCTCCAGGACACCCCGGCCGACCGGTTCGCCGTCGACGAGGTCTCCACCGACGTCAACACCATCAAGAACAACCGCCCTGACCTGCTCGAACCCGTCACCGCCACCGGGGGTGGCGAACCGGACACACTTTTCTGACCCTGGGAGCTGTGGACAGGGCCGGGGCGGATCCGGATATGGTGTCCGGGGCCACAGGGCCGGTGCGCCGGTCCGGGCCGGGGCGCGTCCGACGCGCCCCGACATCTGCATACGCAACGCGGGAGCTCGCGCCATGGCGGGCTGAGAGGGCGGCTCAACGGTGTCGCCGACCGCAGAACCTGTTCGGGTAATTCCGACGTAGGGAGGCATGCCATGACGGCTCTCGACAGCCGCGACTCCGGTTCCGCCCAGGAGCACCAGGTGACCACCGGTCCCATCATGGGATCACGCAAGGTCCACCTGGAGGTCGACACCCCCGAGGGGCACACCCTCCGCGTTCCCCAACGCCGGGTGGAACTCAGCAACGGCAGCCACTTCGACCTGTACGACACCTCAGGCCCGTACACCGACGACACCGTCCACATCGACGTCCACCGGGGCCTGCCCCCGACCCGCCGGGAGTGGACCGACACGCGTTCCCCGGCCACCCAACTGGCACACGCCAAGGCCGGGACCATCACCCCCGAGATGCGTTTCGTGGCCGCCCGCGAGGGCGTGGACCCCGAGTTCGTCCGCCAGGAGGTGGCCGTGGGCCGGGCGGTCATCCCCGCCAACCGGTGCCACCCCGAGTCCGAGCCGATGATCATCGGCAAGAACTTCCTGGTCAAGATCAACGCCAACATCGGCAACTCCGCCGTCACCTCCTCCGTCCCCGAGGAGGTGGAGAAGATGGTGTGGGCCACCCGCTGGGGAGCCGACACCGTCATGGACCTGTCCACCGGCAAGCGCATCCACGAGACCCGCGAACGCATCCTGCGCAACTCGCCGGTCCCGATCGGCACCGTGCCCATCTACCAGGCCCTGGAGAAGGTCAACGGTGATCCGGCCGCGCTGAGCTGGGAGGTCTACCGGGACACCGTCATCGAGCAGTGCGAGCAGGGCGTGGACTACATGACCGTGCACGCGGGCGTGCTGCTGCGCTACGTGCCGCTCACCGCCCGCCGGGTCACCGGCANGCCATCGTCTCGCGCGGCGGCTCCATCATGGCGGCCTGGTGCCTGGCCCACCACAAGGAGAGCTTCCTCTACACCCACTACGAGGAACTGTGCGAGATCCTCCGGGAGTACGACGTCACCTTCTCCCTGGGTGACGGCCTGCGGCCCGGGTCGATCGCCGACGCCAACGACGAGGCCCAGTTCGCCGAACTGCGCACCCTGGGAGAACTCACCCACATCGCCCGCGCGCACGACGTGCAGGTGATGATCGAGGGCCCCGGGCACGTGCCCATGCACAAGATCGCGGAGAACGTGCGCCTGGAGGAGGAGCTGTGCGGCGAGGCGCCGTTCTACACGCTCGGCCCCCTGGCCACCGACGTCGCGCCCGGCTACGACCACATCACCTCCGCGATCGGCGCCGCCCAGATCGGCTGGAGCGGTACGGCGATGCTGTGCTACGTCACCCCCAAGGAGCACCTGGGGCTGCCCAACCGGGACGACGTCAAGACCGGCGTGATCACCTACAAGCTCGCCGCGCACGCCGCCGACCTGGCCAAGGGCCACCCGAAGGCGCAGGAGTGGGACGACGCGCTGTCCACGGCACGGTTCGAGTTCCGCTGGCAGGACCAGTTCCACCTGGCGCTGGACCCCGAGACCGCGCAGGCCTTCCATGACGAGACCCTGCCCGCCGAACCGGCCAAGACCGCGCACTTCTGCTCCATGTGCGGGCCGAAGTTCTGCTCCATGAAGATCACCCAGGACGTGCGCAGGTACGCAGAGGAGAACGGACTGGAGACGGTCGCCGCCATCGAGCGGGGGATGGCCGACAAGTCAGCGGAGTTCGCCGAGCACGGCAACCGGGTCTACCTGCCCCTGGCGGAGTAGGGAGCCCGTTCGCCGGGTGCGGGGGCCGCGACGGCCCCCGCACCCGGCCCGGGCCGGGCCGCGCCCAGGCGGCGGTGCCACAGGACCGGGACCGGGGGCGCCACCGGTTCCGGGGCGGGTGGTCCCAGCATGAGGGGCGCGGGCACACCGGCGGTCACGACCGGCACGGCCCTGGCCAGACCGCCCGGGGACGCCGCGCCGTTGACCACACGCGGGGCCGCGGCGTGCTCCAGGACCCGGGGGACGATCGCGGGCAGGGCGACACCCGGTCCCGGCCACACACCGGCGGGGAACCGGTGGCCGCCGTCCACGTCGCCCCCGACGCGGGCGCCCCTCCGGTCAGCCGCGCCTCGGTTCGGGCGCCTGGAGGGGTTTCCTCGCACTCGCGACCAGGTGTACGCCCACGTAGTCGTCGGACTCGGTGGCGCGCAGCTCCATCTCCACCAGGCGCCCCATCGACCTCGGGTCGCGCGCCAGCATCACCTCCACCGTGGAGGCGGACAGCACCGTGCGCGGTTTGACCCACTCCAGCTCCAGACCGGCGTCGGCCAGGGCCTCGGTGAGCTGCTCCGCGGTGAAACACCGCGTGATGGAACCGTCCGGCCAGGGCACCAGGAGCACGTCGGCGTCGGGCGCGTGGCTCAGCTCGGGCCAGCAGTCCTGTTCGGCCAGCAGCGCCATGCCCAGAACCACCGAGTCCACGCACAACAGGGCGCGGCCTCCGGGGCGCAGCACCCGCCTGACCTCGGCCAGCGCCTCCTCGGTGGCCAGGTGTCTGGACAGCACCCGGTTGTCGGCGATGACGCCGTCGAAGGCGTCCGAGGTGAAGTTGCGCAGGAACGTGGAGTCGCCCACCACGTGGCGCAACCGCCCCCGACGCGCGGGGCGGGGCACCATCGCGCGCCCGTTCACCAGCGTCAGCGGGCGGTGCGCCGCCACGTCCGCCGAGGGCAGCAGCGTCACCACGTCGTGCCCGGCGGCCACCGCGCGCGGCGTGCCCTGGTAGTCCGGCCCGGACAGGTCGAGCAGGAGCGAGGGGTTCTCGGGGAGCCACCGGGAGACCTGCGCCTCGGCGACCGCCCAGTAGAACCGCCAGTAGTCCGACAGCCGGTCGGAGGTGGCGAACTGGGCCGCCGTCGACCGGGGACGGTCCGAGGCGGGGGTTGAGGACGGTCGCACGTGCACTCCTCTCCCATCCTTCAAGGTGTCCTACCCGCACTCTGCCATGCCTCACCTCCGGTGACGGAGTCGCACGGCGAAGTTCGCGGAACGTCAGGACCTTCGTCCCCCTCGGCATGGAATCAGCTCGCGGAGAGCGTTGTTGTCCCCGACACCACGCCCGGGAGCGAAGACCCGGGGTGTGCCCACGAACAACCGGGGAGGGTCGCCGGACCATGCCGACAGCCGGGACGTGCCTTGCGCGCGAGGAGACGGTGTCGACGCCACGCGGCCTCGATGCGCGGGTCCATGCCACGGGACCGTATCGTTGGAGCATGGATGCTCCAGCTGGGACCAGCGCAAGGAGGCCGACGGGCTTGGAACAGGGCCAGGAGCAGGAGACAGCCGAGGAGCGGGAGGAGCGCTTCGAGAGGGACGTGCTGCCCTTCCTCGACCAGCTCTACTCCGCGGCGCTGCGGATGACCCGTAACCCCGCCGACGCGGAGGACCTCGTTCAGGAAACCTTCGCCAAGGCGTTCGGTTCGTTCCACCAGTTCAAACAGGGAACGAACCTCAAGGCGTGGCTCTACCGCATCCTCACCAACACCTTCATCAACTCCTACCGCAAGAAGCAGCGCGAGCCGAAGCAGGCGGGGACGGAGGACGTCGAGGACTGGCAGTTGGCGCAGGCCGCGTCGCACACCGCGGCGGGCCTGAAGTCGGCCGAGGCCGAGGCGCTCGAACACCTCCCCGACACCGATGTCAAGCGGGCGCTCCAGGAGCTGCCCGAGGACTTCCGGATCGCGGTGTACCTCGCCGACGTCGAGGGCTTCGCGTACAAGGAGGTCGCCGAGATCATGGGGACGCCCATCGGGACGGTCATGTCCCGACTGCACAGGGGGCGCCGCCAGCTCCGGTCGCAGCTTGAGGAGTACGCGGTGGAGCGGGGATTCCTGCCGGCGCGGGCGGCGGCCGAGGCGGTCGCCTCGGGATCGTCCGCGCGGGGGCGGGAGCAGAACGGCTCGGAACGAGGAGACCGGCAGTGAGCGGCGGCCACGGCAAACACAGCGGCACCCCGTGCAGCGAGGTGCTCGAAAAGCTCTACACCTACATCGACGGTGAGCTTGAGGAGCCCAACTGCGAGCAGATCCGCGAGCACCTGGACGAGTGCGGTCCCTGCCTCGACGAGTACGGGCTGGAGGAGGCGGTGAAGAAGCTCGTGGCCAAGCACTGCGGTTGCGACCCGGTGCCGATGGACCTGAGGGACAAGGTCCTCGGCCGCCTCGCCCGGGCCCGTACGGAGCAGCTGGCCCGTGAAGCCCGGACGGAATCTCCGGGCACACCAGCCTGAGGGGGCTTCTCCCGTACCACGCGGAACCCGACACGCACGGTGGCGGAAGCTGGAATTCCAGCTTCCGCCACCTTTTTGTTGGACTCCGTGTCCTCGTCCGGTGTTGGTGCTTTATGAAGTGTTCTGAGAGTTTTGTATGGTTTTGTGGGAATGTCACTCCGGAAACCCCGTACCTGTCGGGTTTTTGGTCAGGCGCCTTCCCGGTCGCCTCCCGGCCGCCCACTTCGACACGCCCGGCACGCCCGGGCCGTTCTCGGCCGTGACCGACTCGGAATGATTTTTCCTGCGGGTTCCGGGGCGTGTTTACCTTAGTTACCATCTGTAGTCATACCTGGTGGTCCCAGCTGGAGGAGTGGGGAGCAAGCGGCCTGGGGGGTGGATATTCGGCCCCTCCTGGCCGACGCTGGCTGGTGACGTAGGGTAATCAAGGTGCACCACTAATTGAATTCGTAATTCCATATTCCGGAACTTGGTGTCGCCTGGAGGGCTCGGGGTGGTGGTAGTTCGGGTTAGGGGCAATCAGGATGCTGCTGTGGCCCGTTAAACTGGACGCCATATCCAACGAATGGGGTAATTTACGCGGCGTGCCCGGGGAAATGTCGGTGCGCCCGCGTTGGGGAGAGGAGACAACGATGTTCGTCGGTGCGTTCCACGTCATGATGAGCGCTGTTTGGGCGGTGTCCGCCTTCACCGGATGGTCCTGGTGGTAGAACAGAACCGGTGAAACCATGACAGTCCGGTCGTCGTCGGTGGGGGGTGAACGGGGGTGCGGGCTCTTCCTGGGGGCGCGCGTGTCTACGTCGGAATCATCGTTGTCAGTGCTGTCGCCATCATGCTCATCGGCCCCTACACGGGCATCGATCTGTGCACACTGGTTCTGATCGCGATCCTCTTCGTGGTCGCGGAGTCCATCAGTACGGCGGTCCTCACGGGCGTCAAGGCGGGGATCTCCCCGAGCTCGGCGGTCTCCCTGGCCGCCGTCGTCCTGGTCGGACCGGTCGGAGCGGCGGTGGTCGGTTTCTCCTCCTGCTTCGTCATCCGCAGGCAGAGCCTCGTCAAGAGGGCGTTCAACGGTGCACAGTTCGCGCTGGCGGCCTACGCGGCCGGACACGTCTACCTTCTTCTCGGCGGGACGGTCGGGGAGCCGGCCCGGGGCGACTTCCCGGCCATCGTCCTTCCCTACGTCGCCGCCGTCCTGGCGCACTCCCTGGTCAACTCGGCGCTCGTCGGCGTCCTGATGTGGACCCTGGGAGCCGTACGGCCCCCCTCGGGAGGCCGGTTCCACTGGCAGCCGCTGATGGCGGTGGAACTGACCTCCATGGGTTACCAGATGCTCGGACTGGCCATCGCGGCGGTCTGGGGCGGGGTCGGCCTCGTCGCGCCGCTGCTGGTCCTGCTGCCGCTGTTCATCGCGCGCTGGACCTTCGCCCAGCAACTGGACGAGACCCGCGCGCACGAGGCGACCCTGGCCACCCTCTGCCAGGCGGTGGAGACCAAGGACTACTACACGCGGGGCCACTGCATGCGCGTGGCGGAGGGCGCCGCCATGATCGCCCGCGAACTGGGTATGCCCGCCGAGCGGGTACAGAAGATCCGCTACGCCGGAATGCTGCACGACATCGGCAAGCTCGGGGTGCCCACCAAGGTGTTGCAGAAGACGGGGAAACTCACCGAGGACGAGTACGCGGCCATCAAGCTGCATCCCACCCGCGGTTACGAGATCGTGCGGGAGATCAGCTTCCTGGACGAGGCCCTGGCCGGGATCCGCCACCACCACGAGCGGTTGGACGGGCGCGGATACCCCATGGGGCTCGTCGGGATGGAGATCCCCGAGTCCGCGCGCATCATCAGCGTGGCCGACGTGTTCGACTGCCTGACCTCCACCCGCTCCTACCGCAAGGCGTGGTCGGTGGAGGACGCCATCGTCGAGCTGCGGGCCTGCGCCGGGACCCAGTTCGACCCCAGGATGGTCGAGGCCCTCGTTCGCGCCGTCGCACGCGAGGGCTGGGAGACCCCGGACATCGCCGAGCCCCCGGGGGGCTGTTACGGTTCGGCGGCCGCCGAGGAGGTCACCCGCGCGCGGGGGCCCAAGGAGGAGGAACCCGTCGTGTCCGACACGTCCGCCGAACGGCCCGCGGCCTCCGGAACGCCGTCCCCCCGCCCGGAGGGGGCCGCCGAGGAGATCGCGGCCGACGAGGCCGGGGCCTCCGCTGACACCGGTGCCTCCGCCGAGGCAGTGACGGGCGGACGTGACCGATGATGACGCAGAGACAGTCGGAGGGGGCCCACTCGTCCGGTCCGGTGCTGAGCGGCCCGGAGGGAGGGGCGCTGAGCCACCACCGCCCGCGGCCCATCTGGCGGACCTCCCGTCCGCTGCGCGCGGTACTGGTCGGCGCGACGGGGGCCGGGGCCCTGGCCGCGTTGGTGTGGACGGCCGCCACCGGGTTCGTGGAACCGTACGTGGCGCTGGCCTTCTGCCTGGTCGTCGCGGCCGGTGAGCTGGCCCGGATCACCCTGCCCGGCCACCGCGAGGTCGCACCCATCGCCTCGGCGGGTGCGATCAGCTACGCGCTCCTGCTGTCGTTGGGCGCCGGCCCGCTGCACCACTCCGCGCTGCAGGTGGTGGCGGTGGTCGCCCTGGGCGTGGCCCTGGGCGAACTGCCCCACATCGCCGTGGGCCGCGGCCCACGGGTGGAGGACGTGGCGCGCAGGGTGTTCGCCACGGCGCTGGTCGCGGTGGCCTTCCGGCCCCTGGTCGAGCGGCTCGACCTGTCCGGACCGTCGGTGACGGCCACGCTGCTGATGGCGACGCTGGTCATGTTCGCCTGGGCGGTGGACTCCCTGACGGCGGCCGTGCTGCGGGCCGAGCGCCTGCGCACCCGCCTGGCGGTCGCGGTCCGCGACGAGCTGCGCGCCCAGTTCGCCACGGGGGTGGCGATCGGCTCCAGCGGTGTGCTGATCGCGCTGGCCTGCACGGTGACCGGACTGGCGGGCCTGCTGGTCTTCATCGCCCCGCTCCTGGTCTCGCAGGTGGCCTTCCGCCGCCACGCCGAGGTCCGGCGGACCTACCTGGAGACGGTCCGGGCGCTGTCCCGCGTCACCGAGGTGGGCGGGTACGTGGAGAACGGGCACTCCCGCCGCGTCAGCCACCTGGCGCACGGAATCGCCTGTGAGCTGGGTCTGGCCGAGGCCGAGCTGCTGGAACTGGAGTACGCGGCCCTGATGCACGACATCGGTCAGCTGTCGCTGCGTGAGCCCATCGCGGCCGGTGCCACCGTGCTCGCCTCACCGAGGGAGCAGCGCCGGATCGCCGAGCTGGGGTCGGCCATCATCCGGGAGACCGGTGTCCTGGACAACGTCGCCGAGACGGTCCGCCGCCAGTGCGAACCGCTCGCCGGAGACGGCGACGAGGGCGTTCCGCCGCTGGGCAGCCGGATCATCAAGGTGGCCAACGCCTTCGACGACCTGGTCGGGGAGAACGGCGACGCCGAGCGCCGCACGGCGGTCCTGGAACGCCTGAGGATGGACACCGACAGCGAGTACGACCCCCGTGTGGTGGACGCCCTCGCCACGGTGCTCTCCCGCGTCTGACCCCCGTCCCCCGCGCCGCGTTCGCCGGGGATCCCGTGGGGGTGAGGGTTCCGGCGAGGGTCGGGGACGACGCAACCGCACGGGGCGTCGGCCGCCCCGGGTCACACGTGCGCACACCCGCGGGTCGGGCTCAGTCCATGGGGGGACGCAGGCGCGTGACGAACTTGTAGCGGTCGCCCCGGTACAGCGAGCGCACCCACTCCACCGGGTGGCCGTCACCGTCGAAGCTGTGCTGGCAGTGCAGCACCAGAGGCAGGCCCACGTCCACGCCCAGCAGGCGCGCCTCGTTGGGGGTGGCCAGGACGGTCTCGATCGAGGCCTCCGCCTCGGCCAGGGAAACGTCGTAGGCGCTCGCGAGAGCCTCGTAGAGGGACGCGTAGCGGTCCAGCTGCCTTCGCAGTCCCGGGAAGCGCCGCGCGGCCAGGTGGGCGGTCTCCACNCAGCCGCTCGATGCGCAGCACGCGTCCGCCCGACCGGATGGCCAGGAGCTCGGCGAGCTGGTCGTCGGCGTTGATGTAGCTCACGTCCAGGATCCGGGTGGCGGGGTGCAGGCCGTGCGCGCGCATCTCCTGGGTGTAGCTGGTGAGCTGGAGGACCTGTGCGACCTTCGGCTTGGCCACGAAGGTGCCCTTGCCCTGGATGCGCAGCAGGCGCCCCTCGACCACCATCTCGGTGAGCGCCTGGCGCACGGTGGTCCGCGAGGTGCCGAACTGCGTCGCCAGGGCACGCTCCGGAGGGACCGGGTTGCCCGCGGGCATCGCCTCGATCAGCTCCAGGAGCTGCTTCTTCACCTGGTAGTACTTCGGCACCCGAGGGTTGCCGTCCAGTGTGCGCTGACCAGTCATCAGTCTCCTCCGCAGAGTTCCGCGCTTGCCGCACACCCCTCCCGGTGTGGTCGGCACGGGCGGGTTCGCGACCGCCGATTGGTGTGGACCACTGGTCGAGTGCGTACCCCTTGAGTATGCACGCCTTCATGGGATGATTTGTGAGTGCCTCACCTCAGTGATCTCATCAGGCGTCACACGCCACTCAAGCAGGCCGATCTCGAATGGATCCACGCACTGGTCTCGGACTGGCAGCTCCTGGCGGACCTGTCCTTCGCGGACCTCGTGCTGTGGGTGCGTCTGCGTGATGACAACGGTTGGGTGGCCGTCGCCCAGATGCGTCCGACCACCGGCCCGACCGCCTTCCAGGACGACCTGGTCGAGACCGTCCTGCGTGACGACATGACCGATGTCACGTCCCGTTCGGCTCCGCGTGTGATCGGTCGCAGGGCCCTCATCGACCGTGCCTGGGGGGAGGGCCGCATCTGCCGCGACGGCGACCCCGACTGGTCGGGCGGCGTCCCGGTGCGTGAGGAGACCATCCCGGTGCGCCGCAAGGGCAAACTCATCGGCGTCATCCAGCGCAGCACCAACCTCAGCTCGGCGCGCACGCCCAGCCGCCTGGAGCTGACCTACCTCCAGAGCGCGGGCGACCTGGCCCAGATGATCGCCGAGGGCGTGTTCCCGTTCATCGACCAGGGGCCCCTGATGGTGCGCTCACCGAGGGTCGGCGACGGACTGCTGCGCCTGGACCAGAACGGCGAGGTGGTCTACGCCAGCCCCAACGCGCTCTCCGCCTACCGCAGGCTCGGCCTGGCCGCCGATCTGGTGGGGGCCCGTCTGGACCGCACCACACTGGAGCTGGCGGCCCCGGGCGAGGCGCGCGACGAGGCGCTGACCTACACCTCCAGCGGCCGGGCGCCGCAGGAGGCCGAGGTGGAGGCGCGCGGGGTCACCGTGCAGCTGCGTGCCATCCCGCTGGTCATCAACGACGTGCGCATCGGCGCCCTGGTGATGGTCCGCGACGTCACCGAGCTGCGCCGCCGCGAGCGCGAGCTGATGACCAAGGACGCCACCATCCGGGAGATCCACCACCGGGTGAAGAACAACCTCCAGACGGTGGCGGCCCTGCTGCGCCTCCAGGCGCGGCGCCTGGACGTCCCCGAGGCGCGGGCGGCGCTGGACGAGGCGGTGGGCCGGGTCGGGTCCATCGCGATCGTGCACGAGATGCTCTCGCACACCCCCGACGAGGTGGTGGACTTCGACGACATCGCCGACCGGGTGATGCAGATGGCGGCGGAGGTGTCCTCGACCGGGAACGCGGTGGTGCCGCGCCGGGTCGGCGGGTTCGGCCTGCTGAACGCGCTGGTGGCGACGCCCTTGTCGATGGTCCTGGCCGAGCTGGTGCAGAACGCGGTGGAGCACGGCCTCGGTCAGGGGCCGGGCCGGATAGAGGTGCGCGTGAGCAGGTTCGACGCCGGACCGGGCTATCCGGGGCCGAGCAGCCTGGAACTGGCCGTCTCCGACGACGGCGGGGGACTGCCCGAGGACTTCGACCTGGAGGGCACCACGAGTCTGGGCCTCCAGATCGTGCGCACCCTCATCGTGGGCGAGTTGGGGGGAACCCTGGCGATCAAGCCGAAGGAGAGCGGTGGGACCGAGGTGGCGATCACGCTGCCGCTGGAGCACGAGGAGGGGGAGGTGCCCTGAGGGGCGCGTCCCCCGCCGGTCGTGGAGGGCGGGTCAGCTGCGCACCATGGTGCGGTACGCGCTGCCCCGGCGCTTCTTGAGCAGGCGGCGCTCGTCCTCGCTGGTGCCGCCCCACACGCCGCCGTCCTGGCCGCTCTCCAGGGCCCACTTCAGGCAGGCGGAGCTGACCGGGCAGCGGTGGCAGACCGCCTTGGCCTCCTCGATCTGGATCAGTGCGGGGCCGAAGTTTCCGATGGGGAAGAAGAGCTCGGGGTCTTCGTCACGGCAGGCTGCGTCATGGCGCCAGTCCATGCGGTCCACTCCTCACGGTGAGGCGATCGGGGGCTTGTGAAGCTTTTCACGATCTTGCGCGTGTCCGTATCGGGCGAAGGGCGCCCGATGGATGGGTTCCATCGGAGGGTGGTGCCGGCCGAGGTCCGTCCAGGTTTCATCCCACGGCCATGTGGGAAGCGCCCCAATTAACTCGCCCGTAACTCGCGGCGATATCTTGAGCGTGACAGGATCGAACGGCCCATGCAAGAGTTCCCGAGGCCAAAGGTCCTGTTCGGCGTGTCGGGTGCGTCACAGTGGCTGCGAATGGCGCCTTTCGGCGCAATTAACAGACGATTCGTAATGCCTTCGGTACAGAGTGGAAGTTGACCTGATCGCGGTCTCCCAGGTATTCACCGTCGATTTGGAAGGCCCTGGGGTGGGACGACGTGATCTGGAGAGAGTCCTGGTCATGCCACGTGACGTAGCCGTCCCCACGGGCTGGAAGGCCTTTGGGGAAGAACATTTGGGAAAGGATCCATCCCGTGAGCGCGTGCGAGGAGTGGGTGAGCGCGAAAGCGTCCAGGCCCAGCTCGAAACGCGAGGACGGGGTCGGCTGAAGCGGCAGCGCCCCCGCGTACGTCCACGGCGTGGTGTTGGTGACGAGTGCGAAATACGCTCCCACAAGGGATCTTCCGCGACTGACCACGCTTAGTGACGGATCTTGGATATCCCCCTGGAAGAACAGCTTTACCGCGACTTCCGCGTACAGCGCCGGGGTGGCCCTGCGCCCGTTGGCGCGCTCGTTCTCCACCTGCTGGACCACGTCGGCGTCCCACCCGAAACCAGCACAGAACGTGAAGTACCGGTCGTCCTGGTCGCTGGTGATCCGGCCCAGGTTGATCTCGCGCTCACGCCCCTCGCGGATCGCCTCCAGCACGACACCGGTGGCCTCCACCGGGTCGCCGGGCACGCCGAGGGCGCGGATGAACACGTTGGCGCTGCCGCCGGGGATCACCGCGTAACGCGGGCGCCGGAGCTCCTCCGGGGTGCCCAGGAGCCCGTTGACCACCTCGTTGACGGTGCCGTCGCCGCCGAGGCTCAGCACCAGTTCGTAGCCGTTCTCGGCCGCCTCACGGGCCAGTTCGCCCGCGTGGTCGCGGTACTCGGTCTCGGCGACGGTGACGTCCAACTCCGATGCCAGGGCGCCCATGATCACCTCACGCGTGCGTGACGTGGTCGTGGTTGCCTGGGGGTTCACGATGAAAAGGGCGCGCACGAGGCCAGTCTAGGCGTTCCGGATCCCGTGGTTTCGCCCGCACCGGTGGGCCGTGTCCGTCCGCACACGGAGTTCCGCGGCTCCGGGGTGGGGGAGGAGGTCGTCCGGAGCGCGTATAGGCTCGTCAGGTGTCTTCTCGTCCTGTCACCATCGTCGTCGCCTCCGCGCTCGAGGCCCTGATCGGGCTGGCCGCCGCGGTCGGCGGGCTCTACGGTCTCCTCACCGCGGCCACCGGCCGGGCGAACGACCTCACCAGCGCGATCCCCCTGGTCGTCCTGGGGCTGGGCGTCGGCGCGCTCCTGGTGTTCGTCGCGCGCGGACTGTGGCAGCTCAGGGACTGGGCGCGTACGCCGGTGTTCGTCACCCAGCTCTTCCTGGCCGTGGTCGCCTACTACATGTTCACCAGCGAGCAGTACGCGA
>NZ_ANAX01000223.1:37993-68127 GCF_000341065.1 Nocardiopsis halotolerans DSM 44410 | reverse complement strand
CTCCGACGAGCGGAGGAAGTAGCCCGCGGTCGCCCGCGGCGACCGGCACCCGGTCAGTCGTCGGTGGTCAGCGCCTGGCGCAGCTGCGCCAGGGTGCGGGCCAGCAGGCGGGACACGTGCATCTGAGAGATCCCCAGTTCCTGGGCGATCTGCGACTGGGTCATGTTGCCGAAGAAGCGCAGCAGCAGGATGCGCTTCTCCCGTGGCGGAAGCTGTTCCAGGAGCGGCTTGAGCGACTCCCGGTACTCCACTCCCTCCAGGGACTCGTCCACGATGCCCAGGGAGTCGGCGACCGCGGGCGCGTCCTCGTCCCCGCTGTCGGGCGCGTCCAGCGACACCGTCGAGTAGGCGTTGGCGGACTCCAGGCCCTCCAGCACCTCCTCCTCGGACATCTGGAGGTGCGCGGCCAGCTCGGCGACGGTCGGGGAACGCCCCTCCCGCTGCGACAGGTCGCTCACCGCCTTGGTGAGCGAGAGCTTGAGCTCCTGGAGGCGGCGGGGAACCCGCACCGCCCAGCCCTTGTCGCGGAAGTGCCGTTTGATCTCACCGACGATCGTGGGGGTGGCGTAGGTGGAGAACTCCACCCCGCGATCCAGGTCGAACCGGTCGATGGACTTGATCAGCCCGATCGTGGCCACCTGGGTGAGGTCGTCCAGCCACTCGCCGCGGTTGCGGAACCGGCGGGCCAGGTACTCCACCAAGGGCAGGTGCAGCTCCACCAGTTCGTCGCGGATCCGCCTACGCTCCTCGGAGTCCGCCTCCAGTTCTCCCAGGCGCTCGAACAACTCTCTCGCGCGGGCCCGGTCGGGCACCGCGTGCTCGGTCTTCGCTGTCAGAGCGGGCCCCCTCTCGCTCACGCCGACTCCAGCGTGCCGCGGCGTTTGTACAGGACGATGTGGACGCGGTCGTCCGGTCCGACCCCCGCGTCGACCTCTCCCGCGAGGGCGGACAGGACGGTCCACGCGAAGGTGTCGCGTGCGGGGAGGCGTCCGTCGGCGGTGAGTACCGAGACGGATATGCGCATCCCCTCAGGGGTGAGTTCGAATTCCGTGGTCAGTTCCGTACCCGGCAGCGCCTGGGAGAGGAGCATCGCGCAGGCCTCGTCGACACCGATCCTCAGGTCCTCGATCTCGTCGAGGGTGAAGTCGAGCCGCGCGGCCAGACCCGCCGTCGCCGTCCGCAGGACGGACAAGTAGGCGCTGTCCGCGGGCATGTTGACGGTGACAGCGTCCCGAACGCCGATGGCGTCGGCCGTGGGCACAGCGGTTTCTTCGGTCACGTCCCTCCTTCGGGGGGCGGGGTTGCCGCTTGAGAGCAATGTATCTCGTTTCACCCTGCCACTGGGGCAGGAAGAACGGGCCGTGTCCGCACGATCATGGCGAAAGTGAGACGGATGGTTCGTCTCAGGGTGACACGGAACCCAGCGTGGCCAGCGCCTCGCCTTCCAGACGGCGGACCGTCCACTCGTCCATCGGACGCGAGCCCAGCGCCTCGTAGAAACGGATCGAGGGCTCGTTCCAGTCCAGTACCGACCACTCCAGACGGGTGTAGCCGCGTTCGACGCAGATCCGCGCCAGCTCCCTGAGCAGGGACAGGCCGTGCCCGCGGCCCCGGGCCTCGGGGCGCACGTACAGGTCCTCCAGGTACACGCCGTGCCTGCCGGTCCAGGTGGAGTAGTTGCGAAACCACAGCGCGAACCCGACGACGGTCGCCGCGCCGTCCCCGTCCTCCTCCTCGGCGACGTGCGCGAACACCGCCGGTTCCGGCCCGAACAGCGCCGTGTGCAGGTCCTCCTCCGTGGCGACGACCGCCTCCGGCTCCTTCTCGTACTCGGCGAGTTCGCACACCATGGCGTGCATGACGGGAACGTCGTCGGATCGGGCGGGACGGATCATCGGACCACCTCTGGCGGGGAGCGGGACTCGGTCGCCTCCCAGAGTATGCGCTGCGTCGGAGGTGACCGGCGGTCCGGACCGTTCAGGGCCGGTGGGCGACCACCCGCTCGACGAGCCCGAGGAACAGCCGGTCGTGGTGGCCGACCTCGAACCCGGCCTCGACGGCGACCTCCCGGGGCAGACGGCGCAGGTTCTCCCGGCGCCGTTCCACGAGCCGCCCGGGGAAACGGGCGTACTCGACGTGGTCGACCATCAACAGCCTGCCGCCCGGCACCAGCACGCGGTACATCTCCGACAGGGCTCCGAACTGGTCGGGGACGGCGCACATCGCCAGTGTGCACAGCACGGTGTCGAAGCTGCGGTCGGGGAAGTCCAGTTTGCGCGCGTCGCCCTCCAGGAAGCGGGCCGCCATCCCCAGTTCCTCGGCCCTTTCACGGGCACGGCCGAGCATCTCCGGGCTGAGGTCGATGGCGGTGAGGCGCACCTGGGGCGGATAGTGGGGGAGGTTCCGGCCGGTGCCGACGGCCACCTCCAGGGTCTCGCCGCGCGCCCCGGCACACAGGATCTCGCGGGTGCGGCGCATGGCGGGGGTCTGGAAACGCTCGCCGTGCTCGCGGTAGGCGGCCATGCGGTTCCAGCGTCTGCGTGTGTGCTCCGTGCGCGCGTCCATGTCTCTCCCCGAAGGCCTGCCACCACGACTCTGGGCGTACGCCGTCGCGCGGTCAAGGAGTCGGAGCGCGTGCCCCGGCCCGTCCGCGACGTTCCCGGCCCCGGCACGCGGGAACGGGCGGTCCCGTCCGACTCCATGCCCATCCGGCTCCCCTTTCGAACCAGGCCCACGGAAAACGTGCGCCCCGCACCCGTCGCGGGGTGCGGGGCGCACGGAAGAGCGGAACACCGCGCCGCAGGCGTCCGTTGGGGGCCGTGCCCCTCAGAGCACCTTGGAGAGGAACGCCTGGGTGCGCTCGTGCCGGGGGTTGGAGAGCACCTCCGAGGGCGCCCCCGACTCCACCACCAGACCGTCGTCCATGAAGACCAGGGAGTCGCCCACCTCCCGGGCGAACCCCATCTCGTGGGTGACGACCACCATGGTCATCCCGCCCTCGGCCAGGTCGCGCATGACGTCCAGGACCTCGCCGACCAGCTCCGGGTCCAGGGCGCTGGTCGGCTCGTCGAACAGCATCAGCGACGGCTCCATGGCCAGCGCGCGGGCGATCGCCACGCGCTGCTGCTGGCCGCCGGAGAGCTGGTCGGGGTAGGAGTCGGCCTTGTCGGGCAGTCCCACCCGCTCCAGCAGCTCCATGGCCCTGGCGGCGGCCTCGTTCCGGGGCGTCCGCTTGACCTGTACGGGCGCCTCGGTGACGTTGCCCAGGACGCTCAGGTGCGGGAACAGGTTGAACCGCTGGAAGACCATGCCGATGTCGCTGCGCTGGGCGGCGATCTCGTGGTCGCGCAGCTCGTACAGCCGCCCGCGCTTCTGCCGGTACCCCATCAGCTCACCGTTGACCCACAGCCGCCCGGCGGTGAGCTTCTCCAGGTGGTTGACGCAGCGCAGGAAGGTGGACTTGCCCGACCCCGACGGGCCGACCACGCACATGACCTCGCCACGTTCGACCTGGAGGTTGATGCCCTTGAGGACCTCCAGACGGCCGAAGCTCTTGTGCACGTCCTCCGCCACGACGAGCGCGCCGTCGGGCGGCGCGGCTCCCTCCGCGGTCTCCACGGTTGCCGGGTCGTTGGTCTGCTCGCTCACCTGTGCACCCCTCCGACGATGCGGTTGCGGATACTGCCGTACTGGCCGGGGTTGAACCTGCGCTCGATGAAGTACTGGCCGACCATGAGGACGCTGGTGATGGCCAGGTACCACAGACACGCCGCGACCAGCATCGGGAAGATCTGGTAGGTCCGGGCGCCGATGGCCTGGAGCTGGTAGAAGAGCTCGATGGTCACCGGCACGTACGCCAGCAGCGCCGTGTCCTTGAGCATGGCGATGGTCTCGTTGCCCGTGGGCGGGACGACCACCCGCATCGCCTGTGGGAGGGTGATCCGGCGCAGCACCTTGTTCCTGCTCATGCCCAGAGCCTGGGCGGCCTCGGTCTGCCCCTTGTTGACCGACTGCAACCCGGCCCGGATGATCTCGGCCATGTAGGCGCCCTCGGACAGTGACAGGGCGAGCAGGCCCGCGGTGTAGCCGCTGAGCACGGTGCGGGTGTCGATCGCGAAGAAGCGGGCGTCGCCCTCCAGGCCCAGCCAGGCCATCCAGTAGTTGTCGAACGGCAGGCCGAACTCGATGGTCTGGTACAGGATGGCGATGTTGCCGAAGAGCACCGCGAGCACCAGACGGGGCACGCCGCGGAAGAACCAGGTGTACAGCCAGGAGACGGAGACCAGGACGGGGTTCCCCGACAGCCGCATCACCGCCAGGACGACGCCCAGGACGACGCCGATGACCATCGACAGCACGGTGGCGCTGAGGGTGATCCACACACCGCGCACGACCGGTTCCGAGAACATGTGGTCGAGCATGAACGGCCAGTTGAACGCGTCGTTCGTGACCAGCATGTGCACGAACATGGCCGCGAGGACCAGGATGACACCGGCGGCGACCCACCGCTCGGGGTAGCGCACGGGGACGGCGGTGACGGGGTCGGCCGAGCGGCCCGGGGTCGAGGTCTTCGACACCGGACCGCTCTCCGGTTCGGAGGGAGAGGACACGCGTCAGTCTTTCGGTCGGCGGGTTTCGGGGGCCTGCTCGGTCTACTCCGAGAGGTCGGGGTTGACCTCGGCGGTCTCCAGGCCGCCGGCGTCCACCCCCCACTGCTCCAGGATCTCGGTGTAGGTGCCGTCCTCCATCAGGGCGTTGAAGGCGGCGGCGACGGCCTCGGCCAGCTCGTCGTCGTCCTGGTGGGTGAGGACGCCGTAGGGGGCGGCGCTGTACTGCTCGCCGACGAGCTCCAGGACGCCGTCGCCGGTCTGGTCCAGCGCGTACACGGCGGTCGGCATGTCGGCGAGGGAGGCGTCGTTGACACCGGAGACGATCGTCTCGGTGGCCAGCGGCTGGCTCTCGAACTTCTGGATGGTGATGGGTTCCTCGCCGGCCTCGACGCAGGCCGCGCTGCGCGCCTCGATGTCGGTGTCGTGCGTGGTGTTGGCCTGTACCGCGATCCGCATGCCGCAGGCGTTGTCGGGGTCGACGTCCTGCGGGTTGCCCGCCTGGGCGAACCACTGGGTGCCCGAGGAGAAGTAGCTGACCATGTTGACCTGCTCCAGGCGCTCCTCGGTGACGGTGAAGGAGGAGGCGCCGAGGTCGTAGGTGCCCGTGTCCACGCCGATGATGATGGAGTCGAAGGCCGTGGGCTCCCACTCAGTCTCCAGGCCGAGCTTGTCCATGGCGGCGTTGAGCAGGTCCACGTTGAAGCCGAGGACCGTCTCGCCGTCCGTGTCCAGGTACTCTCCGGGCGGGTAGGAGGCCTCGACGCCGATCGTGACGGTCCCGGCCTGGGCGATGTCGTCGGGGACGAGGGCGGCGAGCTCCTCGTCGGCCTCGACGGTGGGCGCCTCGGGGGCGGCGGACTCCTCCGTACTCCCGCCGTCGCCGCCACCGCCGCAGGCGGACAGCGTCAGGACACCGGCGAGGGACAGGGCGCCGAGGGCGAACGGCGTGGACAGGGGTTTGAGGGCCATCGCTGGGTCTCCTTCAGGGGCGCGAAATGCCTGATGGGAGGCGGGCTCGTGACCCCACCGCCCACGTCGGGACGACAATCAGGACATTCTTCTCTTAAAGCTCATGAGCCGGTGCCGTCCCATCGTGGCGACCCGCGATTTTCCTGCGGTCACCGTTGTGAGAGGATTGCGTAACGGGTCATCCCCGTGAAAGGCGGCCGCGCAGTAACTCGCATCGGAGTCCGGCGAAGCACGACTCTCCCCGGCGACACCACCGGTCATGGCCGACCGGCGCCGAGGAGGGCTCCCCTAGCATCTTCACGTCTTCGCGCGCGGGCCGCACCACCGCCAGGTCCGCCCCCGTCATGGCCGACGGTCGGGTGGAACACGCAGAACCTGAGGGGTTTGGTAGTGACCACCGTTTCGCGTTCCCAGAATCCGACTCCGGACGAGGATCCCGCCTTCGCGCTGCACCGCGGCGGCAAGCTTCACGTGACCTCCTCCGTCGACGTCCACGACCACGAGGGCCTCTCCCTCGCCTACACCCCCGGCGTCGCCCGTGTGTGCGACGCCATCGCCGAGACCCCCGAGCTCGTCGACACCTACACCTGGAAGAGCAACCTGGTCGCCGTCGTCACCGACGGCACCGCGGTCCTCGGCCTGGGCGACATCGGCGCCGAGGCCTCCCTTCCGGTCATGGAGGGCAAGTCGCTGCTGTTCAAGCAGTTCGGCGGTGTCGACTCCGTGCCGATCGCGCTGGGCTGCACCGGGGTCGACGAGATCGTCGAGACCGTCGTGCGCATGGCCCCCTCCTTCGGCGGGATCAACCTGGAGGACATCTCCGCGCCCCGCTGCTTCGAGATCGAGCGCCAGCTGCGCGAGCGCCTGGACATCCCCGTCTTCCACGACGACCAGCACGGTACCGCCATCGTCACCGTGGCCGCGCTGCACAACGCCGCCCGGCTGACCGGACGCACCCTGGGCGACCTGCGCGCCGTGGTCTCCGGCGCGGGCGCCGCGGGTGTGGCCGTCACCAAGATGCTCGTCGAGGGCGGGATCGGCGACATCGCCGTGGCCGACTCCAAGGGCATGATCTACGACGGTCGCGAGGGCCTGACCCCCGTCAAGCAGGAGCTGGCCTCCATCAGCAACAAGGCGGGGCTGCGCGGGTCCATCGAGAGCGCGCTGGAGGGGGCCGACGTGTTCATCGGCCTGTCCGCCGGCGAGGTGCCCGAGTCCGTGGTCGCCACCATGGCCAAGGACTCGATCATCTTCGCGATGGCCAACCCCAACCCGGAGGTGCACCCGGACGTCGCCCGCAGGTACGCGAGCGTCGTCGCCACTGGGCGCAGCGACTTCCCGAACCAGATCAACAACGTGCTGGCCTTCCCCGGTGTGTTCCGGGGCGCGTTCGACGCGGGCGCCACGGACATCACCGAGAACATGAAGCTGGCCGCCGCCACCGCGTTGGCCGACCTGGTCGGCGACGACCTGTCCGCCGACTACATCATCCCCAGCTCCTTCGACGACCGGGTGGTCCCGGCGGTGTCCGCCGCGGTCGCCGCCCAGGCCCGCGAGGACGGCGTCGTCCGCCGCTAGACACACGGCGAGGGGGCCGACGCACACGTGCGCCGGCCCCCTTCGTCACGGCGGCCCGAACTCCTCGGTCAGAGCGGCGAGCGCTTCGCGCGGGCCGGCCGCGGCGGGGTCGGGATCGGCTCCCTCACCGTGAGCGCCGCCTACCTGTCCTCGTCGGTGTCCCTGACCGCCTCGCTCCAGGGGTCGGAGGACGGCCGCGCCTCGCTCTCCCCGGCGGTCCCGTCCGCGTCTCCGGCGGGTGAGTCCGTCCGCGCCCCCGCGGTCTCGGTGGACGGCTCCTCCTTCCCGGCGGAGTCCTCCCCGCCGGGGGCTGCGGGCCCCTCGGCGGATTCCCCGGCGGAGTCCCGCTCCTCCCGGTCCCCCTCCTCACGGTCCCCGGTCGGACCCCAGTGCCGCATGTCCCGGCGGATCACCTCGACCGTGTCGTCCAGGATGCGCCGCAGGTCGGTGGCGGCGGCCTCGCCGACGTTGCCCGCCTCGTGGACCACGTCGCGCACCCGGTCGCCGAAGTCGCGCAGCGCGCGCTCGAACTCCGGGCTCTGCGCCGAACGCTCGGAACCGCTCCGGCCCCAGGCGGCGCCGAAGGCGCCGAAGCCCTGGGAGAAGCGCTCCCACTCGCGGGCCCAGCGCGAGCCCTCCTCGCAGCCCTGCCCGCGCCGCTCACCGTCCTCCGCCGACCGCTGCCCGGACTTCCCGGAGCCCTCGCCGCCCCGGCTCTCCTCCGAGGCCGTGGCGTCGGCGGACTCGCGCGGGGCCTCGGGCCCGGGGCGGCGCGTCCCGCCGGAGGAGAACTTCAGCTCGTCGCGCAGCGAGCTGATCGTCGCGCGCACGTCCTGCTTGACCGCACGGGCGATGTCGCGCACCGAGTCGGTGATCTCCCGCTCCAGGTCGTTCAGGTCGCTCTCGCGCTCGCGCAGCTCCTCACGGCCCCTGTCGGTGAGGCGGTAGACCTTGCGGCCGCCCTCCTCGGTGTGGGTGACCAGCCCCTCCTCCTCCAGCCGTGCCAGCCGGGGGTAGATCGTGCCCGGTGAGGGCGAGTACACCCCGAGGAAACGGTCGCGGAGCAGGCTGATGATCTCGTAGCCGTGCCGGGGACTCTCGTCCAGCAGCTTGAGCAGGTAGAGCCGGAGTCTGCCGTGTCCGAAGATGGTGCTCATTCAGGCCCCCTCGGGGATCGCGGCCGGTGCCTCGGGCGCGCGCCGCAGCAGCGCGGCCCGACCGGACGCGGAGTTGATGGTGATGGACGCGGGATCGACGCCGCCGCCGATCCTCCCGCTCAGGACCGTCCTGGCCGGTGCGCTGCGGCGGTCCAGGCCGAAGTCGGAGTCCACGGTCGACGTCGCGGTGCGCAGTTCCACGGTCGCGGAGGTCTCGGAGGGCACCCGCAGGGCGATCTCGCCCGAGACCGAGTTGAGCCGGACCCGCCCCGCCGGGGCGATGCCGGTGTCGGCCAGTACCTGCCCGGAGACGGTCTTGGCGCTCAGCGCGGAGAGCAGTCCGCCCGCCACCGCCAGCTGTCCGCTGACGCTGTTGAACTTCAGGTTGCCGTGGGGATCGCGTACCGCGGTGCTCCCCGAGACGGTGCTGATCTGGGTCTCACCCGAGATGTCGTCCAGGGTGATCTCCCCGCTGGCGGTCTTCAGTTGGCTGCGTGCGCTGAGCCCGGCGGCCACGATGGGCGCGCTCACCGTGGTGACCTCGACCGGGCAGTCCTTGGGCAGCCGCAGGTTCACGGTGGCTCTGCGGTCCTGCACGTTCTTGTAGCCGCTGAGCTGCACGGGCCTCAGCCGCTCCAGGAGTCCCTGGCTGGTGAGGTCCTCGTAGTGGATGGTGAGGATGCCCGCCTCCTGCGTGACCAGCAGGGGTTCACCAACGATGTCGGTGACCTCGAAGGTGACCGGGTCGTCGGTGGGAAGGATGTTGACATGGCCTCCGATGATCCGGACACGCAACGCCACGATGCCGTCCAGCGTCTGGGTCATCGGCCTGTCGATGGTCCAACGTGCCATCGTCTCTCGGCCCCTTTCGCTCGCTCCGTGGTTTCACGATATGTCGCGTCTCCGGCGAACTCAAGATATGTCGTGGATTTGCGGGCCGGTTCGGGGGCGGTTCCGGGAGAACCCCGAGACGCCCCGGGGGCGGTGTCGTCGCAGGTCTGCGCTTGAATGGGGGCTGGCCCCCGACCGGGCCGACCGCACGACCTGGAAAGACCGAGAATGCAGCATCCCCCGAACCCCCACACCTACGACCCGGAGAGACCGGTCACGCACCAGGCCCCGGCGCCCTGCACCCTCCAGCCGGAGGCGGCCGGACCCCCGCGCATGCCGCGTGCCCTGCGCTTCCTGCGCGTCCTGTTCAGCCTCTGGGGCACCGTCTCCGCACTGGCCGTCGGTCTCTACGCGTTCCTGTTGCTGAGCCTGTACGTGTTCACCCCGCCGAACTTCGACGAGTGGCTCGCCGTCCGGGACTTCACCGTGCCCGAACTCTGGGTCATGCCCGTGCTGCACGGCTTCAGGGCCCTCTTCTGCCTGCTCGGAGCGGTCCGCCTCGGCAGGGGAGGGCGTACCGGCCGCAGGTGGGCCCTCGTCGCCGTGGGCGTCGAGGCGGGCGCGGTGGCGCTCGGAGGGGTCCTGGGGGTCGCCACGATCATGGAGGGCCCCCTGTCCGTGGTCGGTCTGGCGGTCCACGCCCTCGCCTGGTCGCTCAACGTCGCGGTGGGGCTGCTCTTCCCCGCACTCCTGTGCCTCCTGCTGCTGGTCCTGCGCTCCAGCCGGGAGTGGTTCCGCGCCACCGGGGCCTGACCCGGTGGCGCGCACGCGAAGGGGCCCGGGTCGCGATGACCCGGGCCCCTTCGGGAGTCCCTACTCGTCCTCCTCGTCGTCCAGCCGCGCCAGCCACGTGGCGAGCCGGTCGACGGGGGTCTCGAACTCGGGGTTCATGTCGGTGAACGCCCGCAGCTGCTCGGCGAGCCAGGCGAAGCTGACCTCCTCGTCGCCGCGGCGGTTCTCCAACTCCTCGATTCCGCGATCGGTGTAGTACATACCGCTTCTCCGGCCGCTAGTCCGCGGGCGGGAAGACCGTGTCCACCAGGGCGCGCTGCTCGGCCTCGTGGCGCTTGGCCGAACCGGCCGCGGGCGCGGAGGAGGCCGGGCGCGAGACCCGGGTGAACGGGCGGTCCAGCTGCTCGGAGAAGACCAGCGCGACGAAGGGCCACGGACCCATGTTCGCCGGTTCCTCCTGCACCCACAGGACCTCGCCCGCGTTCGGGTAGGCCTTGAGCTGCTCGCGGATCTCCTCGATCGGCAGCGGGTAGAGCCGCTCCGCCCGGATGATCGCGGTGTGCTTGTCACCGCTCTTGCGGCGCGCCGCGTCCAGGTCGTAGTAGATCTTGCCCGAGCACAGCACCACGCGGCGCACCTTGTCCGGCGCGATCGAGTCGTCCGTGATCAGCGGCTGGAAGGAGCCCGAGGTGAAGTCCGAGACGGCCGAGGCGGCGGCCTTCAGGCGCAGCAGCGACTTGGGCGTGAACACCACCAGCGGGCGCTGGAGCGGCGACTTGGCCTGCCAGCGCAGCAGGTGGAAGTAGCTCGCCGGGGTGCTCGGGTGGGCCACCGTCATGTTCTCCTGCGCGCACTGCTGCAGGAACCGCTCGATGCGGGCGGAGGAGTGGTCCGGCCCCTGGCCCTCGTACCCGTGCGGCAGCAGCAGGGTCACGCTGGAGCGCTGGCCCCACTTCTGCTCGCCCGCGCTGATGTACTCGTCGATGATGGTCTGGGCGCCGTTGACGAAGTCGCCGAACTGCGCCTCCCACATCACCAGGGCGTCGGGACGGGTCAGCGAGTAGCCGTACTCGAAGCCCAGCGCCGCGTACTCGCTCAGCAGTGAGTCGTGCACGTGGAACCGGGTGAGCCCGTGGTCGAACTGCTTGAGCGGCGTGTGGGTCTCGCCGGTCTCGCGGTCCATCAGCGTGGCGTGGCGCTGGCCGAAGGTGCCGCGGCGGCTGTCCTGGCCGATCAGGCGGACCGGATGGTCGTCCAGCAGCAGCGACCCGAAGGCCAGGAGCTCACCGGTGGCCCAGTCGATCGCGTCGGACTCGACCATCGTCGCGCGGCGGGACAGCTGGGGCGCCAGCCGCGGGTGCGGCGTGAAGCCCTCGGGCAGCGACACCTGGGTGTCGATGACCTTCTTGACCGTCTCGGTGCTGATCGCGGTCTCGACCGTGGAGTGGTCCAGGCGGCCCTCGGTGAACACCTCGGGCTTGACCACGGCGCCGGGTTCCACCGGCTTCTTCTCGACCTCGCGGGTCTCGGTGAAGGCCCGCTCCAGTTCGGAGTGGTAGTCGCGCAGCGCCGACTCCGCCTCCTCCACCGTGATGTCGCCGCGGCCGATGAGGGCCTCGGTGAACAGCTTGCGGGTGGAGCGCTTGGCGTCGATGACGTCGTACATCAGCGGCTGGGTGAACGCGGGGTTGTCGCCCTCGTTGTGTCCGCGGCGCCGGTAGCAGACCAGGTCGATCACGACGTCCTTGTTGAACGCCTGACGGTAGGCGAAGGCCAGGTGCGCGACCCGGACCACGGCCTCGGGGTCGTCCCCGTTGACGTGGAAGATCGGCGCCTGCACCATCCGCGCCACGTCGGTGGCGTAGACGCTGGAACGGCTGTCGGACGGCGAGGTGGTGAATCCCACCTGGTTGTTCACGATGACGTGCACCGTGCCGCCGGTCCGGTAACCGCGCAGCTGCGACAGGTTCAGCGTCTCGGCGACCACGCCCTGACCGGCGAACGCGGCGTCGCCGTGGATGAGGATCGGCAGCACCGTGAAGCCCTGCGGGCCCTTGTTGAGCACGTCCTGCTTGGCGCGGACGATGCCCTCGGCCACCGGGTCGACCGTCTCCAGGTGGGACGGGTTGGCGGCCAGCGAGATGCGGATCTTCTCGCCGTCGTGGGTCTCGAAGGTGCCCTCGGTGCCCAGGTGGTACTTGACGTCACCCGAGCCGTGCGCGCTGCGCGGGTCGAGGTTGCCCTCGAACTCACCGAAGATCTGCCCGTAGGACTTGCCGCAGATGTTGGCCAGCACGTTCAGGCGGCCGCGGTGGGCCATGCCGATGACGGCCTCGTCCAGCTCGGCCTTGGCGGCCCTGGAGATCACGCCGTCCAGCAGCGGGATCAGCGACTCGCCGCCCTCCAGGGAGAAGCGCTTCTGACCCACGTACTTGGTCTGGAGGAAGGTCTCGAAGGCCTCGGCGCTGTTGAGGCGGTGCAGGATGTGCAGCTGCTCGTCACGGTCGAGCTTCTCGTGCTCGCGCTCGACGTGCGCCTGGATCCACTCCCGCTCCTCCGGGCTCTGGATGTGCATGTACTCGATACCCACCGTGCGGCAGTAGGTGTCGCGGAGCACGCCCAGAACGTCGCGCAGCTTCATGACCTGCTTGCCGCCGAAGCCCCCGGTCGGGAACTCGCGGTCGAGGTCCCACAGGGTGAGACCGTGTTCGAGCACGTCCAGGTCGGGGTGCTTGCGCTGCTCGTGGTCGAGCGGGTTGGTGTCGGCCATCAGGTGGCCGCGCACGCGGTAGGCGTGGATCAGCTCCTGGACCCGGGTGGTCTTGTCGAGCTGGGTGGCCTTGTTGACGTGGATGTCCTGCACCCAGCGCACCGGCTCGTAGGGGATGCGCAGGGCGTTGAAGATCTCGTCGTAGAAGCCGTCCTCGCCCAGCAGCAGCTGGTGGATCCGGCGCAGGAACTCGCCGGACTGCGCGCCCTGGATGATGCGGTGGTCGTAGGTGGAGGTCAGCGTCATGACCTTGCTGACGCCCAGCTCGGCCAGGGTGTCGGAGGAGGCGCCCTGGAACTCGGCCGGGTACTCCATCGCGCCCACGCCCAGGATGGTGCCCTGTCCCGGCATGAGGCGCGGGACCGAGTGCACGGTGCCGATGCCGCCGGGGTTGGTGAGGCTGATGGTGGTGCCCTGGAAGTCCGGCACGCCCAGCTTGTTGTTGCGGGCCTTGCGGACCAGGTCCTCGTAGCCGCCCCAGAACTCCGCGAAGTCCATCTCGTCGGACTTCTTGATGGAGGGCACGACGAGCTGCCGGGAGCCGTCGGGCTTCTGGAGGTCGATCGCCAGACCGAAGTTCACGTGCTCGGGCTTGGCGACACCGGGCTTGCCGTCGACCTCCACGTAGGAGTGGTTCATCTCCGGCATGGCCTTGAGGGCCTTGACCATCGCGTAGCCGATGATGTGGGTGAAGGAGACCTTCCCACCACGGGCGCGTCGCAGATGGTTGTTGATGACGATCCGGTTGTCGAAGAGCAGCTTGACCGGTACCGCGCGCACGCTCGTCGCCGTGGGCAGACCCAGGCTCGACTCCATGTTGGTCGCGGTCCGCGCGGGCGCGCCGCGCAGGCGCTCCTGCTTGACCTGGAGGGCCTCGTCCCCGCCCTCCTCGTCCTTCTTGCCGGCCGGGGCCGCGGGGGCGGTCGGCTTCTTCTTGGGGGCGGAGGCCGCGGGGGCCTTCTCGCCCTGTGCCTTCGCGCCGTTCCCGCCCTTCGCACCAGCAGTCTCCGCGGGCTTGTAGTCCGCGAAGAAGTTCCACCAGGCCTTGTCAACGGAGTTCGGGTCGTTCAAGTACTTCTGATAAAGCTCCTCGACCAACCACTCGTTGGGACCGAAATCTGTCAGGGGTTGAGACGCCTCAGACGACACGGCGGAGATCGCCCACTTCCGCAGCTCGCTTGTGAATGTGTAGGAAGACGGGTGGCTGCTGGCAAGGCGGGCTCAAAGAACGTGGGAACAGTCCCGCGCACACGGGAGAGCATCTGGCCTGGCCAGCACTCGTCGGGTACCAGGCTACTTGTACCGACCTCCGGGAGGGGAACCCGAGCGTTGTGGAAACTAGGAGATAGGTAACAATCTTTCACATCATCGTTGCCTCTACGTGTGAGTAACAAAGCCCAGTGTTGTGTCAGTGCCTGTTTTGCGGGTTTTCTGGCGGTTCCGCGATGTGAAGAGACTGGCCGCCTCCGGCCATGCGGAATGTGGCGTGTAACACGGTGCGTACGAGGGAACCCGCCGGGTCGAACCTCCGTCGGAGGGATGCGAGCGGCCGGGCAGGACGGCCGGGTACTCCCAGCGGGCGCTAGGGGCCCGGGCCCGGCCGCCGACGCTCTTTCTCTCGTCCGGAAAGCGCGTTCACTGGTGAAACGCCGGTCTTCGATGCCGAAGATGTACGGATCTGTGTGCTCTTCGGAGTTCTCCCACGCGGGAGCCCCCCTCGTGTCTAGGATCCTCGTGATCACAGACGGGAGAGGCCATGCTGGGGGAACTGGAGACGGCCATCATGGACGCGCTGTGGCGGTCCGAGGAACCGCTGTCCGTGCGTCAGGTCCGCGAGGCCATGGTCTACGACCGCGACGTCGCGTACACGACGGTCATGACGGTCGCCAGCATCCTCTTCCGCAAGGGGCTGCTGGACCGGGAGAAGACCGGCCGCGCCTGGATCTACTGGCCGCGCGAGTCGCACGCCGAGTACACGGCCAGGATGATGGACGAGGTCCTCAACACCGGTCCGGACCCCGGCGCCACCCTGCTCCGCTTCGTGGAGCGCTTCAGCGACGAGGACATGGCGCGCTTCCACCGCGTGCTGGCCCAGGCCCGCGACCGCCGGGGCATCGCCAGCTAGGCGCGGGCCAGGGTACGCACGCTGCGCGAGGAGACCGCGGCCAGGGTGGCCAGCAGGGTCAGTGACGCCACCAGCACCAACGCCGGGCCGGAGCCGAGGGAACCCGCGACCGGACCGATCGCGACCTGCCCCACCGGCATCGCCACGAACGACCCCAGCGCGTCGTAGGAGTACACCCGCGACAGCTTCTCCTGCGGCACGTTCTCCTGGACCGAGACCTCCCAGGCGACGGTGAACTGCTCCACGGCCACGCCCGAGACGAACATCGCGGCGAACAGCACCGGCAGCGGCGACGGTCCCGTCAACGCCAGGAACGGAAGGGTCTGCGCGGCCACCAGGGCCGTGCCGTAGACCAGTGCCCGCCGAGGCTGCCAGCGCGCCGCCAGCACACCGCCGACCAGCAGCCCGACGCTGTTGGCCGCCATGAGCAGGCCCCACGCGGTCCGGCCGAAGGTCGCGTCGGCGATGCCCGGCCCCAGCACGGTGGTGGCCGCCGACCAACCCGCGTTGACGACCATGAACTGGAGCACGATGATCCAGACCCACGGGCGCGACACGAACTCGCCCCATCCCTCCCGCAGGTCGCGCAGTACGTTCGTGTTCCCCGTGTCCACCGGCCTCGCCGTCCGCGCCACCCGCACGCTCAGGAGGGCCGCACCGGCGCAGGCGAACAGCGCCGCGTCCGCCGTGATCGCCCAACCCGCGTTCAGCAGGCCCACGACCAGGCCGCCCGCCGACATCCCCAGGAACGTGCCGCCCTGGACGCCCACGCCCACCACGGCGTTGGCCTGACGCAGCAACCCCCGCGGCACGGTCTGCGGGGTCAGCGCCGCGGCGGCGGGCAGGTTCACCGCCGCCGCCGCGCCGTTGACCAGGCTCAGGAGGGTCATCAACGGCAGTGACGCGGTACCCGTCAGCAGTGTCGCCCCCAGGGTTCCCTGGGAGAGCGCGGCCAGGGCACATCCGCCCTGGAGCACCAGCGCGCGTGGCAGCCGGTCCGCGACCACACCGCCGAGCAGCAGCAACGCCACGTTCGCGACCGAACGCGCGCCCACCACCAGCCCCACGCCCGTCAGGGAACCGGTCACGTCCAGCACGGCGAAGGCCAGTGCCACCGACGCCATGCCGTTGCCGAGGGCCATCAGCGCCCGGCCCAGGGCCAGTCCGCGGAAGGCCGGATGCCTCAGTGGTGCGGTGAACCCCGCCTCCGTGCCACCGCCCGTGCGCACCATGGCCCCGTGCCTCCGTTCCCCGTCCACGGTGCACGATCCCAGGCGGGGACCCGGGGGTGTCAACGGGTTTCTGCGCCGGGCAGAGCCCCCGAACCCACGGACACGGGCCCCGGGCGGGGGCCGACGGTCCGGCTGGGAACGTCGGCCGTGTGACGTGAGGGGCTCACCCCGGGGAGGCCGTCACCCCAGCACCCAGCTGCGCCCCTCGGCGGCCAGCTTCTCCACCAGGGTGGCGCTGTCGTGCTCCTTGGCGAACAGGTGCTCGGGACGGGTGATCGGCACGATCCACAGCCACCGCACGGGATCGCCCTGGAAGGACAGGCCGGAGGTGTCCGGGGGGCGGTGCTCAGGGCGGGTGACCAGGGGAGAGGGGTCCTCCAGCAGCAGGACGGCGCCCGCGCCGCCGCGCATGGCCCGGTCCTCGGGGTTGTCCAGCCACTTGACGGTGTGCCCGGTGCCGAACCAGGTCACCGCCCGCCAGGGGAAGGCGCCGATCCACCGGAAGACGCGGGCGGCGTGGTGCGCGGGCAGGGTCGTGGCCAGGGCCAGCTCCACCCGTGCGTACTGGGAGGTGTTGGCCATGTAGCGGTCCAGGGTGGGCATCCGCTGACCGCACATCCCCACCGTGGACAGCACCGTGAACGGNCCGTTCCGAGACGCGCAGCAGCGGCGGGTGGCCGTCGGACACGTCCCAGTAGTGGCCGGGTTCGCCCACGTGCCGGTTCAGGTGGCTGAGCACGGTGCGCTGCACGCTGCGCCAGGCTCCCGAGGCGCGCCGCCAGTCCCAGTAGGCCTCGGCGTGGACGACGCGCGGCCACAGCTGTCCGCGCACCGGGTCCAGTTCCCAGGCGTAGGCGCTGCGCCCGATCGCCTCGCGCGCGTAGCCGGGAAGCCCGCTGTCGGCCTCGGCCCAGCCGGGGATGACGGCCAGGAGCCCCTCCTCGTCGACGAGCGCGACCCCGTCGCCCTCCTCGAACCACACGGCGCGCAGACGGTCGGGGTCGAAGCGGGGCCGTCCCTGCGGGTGCTTGGTGTGGGCCTCGGGCATGAGCGGCGCCCGGCCCTCGTACGGTCCGCCGGACCCGCTCGTGCGGGGCGCGCTCTCGTGGTTGGCCAGCCACACCGGTACGCGGATGCGCCCGCGCGCGTCCAGAAGGTAGGCGGCCGTGGTGTGGGAGTCGCACTCGACGACGACACGACGGCTCTGGTACGGGCTGATCTCGTCGAGCAGGACGTCGATTCCTGTCACCGGCCCTCCCGCCGCTGAATCTCCTGTTGTCCCCTGCTGTCGTAGCCGGACGACCCGTCAGGTTCGTCCGCGGAGTGCGTAGAATCGACGGTAGTGCCCTGACAGGCGGAGCTGCACCGCGGCGGCGTATAGGTCGTATAACGACACGAGCCGCCACCGTCCCGCGCCGGGCGCACGACCACCGACTTCCACTTCCTACGGATTGTCTATGCCCGCCGAGCTCACCTTCGTCGCGCCCAAACGCGCCAAGCCTCCCCGGCACCTCGCCGACCTCAGCCCCGAGGAGCGGGCCGAGGTCGTCAGGGAACTGGGCGAGAAGCCCTTCCGTGCCAAGCAGCTCGCCCAGCACTACTTCGGCGCCCTGGAGTCGGACACCGCGGCGATGACCGACCTGCCCGCCTCCTCCCGGGAGAGGCTCGGCGAGGCGCTGCTGCCCACCCTGCTCACCCCGGTGCGCCACATCACCTGCGACAACGGGATGACCCGCAAGACCCTGTGGAAGGCGTTCGACGGGGTGCTGTTCGAGTCGGTGCTCATGCGCTACCCGGACCGCGTCACCCTGTGCATCTCCTCCCAGGCCGGGTGCGGCATGAACTGCCCGTTCTGCGCCACCGGCCAGGCGGGCCTGACCCGCAACCTCTCCACCGGCGAGATCGTCGAGCAGGTGGTCTCCAGCGCCCGTGACCTGGAACGCGGCGAGGTCGCGGGAGGACCGGGCCGGATCAGCAACATCGTGTTCATGGGCATGGGCGAGCCCATGGCCAACTACAAGCGCGTGCTCCAGACGGTGCGCCGCATCACCGACCCCGTCCCGCACGGCCTGGGCATCTCCCAGCGCGGCGTCACCGTGTCCACGGTCGGCCTGGTGCCCGCGATCAACAAGCTCATCGACGAGAGGATGCAGGTCCGCCTGGCGATCTCCCTGCACGCCCCCGACGACGAGCTGCGCGACGAGCTGGTGCCCATCAACACGCGCTGGAAGGTCGGGGAGGTCCTGGACGCGGCCTGGCGCTACGCGGGGACCACCGGTCGCCGGGTCTCCATCGAGTACGCGCTGATCAAGGACATCAACGACCAGGCCTGGCGCGCCGACCTGCTCGGCAAGCTCCTCAAGGGCCACCTGGTGCACGTCAACCTCATCCCGCTCAACCCCACCCCGGGTTCCAAGTGGACGGCCTCGCGCCCCGAGGACGAGCGCGAGTTCGTGCGGAGGCTGGAGTCCCACGGGGTGTCGGTCACGATCCGCGACACCCGCGGCCAGGAGATCGACGGGGCCTGCGGGCAGCTCGCGGCGGCCGAGAACTGACCGGCCACGCGACGGCCCCCGGCGACACGGCGTGAGAGAGACCGCACTGGCCTTCGTGGTCGCCCTCGTCTCCGGGGTCGTTCCGGTCGTCAACATCGAGGTCTACCTGCTGGGCGCCGTCGTCGTGCTGGACGACGGCGCCCTCGTCGGTATGGCGGTGGCGGCCGGGGCGGGGCAGACCCTGGGCAAACTGCCCTACTACTACGCCGGGCGCGGAACGCTCTCCGCGCCGTGGATCCGCCGCAGGGCCGCCACACCGGGCAGGTGGGCGGCGCGCGCCGAGGGCTGGCGGCGCAGGGCCGAGGAACGTCCGGCCTGGGGCGCGGGCCTGGTCGCGGTGAGCTCCTTCACGAGCCTTCCGCCGTTCATGGTGGTGTCGGTGCTGGCCGGGGTGGTCCGGATCAACGTCGTGCTGTTCAGCGTGATCACCCTGGTCACCCGCACCGCGCGTTTCCTCGTCGTGGTGTTCGCTCCCGCCTGGGGGCTGTCCTTCCTGCCCTGACACCGGACCACGGCGCGGCCAGCTCGCGGGCGCGCCGTCGGCACCCGCGGCCCCGACGGCGCGCCCGAACGGGCCCGATCGCCTCAGACGGTGCTCAGGTCACGGCGGCGGAAGCCCGCCAGGGCGACCGCGTTGGCCACGAGCACGACGCCCAGCGCGACGGCCACCGCGACGGCGTCGAAGTCCTCGCCCGGCAGCCTGGGCAGCAGCTCGAACGCGCTCAGGTGGAGCAACCAGTCGTCGAGGCCGACCAGGGGGCCGAGGACCGACGCCAGGATGCTGTAGCCCAGCCACGCCCACACCAGCGGGACCAGGCGCGGAGCCGCCCCCGTCAGCAGTGCGGCCAGCGCGGCGAACAGCAGGGCCACCGGCAGCTGGGCGAGGGCGGCCCCGGTCATCGTCCACATCCAGGAGGAGTCCTCCAGGGCCGCGGACGCGCTCAGGCCCATCCCGACGCCGCCCGCCACGACGATCAGCGCCGAGGACAGCACGCTGACCAGCAGGGCGCTTCCGAACCACCGCACCCTGCCGACGGCCGTGGACAGGGTGAGCTCGGCGCGTCCGGAGGTCTCCTCGGTCCGTGCCCGAAGCACCGAGAGGGCGGCGTAGGCCGAGGCGGCCATCAGCACGTAGCCGCTCATGACCCCCAGGAAGCCCCCGGTGACGTCGTCGGCCCCGCCTCCGCCGCCGAGGACGGCCAGCAGGTCGGGGTTCTCCTCCAGCATCGCGTCCACCTCGGTGACCAGTGAGCCGAACGCGACGGCGAAGAGGAAGGTGGCGACCGTCCAGGCGACGACGGCCCCGCGCTGCTGGTGCAGGTGCAGCGCGAACACGCCGTTGAGCAGCCCGCTCGCACCGGCCGGACCGGGGCGGGCGGCGACCAGTCCCGCGCCGAGGTCGCGCCGTCCGGCCAGGGCGTAGGTCAGTGCGAAGAGCACCACGATGAGGACCGCGTACAGCGCCAGCGGCCACCAGCGCGGGTCGGCGAACACACGCGTCTGCTGGGCCCAGGCGAACGGCGACAGCCAGGACAGCGCGTTGCCGCCCTCCTCGGCCATGTCGCCGACCACCCGGCACAGGAACAGCACGCCGAGGACCAGGAAGGCCAGTCCCGCGGCGCTGCGCCCGTGTTCCACGACCTGCGCGCACACGGCGGCGATGGCGCCGAAGGAGATCCCGGCCAGGGCGAGCCCCAGGCCGTAGGCCACCGAGTCCGCGGTCTCCAGGCCGTTGCCGATCATGGCCACGGCGGTCAGCCCGCCGACGAGGAGGTTGACGAGGGAGACGGTGACCAGTGCGGCGGTCATCTGTGCGCTCGCCCCGAGGACGTTGGCGCGCAGCAGTTCGGCGCGGCCGCTCTCCTCCTCGGCGCGGGTGTGCCGGACCACGTGCAGGACGCTCATGACCGCCAGGGCGATGAGCATGCTCATGGTCAGCTCGTTGACGACCATCGGGCCGAGTTGGTAGTCGTCCAGCCCGTACCCGGGGCCGCCGAAGACGACCCCGGTCGGGGTGTCCATCAGTGCCGCCCGTGCCTGGCGCTGGGCCTGGGTGGTGAACATCTCGCCGAGCGCCGGGATGGTCGCGACGACGGTGCCGACCAGGGCCAGGACCCAGACCGTCAGCCGGACGCGGTCGCGGCGCAGGACGAACCGGACGAGGGTGCCGGTTCCGGTGAACGCGTTCATGCCGCCGTGCTCCCGTCTCCCCTGCCCCCGCCGTTCAGCGTGGCCAGTTCGTCGCCGTAGTGGCGCATGAACAGCTCCTCCAGCGAGGGCGGGTTGCTCACCAGGGAGCGCAGGCCCAGGCCGGTGACCGTGCGCATGACGGTGTCCATGTGGGTGTTGTCGACGTCGAGGGTGACGGTGTCACCGTCGACCCGCAGGTTGTGCACCCCGTCGACGCCCTCCAGGGCCCGGGCGTCCCCCGAGACGGTGGCGCGCACGGTGGAACGGGTCAGGTGGCGCAGGTCGTCCAGGCTCCCGGACTCGACCGAGCGCCCCTTGCGGATGATGGTGACGGTGTCACACAGCTTCTCGACCTCGGACAGGATGTGGCTGGAGAGCAGCACGGTACGTCCCTGCGCCTTGGCCTCCATGACGCACTCGGTGAACACGGCCTCCATGAGCGGGTCCAGGCCGGAGGTGGGTTCGTCCAGGATGAGCAGTTCGGCGTCGGAGGCCAGAGCGGCGATCAGGGCGACCTTCTGCCGGTTGCCCTTGGAGTAGGTGCGGGCCTTCTTGGTCGGGTCCAGCTCGAAGCGGGCGAGGAGCTCCTTCCTGCGCCCGGGGTCGAGCCCGCCGCGCAGCCGCCCGAGCAGGTCGATCGCCTGCCCGCCGGTGAGGCCCGGCCACAGGGTGACGTCGCCGGGCACGTAGGCCAGGCGGCGGTGCAGGCGGACGGCGTCCCTCCAGGGGTCGCCGCCGAGCAGGCTGACCGATCCGGCGTCGGCCCGCAGCAGGCCGAGCAGGACGCGGATGGTGGTGGACTTGCCGGATCCGTTCGGTCCGAGGAAGCCCGCGACCTGGCCCGTGGGGACGGTCAGGTCCAGCCCGTCCAGGGCCTGGAAGCGGCCGAAGTACTTGTCGACGCCGCGGACTTCGATGGCGGGTGATGGCATGGTCGGGTTTCCCTCCGTGCGGGGTGGGGGTCGTGGTCGGGCCGTGGAGGCGGTCAGCGGGACTCCTCGGGGGGATCGCTGACGTACAGGAGGTAGGCGTCGAGCATCGTGCGCTCGGTGAGAAGCCCCTCGGTGTACAGCTCCAGGGCCGGGAGCATGTACTCCTCGGACCACGTCCGCATGAGCTGTGAGAAGTCGATGTCGGGCCCGGTCTGGTAGAGGGTGACCTGGAGGAGCATCGACCCCATGGAGTTGGCCGCCATCCAGCGGGCCCGTTTGGCCGGATCCCGGCTCGGGCGGATCGTGCCCTCGGCCTCGCCCGCGGCGAGGTAGCGCTCGACGTCGGCGACCATGCGCTCGTAGAGCGAGACCGCGAGCGGCCCCCCGGCCTGGACCGACCGGAAGGCGTAGGCGATCAGCGGGGTGTACTCCTCCATCGTCGCGAACTGGTGGAGGAAGGTCTGGCCGTCGTGGCTGGTGATCGACTCGGTCTTGATCTCGTTGATGATCCCGACGACGTGGTCGTCACAGGCCTGCCTGAGCCCGGCCTTGGAACCGAAGTGGTGGATCACCAGGCCGGGGGAGACCCCGGCCTGCTCGGCGATCGCCCGAACGCTCACGTCGAACCCGTGCTGACCGAAGCACGTGACGGCCGCGTCGCGGATGCGTGCGCGTGCCGTGAGGTCCGACTCCCCGGCGGATTCGTCCGACCGTTTGGCTGAACTCATGTTCAATACATTAAACGCGCGTTCAGAGACTTGGCAAGGGGAGGCGCGTACCGTGCGAACACCCCGCTGACGGGGAGGCCGCTACGGTCACATCGGGACGGACGCGGCCCCGCCCGTGCGGATGCGGCCCCGCATGGACGGAACCGGCCCCGGGGCTGGTCGTACACTCGGTGCACGGTGCCCCTGGAGCGCCCCACCCCGACGAGGAGAGGTTCGATGGTGCAGGTCGCGGTCGTCCAGTTCGCCCCCGGTCAGGACAAGGCGGAGAACCAGCGCTCGGTGGCGCGGTTGACCGCCCAGGCGGCGGCGGAGGGGGCCGGGGTGGTCCTGTTCCCCGAGTACACGATGTTCACGGCCCCGCGTGTCGACCAGCGGGGCGCGGCGGCGGCCGAACCCCTGGACGGCCCCTTCGTCTCCGCGGCGGCCGACACGGCCCGGAGGGAGGGTGTGCACGTGGTGCTGGGGGTCAACGAGGCCGGAGACGACACCACCCACTTCACCAACACGCTGGTGGCACTGTCGCCGGCGGGCGAGCGCGTCGCGCACTACCGCAAGATCCACCTGTACGACGCGTTCGGGGCCCGGGAGTCGGACGTGCTGCTGCCCGGTCCGATCGAGGAGCCGGAGACCTTCACCGTGGACGGCGTGGTGTTCGGCTTGCAGACCTGCTACGACCTGCGTTTCCCCGAGGTGACGCGGCGCGTCGCCGACGCCGGGGCGCATGTGGTCCTGCTGGCCGCGCAGTGGGTTCCGGGGCCGCTGAAGGAGGAGCACTGGCGGACGCTGCTGAGGGCGCGCGCCATCGAGAACACCGTCTACGTCGCGGCTTCCGGGCAGGCGGCCCCGGGCGGCGCGGGCAACAGCATGGTGGTGGACCCCATGGGAACGCCGCTCGCGGCGTTGGGGGAGCAGACCTTCACGGTCGCGTCGGCCCGGGTTTCGGCTACCCGGGTTCAGGAGGTGCGGGACATCAATCCGGCCCTGTCGCTGCGCCGTTTCTCAGTGTCTGCACGGTCAGGGGACTGAGGTCCCAGATCACTACTGCTCAGTAGCTAGCCAGGCGAAAGGGATGAAGGTGCTCCCAGTGGGCAGGGTCTTCCCAGGGTTCGTCACTTAGGGTTATGCTTCACCTGCATGATGTGATCTAGATCGGTCCGGACCCTTTCAGGCGCCCACAGCTTCTGATTGAATAAAGAGCCGGTAACTATCGGCCCGCCAGACTGTCCTAAAACCACGGGGGGAGCAAGGACATTGCGCGGAACGAGCATGATGTGCGAACCAGACACACTGCCTGCGATCGACACCTACCTCTACGATCCGGGCTCGCTGAGCTGGGCGCAGTGCATGGGGGATGCCTGCGTCGTCTGCCACACCAAGTGGCCCCGGCCCCGCCGGGTGCTCGGTGAGCTGCCCGACGGGAGTCATGTGTTCGGTTGTGAGGAGTGCGCGGGTCTCATCGGCGCGGAACCCCGGGTTTCCGCCGACGAGAGGCTGTTCGCGGCTCGGTAGGAGCGGGAGACGGTCGCGCTCCGGGTCCAGGGGGAGAGGCGGACCCGGAGCGCTTCCGTTGACGCGCCCGCTTCCATCGGGGAGGAGGGGAAATGAGCGCGCCCTTCCCGGATGGCTCCTACGTCGGTCGGCGTCGCCGACCACGCCCCGTGAGGGGTGCCTGGTGACAACGATACTCCGTGTCGTCCGCCGTCGACCGACAGTGAGGCAGATCCGTCCGGTATTTTCGTGGACCCAGCGTCAGGCGTTGGTGGGGAAGCCCAGGTTGACGCCTCCCTCGGGCCGCTGGCCCGGGTCGGTCCACCGGGCCGTGACCGCCTTCGTGCGGGTGTAGAAGTGGACGCCTTCCGTGCCGTGCGCGTGGGAGTCGCCGAACAGGGACTGCTTCCAGCCACCGAAGGAGTAGTAGGCCATCGGCACCGGGATGGGGATGTTGATGCCCACCATGCCGACCTCGACCTCGTTCTGGAACCGCCGGCCGGCGCCTCCGTCGTTGGTGAAGATCGCCGTGCCGTTGCCGTAGGGGTTGCCGTTGACCAGCTTCACCGCCTCGTCGTAGTCGCCCACGCGCACCACGCTCAGCACGGGACCGAAGATCTCGTCCCTGTAGCAGGACATCTCCGGGCCGACGTGGTCCAGCAGCGACGGGCCCAGCCAGAACCCGTCCGGGCTCCCGCCCGAGACCGGGTGCACGCGACCGTCGATGGCCAGGGTCGCGCCCTCGCGCACGCCCGACTCCAGGTAGGAGGCCACCTTGTCACGGTGCTCACGGGTGACCAGCGGGCCCATCTCGCTGCGGTCGTCGTCACCGGGCCCCACGCGCAGGCGCGCCACCCGCTCGCGGATCCGCTCCACCAGCTCGTCGGCCACCGACTCCACCACGGCCACCGCCGAGATGGCCATGCACCGTTCACCCGCCGATCCGAACCCGGCCGAGACGGCCGCGTCCGCGGCCAGGTCCAGATCGGCGTCGGGCAGCACCACCATGTGGTTCTTGGCCCCGCCCAGGGCCTGCACGCGCTTGCCGTGCTCGGCGGCGGTCCGGTAGACGTGGCGCGCGATCGGGGTGGAACCCACGAAGCTGACCGCCGCCACGTCCGGGTGCTCCAGGAGGGCGTCCACCGCCACCCTGTCGCCGTGCACCACGTTGAACACGCCGTCGGGCAGTCCCGCCTCGGCCCACAGTTCGCCCATCAGCACCGACGCGGAGGGGTCCTTCTCACTGGGCTTGAGCACGAACGTGTTGCCGCAGGCGATGGCCACGGGGAACATCCACATCGGCACCATCGCGGGGAAGTTGAACGGCGTGACACCGGTGACCACGCCGAGCGGCTGGAGGATCGAGTAGGCGTCCACGCCCGTGGACACGTTCTCGGAGTAGCCGCCCTTGAGCAGGTGGGGGGCGCCGCAGGCGAAGTCGACGACCTCCAGGCCGCGGGACACCTCGCCCAGGGCGTCGGAGAACACCTTGCCGTGCTCGGCGCTGATCAGCTCCGCGAGCCGCTCCTTGTTGCCGTTGAGCAGTTCGCGGAAGCGGAACAGGATCTGCGTCCGCCTGGACAGCGAGGTGTCGCGCCATCCCGGGAAGGCCTCCCGCGCGGCTCTCACCGCCGCGTCGACCTCCTGCGTTCCCGCGAAGTCGACCGTGCCGGTGACCTGGCCGGACGCCGGGTTGTGGATGTCCCCCCGGCGCTGGGCCGGTCCCTCGTGGGAGGCCCCGCCGATCCAGTGGGTGACGTGCTTGCTCATACCGTTCTCTTCCTTGTCCACAGGCCCCGGTCGGGGCTGGTGTGTCGGGCCCCGACGGGGTTTGCTTGGTACGGGGAGGTCTCGGAATCCGCCGACACGGTGCCGCCCCCGTCCGCCTGCCGGGCCGCGGGCACCGACCGGTCGAACGTCGGATGCCCGCGGGGGCGGGGCGTCCTCGGACATCGGCGGCGGGGGTGCCCTCAGGCCTCGGAGTCCACCACGCGTACCGCGTCCAGCAGCGCGTCACGGCCCTCCGCGGCCTCCTCCCGCGACAGCGTCAACGGCGGCGCCATCCTCAGCACGTTGCCGTGCACACCGCCCTTGCCCACCAGCAGCCCGCGCTCGCGCGTGGCCTCCAGCACCTTCCCGGCCAGGGAGGGGGACGGCGCGCCGGTGGCGGGGTCCACCATCTCCACGGCGAACATCAGACCCCTGCCGCGCACGTCCTTCACGCTCGGCAGTGAGGTCAGCGCCTTGAGGCCCTCCAGGACCAGCGCGCCCTGCCGCCGCGCGTTGCCCTGGAGGTCGTGCTCCAGCACGTAGTCCAGGGTCGCCCCGGCCGCGGCCATCGACACCGGGTTGCCGCCGAACGTGGCCACGCCCAGCGCGCCCAGGCGGTCCATGAGGTCGCCGCGGGCCACGACGCCGCCCACGGCGAAGCCGTTGCCCAGCCCCTTGGCGAAGGTCATGGCGTCCGGGATCACCCCGTGGTTGCCGATACCGAAGAAGCTCGTGCCCGTACGGCCCCACCCGGTCTGCACCTCGTCGGACACGAACAGGATGCCGTGCTCGTCCAGAACCTCCTTGTAGGCGGCGTACAGCCCGTCCGGCGGCATCGCGAACCCGCCCACGCCCTGGACGGGCTCGGCGATCAGGCACGCGACGTTGGGGGCGGTGGTGTCCAGCACGTCGCGCAGGTCGGCGACGCACGCCTCGACGTACTCCTGGTCGGACATCCCCCGGAAGGCCGGGGCGGCGTGGTCGGTGCCGTGCAGGTAGTGCACGTTCAGCGGTGACAGGGAGGAGTTCTTCCACGCCCTGTTCCCGGTCACGGCCACCGTGCCGAACGAGCGCCCGTGGTAGCTGCCGCGCATCGCCAGGACCTCGTCGCTGCCGCGCGCGTACGTGGCCAGCAGCAGGGCGGTCTCGTTGGCCTCGGTTCCGGAGTTGGTGAAGAACACCTTCGCGTCCGGGATCCCCGACAGGCGGGCGATCTTCTCCGCCAACTCGACCTGGTTGCGGATGAGGTACAGGGTGGAGGTGTGCACGACACCCCTGGCGATCTGACGCTCCACGGCCTCGCGCACCTCGGCCACGTCGTAGCCGAGCATGTTGGTCACGATGCCGGTGAAGAAGTCCAGGTAGGTGTTGCCGTCGGCGTCCGTGACACGGGCGCCCTTGCCGCTGGTGATCTCCAGCGGGGACTCGTAGTACAGGGGCAGCCAGGAGGGCATGACCGCGCGGTGGCGCGAGAGAAGTTCCGACATGCCCCCAGTCTCGCCCGGCTCCGGGGGCTTGACCAGAACCAGCATGTTGACAACATGGTGGCCGAAGTTACGACGTGTAAGAACGCGGGGCGCGTGTCCTCTGCTCAGGTCACGGCCGTGTGGCGGGGTACGGACCGTAAAGGGGAGCGCCCTGTAGCTGACACTGTGTCCTTCACGCGCCTCCTAGGATGGGGAGCGTGCTTCCCACCCTCGCCGAGGTCCTCCGCCTGCCCGCCCTCCAACGCGCCCGTCCCCGGGTCGTGGTGGGCTCCGACCGCCTGGACGTGGCCGTGCGCTGGGTCCACATCGCCGAGGTCACCGACCTCGCCCACCTGCTCCGCGGCGGCGAACTGGTGCTCAGTACCGGCATCGCCATGCCCGACGACCCCGACGCGCTGCGCCGCTACATCGACGACCTCGCCGCCGCGGGGGTCAGCGGCATCGCGGTCGAACTCGGCCGCAAGTACCACGCCGAACTCCCGCCCGCCTTCCTCCGCGCCGCGCGCGACGCGGGCGTGCCGGTCGTCCTGCTCGACCGCGAGGCCCGCTTCGTGGAGATCACCGAGGCCGTCCACATCCGTGTGGTCAACGAGCAGTTGGAGGAGCTGCGCGAGTCGGAGAAGCTGCACTCGGTGTTCACCCAGTTGTCGGTGGAGGGCGCCGACACCGGGCGCATCCTGCACGAGGTGGCCCAGCTCTCCGGCTGCCCCGTGGTCCTGGAGAACCTCACCCACCAGGTGCTGGCCTGCGACCTCAACGGCGAGGACCCCGGCACCCTGCTCACCTCCTGGGAGAGCCGGTCGCGAGCGGCGCGATCGGGCTCGCGCACCGTCCACACGCCCGCCACGGGCTGGCTGGTCACCATGGTCGGGGCGCGCGGTCAGGACTGGGGGCGGCTGATCCTGGTCGTGGGCGCCAACCCGACCCCGCGCCAGAGCATGCTCATCGAGCGCGCCGCGACCACCCTGGCGCTGGGCAGGCTGCTCGAACGCCACCAGGAGAGCCTGGAGCGGCAGACGCACCGCACGATCATCGCGGGCATCATCGACCGGGCCTACTCCGACCCGGAGGAGGCCCTGGTCCGTGCCCGCGCCGTGGGCGTGCCGCTCAACGGCCGCGTGCTGGTGGGGCTGGTGCTGCGCCTGCGCGAGAGCGGAACCGGGCTGGCCGCCCAGGCGCGCCTGTCCGACACCGCCGAGGGCGCCGCGCGCGCCTGCCGGGAACTGCGCCTCCCCGCCCTGGTGGGTTCGCTCGACGACCTGCGCGTGGGCATCCTGCTCGCGCTGCCCGGCCGTCAGCGCCTGGACCCGGTCCTGCACATGCTCGCCGAGCGGATCCGGGGCACGGTGGGCAACGCCGCGGTCCTGGCGGTGGGTTCCTCCGCGGACGGTGTTCGGGAGGTGCGCCGTTCCTTCCTGGAGGCGCGGCAGGTCGGCGACGTCGCCGTTCGGCAGAGCGATCAGCGCCCCTTCTACCGGCTGCCCGACCTCCACCTGCGCGGCCTGCTCCACCTGTTCCGTGACGACGAGCGGTTGCAGACCTACGTCGAACGCGAGCTGGGGCCGCTGTTGGACCACGACGCGCGGCACGGCGGCGACCTGACCGACATGCTCCGCCACTATCTGGGCGCGGGCCGCAACAAGGCGCTGGCGGCCGGACGAGCGCACCTGTCCCGCCCGGCGTTCTACGACCGGTTGCGGCGGATCTCCCACGTCCTGGACGCGGACCTGGACTCGGTGGAGACCTGCCTGTCCCTGCACGTGGCGCTGCTGTCACTGGACTCGGTGCGCGACGACCGCTGAACCGGCACCCGTCGGCCCGGCCGCCGCGGGAGCGCGAACCCCCGACCGGTGCGTGCGTGTCGACGTGGGTGCAGTACCTTGGAATCCGTTGTTCGGTGCGCGCGAAACAAGCAAATCCGCTGGTCAGCGCACCAGAGGAAAACGGGTTCCACTCACTGAAAGCCGAGGGTCTCGTGACCGAGCAGTCGGATCCCCACCACACGCGCCGCGCGAACGGCGTCGTCCTCGACGACACCGCCAAGCACATCATCGAGGTGCTCCAGGAGGACGGCCGTAGGTCCTACGCCGCCATCGGCAAGGCCGTCGGCCTGTCCGAGGCGGCGGTACGCCAGCGAGTCCAGCGGCTCCTGGAGGCCGGGGTGGTCCAGGTGGTGGGTGTCACCGACCCCCTGATGCTCGGTTTCAACCGCCAGGCCATGATCGGTGTGCGCACCACCGGTGACCTCAACACCGCCGCCGACGCCATCGCCGAGATCGAGGGCGTGGACTACGTGGTGATCACGGCGGGTTCCTTCGACCTGCTGGTCGAGGTGGTCGCCGAGGACGATCCCAGGCTGCTGGACATCCTGGCGACCATCCGCGCCGTCGACACGGTGGCCTCCACCGAGACCTTCCTCTACCTCAAGCTGCGCAAGCAGACCTACGCCTGGGGCACCCGTTAGGGCACGGGCGGGGTGAGGCTCCCCGCCCGTGCGAAACCCTCACAGCTGGGCGAAGGCCTCCTCCAGGATGTCCAGGCCCTCGTGCAGCAGCTCGTCGCTGATCACCAGCGGCGGCAGCATGCGGATCACGTTGCCGTAGGTGCCCGCGCTCAGCAGGACCAGGCCGCGGGAGTGGCAGTAGGACAGCACCTTGGCCAGCGCCTCGGGGGCGGGCGTGCGGTCGGCGTCCCGGACCAGCTCGATCGCGATCATCGCGCCGCGTCCGCGCACGTCACCGATGACCTCGTGCTTGGCGGCCAGGTCGCGCAGGCGGCCCACCATCAGCTCGCCGATCGCGCGGGCGCGCTCCACCAGGCCGTCGGACTCGATCGCCGACAGGGCGGCCAGCGCCGCGGCGCACGCGGCCGGGTTGCCGCCGTAGGTGCCGCCCAGGCCACCGCCGTGCACGGCGTCCAT
>NZ_ANAX01000223.1:0-37988 GCF_000341065.1 Nocardiopsis halotolerans DSM 44410 | reverse complement strand
TCACGGCGGCCAGCGGCAGGCCGCCCGCGATGCCCTTGGCGGTCGTGATCAGGTCCGGGACCACGCCCTCGTGCTCACTGGCGAACATGTGGCCGGTACGGGCGAAACCGGTCTGCACCTCGTCGGCGACGAACACGATGCCGTTGGCGCGGCAGAACTCGACCACCGCGGGCAGGAAGCCGGGAGCGGGCTCGATGAAGCCGCCCTCGCCCTGGATCGGCTCGATCACCACGGCCGCCACGTTCTGGGCGCCGATCTGCTTGGTGATCTGCTCGATCACCATGGCCGCGGCCTCGGGGCCGCAGTTCTCCGGGCCCGTGGGCCAGCGGTACGGGTAGGCCATCGGCATCCGGTGGATCTCACCGGCGAACGGACCGAAGCCCTGCTTGTAGGGCATGTTCTTCGCGGTCAGCCCCATGGTGAGGTTGGTGCGGCCGTGGTAGGCGTGGTCGAACACCACCACCGCCTGGCGGCCGGTCGCGCTGCGGGCGATCTTCACCGCGTTCTCGACCGCCTCGGCGCCCGAGTTGAGCAGGATCGACCGCTTCTCGTGGTCGCCCGGCGTGACACGGTTCAGCGCCTCGCACACGTCCACGTACGCCTCGTACGGGTTCACCATGAAGCAGGTGTGCGTGAAGCGGCCGAGCTGCTCGGCGGCGCTCTCCACCACACGCGGGTCGGCGTTGCCGACGTTGGTCACGGCGATGCCGGAACCGAAGTCGATCAGCGCGTTGCCGTCGACGTCCTCGACGATGCCGCCACCGGCGCGCTCGACGTAGACGGGCAGGACACTGCCCACGCCCTGGGCGACGGCCGAACGGCGGCGCTCCTGGATCGCGCGGGACTTGGGGCCGGGGATCTCGGTGACGACCCGACGGGACTGGACGACCTCGGTCGCTGCCATACGGCTGCCTCCTTCTGCGCTCGACGGGGAGGAAGGCCGGGGGTGGGCTCCCCGGCCTGGCATGACACTAGGACGCGCCGAGCACCTCACACATGGACACGGTGGATAATCGGGGCTGAGCCTTGTGCCAACGCGTCAGGGTTCACACGGAGCACACCCGGAGGAGGGAGAGACGGATGCCACCGACCCTGGGTGCCCTGATGCGCACACCGCGCCTGCGCCTGAACCTGCTCACCGGCCAGGAGAACCTGGACCGGCAGGTGGAGTGGGTCGCGGTCAGCGAGCTGGAGGACCCCACCCCCTACCTGGCGGGCGGCGAGCTCCTCCTCACCACCGGCGTGCGCTGGGCCACCGGTGTGCCCGACCTGCGCGACTACACACGCCGCCTGGCCGAGCGCCGCGTCACCGCGCTGGGCTTCGCGGTCGGCGTGGTCCTGGAGCGGACCCCCGAGCGGCTCCACGAGGCCGCCGAGGAGTTCGGCCTCACCCTGCTGGAGGTGAGCCGGGAGACCCCCTTCATCGCGATCGGCAAGGAGGTGTCCCGACTCCTGGCGAAGGAGGAGTACGAGGGTCTGAGCCGGGCCTTCGCCGCCCAGCGCGACCTCACCCGCGCCGCGCTCACCGGCGCGGCGGCCGTCACGGACCGGCTGGCCCGCGACCTCGACGCCTGGGTGCTCCTGCTGACCGCCGACGGGGACGTCCGGCACGCGGCCCCCGCACGGGCCGCCGGGCGCGCCGCCGGACTGGCCGCGGAGCTGGACAGGCTGCGCGACGCGGGGCTGCGCGCCAGCGTCTCCCTGACCTCGGGCGGCGAACACGTCTCCGTCCAGCCCCTGGCCACCGGCCGCCGCATCCGCGGATTCCTCGCCGTGGGCACCGGCGGGCGGCTCGGATCCGACGAGCGCACGCTGGTCAACGCGGCCGTGTCGCTGCTCTCCCTCGAACTGGAGCGCAGCGCGCACAACGCCACCGCGCATGTGCGCGAGGGGGTGCTGTCGGCCCTGCTCACCGGGGCCCTGGACCCGCTCCATCCGGGAGCGGCGCGCCTGCGGGAGGTCCTTCCGCCCGAACCGGTCGTGGTGGCGACCGCGGACGCGACCGGGCCCGCGCACCCGCCCGAGGGCGTCCTGGCCACCGAGCACGACGGCCGGGCCCTGTTGCTCGCCCCGGCGAACACGGGCACCGCGGTGATCGGTGAGGTCCTGGAGGGTCCGGTCGGGGTGAGCGACCCGTCCTCCTACGCGGAACTGGCCGCCGCCCTCTCCCAGGCCGAACGCGCGCTGGCCGCCGCGCGCGGTGCGGGGGAGGAGGTCCTCCGGGTCGGTGACCTGCCCGGCGGCCTGCTCGGACTGGCGGACACACCCGCCGGTGCCCGCATGGCCGGGGACCTGCTCGCTCCCCTCCTGGAGCAGCGGACCTCGGCCGAACTGCTCGCCTCGCTGCGCGCCTACCTCGCGGCCTCGGGCCGGTGGGACGCGGCTTCGGAGACCCTCGGGATCCACCGGCACACCCTCCGCTACCGTATGCGGCGCATCCGCGACCTGCTCCCCGGCGACCTGGACGACCCCGACTACCGGGCCGAACTCTGGATCGCCCTGCGCGTCCACGGGGCCTCCCGGGATCACCCGGGGTGAAAGTCACGGCGGTTTCCGGCGTTCGGAGGGTCCGGAGCCCACCCATCCACCACAATGGCTTGCTGTCAGAGGGTGATCAGCCGATGACGTATTCGGGGTGGGGGCGACGTTGAGGTCACTGCGGGACGACGAGCACGAGGCCGGGTACAGGGGCGTGCCGGGGCTGGCACCGGGGATCTCCGGGGACCCTCCCGCGGCACCCGGCCCGGTCGGCCGGTCGGGGGTCGGCGCCGCCTCGCTGCGCTGGAAGCCGCCGGTCGACCGCTCCGAGGTGCGCTCCCTCCTGTCCTACCTGCGCGCCTGTCTGCGGCGCGAGGCCGTGCACACCCACACGATCCTGGCCGACGACCTCGGATCCGACCTCTGCGCGTGCCTGCCGCCGGGACCCGAGGTCCTGTTCAGCGGTTTCGGGGAGACCCTCCCGCTGCACGCCGAGACCGCACGGGTGCTGCGCGTGGCCCAGAAGCGGGGACAGACACCGCGCTACGGCTATCCGCTCGTGGTCCTGGGCCGGGGCGCCGACCGCGTCGCCCTGCCGCTGCTCACCGTCGACGTGCGGGCCGTGGACGAGACCGGAGGCCCCCGTACCGCGCCCGGGGACACGCTGGTCCGCGCGGTCGGCCCGCCCGACGTCAACCCCGCCCTCCTGAGGCGCCTCGGCGTCACCGACCCCGAGGACCTGTTCGAACTCCGAACCCGGCTGCGCTCCGAGGCGCCCGACCCCGTACGGCGCCCCGCCGCCGTCACCGACCTCGCCACCAGGGTGCGTACCCTCCTCGCCCGTATGGGGATCGAGAGGGCGGACGACATCGCTCCCCTCGGCGTCCGGGACTCCCTCCGGGCCGGTGCCGACGGCGCCCACAACGTCGCCGTGCTCTTCCGCGCCGGTCCCGGCGGTCAGGACGAGGCCGACGAGGACGAACCCCTCGGTGTCGAGGGCGTCCTGGCCGACCTCGACACCTCCGACCGCGACGGCCTCAACCCCGACGACGTCAGCGGGACCGCGCTGGAGTCCCTGCTCGGGCAGGCCGCCGCGGGCCGACGTGCCGGTGCCACCGCTCCCGCCGCGCCCGGACGGCTCTTCCGCGGCGGACGGGCCAGCACCCGGCGCGCCGCGCGCACCGGTCCCCCCGAGGACATCGAGGGGCCTCCCGTCCCGATCTCCGCGACCGCCCTCAACCAGTCCCAGTACGCCGTCCTGTGCGCCGCCATGCGCGAACAGCTCACCGTGGCCGCCGCCCCTCCCGGGAGCGGTGTGCACGACCTGGTCGACGCCCTCGTCCGCACCGCCGTCAGCAAGGGCCAGCGCGTCCTGGTCTGCGGACACGGCGAGGCCGACGTCACCGCGACCGCTGTCCGGGCGGACACCTCCCCGGCGCACCCGGTCGTGCGCGTGGGCGGACGCGAACACCGCGCCGCCGAGGTCCTCATGCTCACCCGGCTCCTCACCGAGCACTCCCGCAGCCTGCCCGCCACCGAACCGGACGGGGACGATCCCACCGCCCAGCGGGCGAACCTGGCCGAGGACTGGGCGGGGGTCCGCGACGCGTGGCTGGCCATGGACACCATGGCCTCCGACGGGCACACGCTCGCCCGCCTGGCCGAGGAGCGCGACCGCGTCATCGCGCAGGGCTGGGACCCCGACGCCCTCTTCACTCCGGAGCGGGGCGGCCCCGAGTACTGGTCGCAGCGGATCGAACGCGCCAGGGCGGGCGGCGTCACGGCGATGGCGCACCGCGGCGCCGTCCGCCGTGAACTGGGTGCGGCCACCGACCCCGAGGGCCTCGCGCGCCTGTACGCGGTCGCCCGCCTGGAGAGCGAGTGGCGGGCGGCCGTGGACCGGCGCACCCGCTGCGCGCCGCTGGGCGAACTGACCGCCGAACTGGCCGACGCCCTCGCCCGGCATCGCAGGTCCAGCGCCGCCTGTCTGCGCGCGGTCAGCGAACCCCGGCTGTGGCGGGGCCGCGCCGCCATCGAGAACCGTCTGGAGACCCTCAACTGGTACCACGGTCGCGGCTGGCCCGGTATGGACAACCTGCTCGACACCCTGCCCACCTGGACGTGCCGCACCGACCAGGTCCGGGTCCTGCCGCCGCGTGCGGGCCTGTTCGACCTGGTGGTCGTGGTCGGGGCGGAACGCACACGGCTGGCCGAGCTGCTGCCCGTGCTCTACCGTGCCAACCGCGCCGTGGTGTTCGGCGACCCCGCGCACCCGGGTCCGGTGAGCGTGCTGGAACCGGACGAGGAGCGCCGCGCGCTGGCCGCGGCGGGGTTGGCCGCCGACCAGTTGGACGACCGGGGCCTGCGCCACGGCTCCGGTTCGGCCCTGCGCGCCCTGCACCGGGCGGCGCCGCCCATGCTCTGGCTGGACGAGCACGAGGGGGCGCCGCCGCGACTAGCCGGGGCCGCGTCGCGGCACTGCTACGGGGACAGGCTCACGGTGTGCACGAACCCCGATCCCACCGGAGGCCCGGAGTTCGCCTGGCGCGACGTCACCGGCGTCTGCGAGGCGGCGCCGGGGGCCTCCTACGTCAACCGGGACGAGGCCTACCGCGTGGCGGTGGTGGTGGACGAGATCGACGAGCGGCTCCCCGCGGACCGCGTGGTCGCGGTGGTCGCGCCGACCCAGCCCCAGGTGGCCCTGGTACGCCGCCTGCTGGGTACACGCGTCCTGCGCCACGAGGTGCGGGTGGGCGGCCCCGACCTGCTGGCGGACGACCACGACGCGGCGGACGTCACCGTGCTCTCACCGATGCTCACCGCCGGAGCCCCCGCCATCGCCGAACGGCGGATCCGCCGGATGGGACACCTGTGGTCGTCGGTGCTGACCCGTCCCCGCCAGCGGCTCGTGGTGGTGGGTGACCGGAAGTACTGGTCGGAGGACGACGGCCCGTTGGGCGACCTGGAGGCGCAGCTTTCCGGCACCCCTCCGGCGCGGACCGATCCGGCCGCCTCCGCGCTGGTGGAGGAGCTGCGCCGGGTGGGCACGGGGGTGGCCCTCCAGCAGACGGTGGAGGGCTGGACCGCCGACATGGTGGTCCGCTTCGGTTCCCGCCGCCTGCTGCTCCTGCTCGACCGTGAACCCGACGGCCGGTCGCTGCGCCGCCTGCTCGCCCGCGGCGAGTCGCTCAACCGGGCCACCGGCGACCCCGTGGTCGTGGTGCCCGCATGGCGCTGCCTGGCCGACACGCGCGCCCTCGTCCAGGAGATCCTCGTCGCCCACTGACGGGCCCTGACGGGGGCCAGTGGGTCGACCGAATACGTTGCCGGTGTGACTGGAACACTCTGACCTGAGCTGATCTTGTGCCTGTGGCCTGCCTCGACCGTCGAGCCTCGCCATGAGTACAAGATCGCGGCGGACAGAGCTGGCCGGGCGCGCACTACCCTGGGTCCCGGATGTCCGGAACGCGGTGGTTCCCGGGCCGTGCGGACGGGAGAGGGGAACACGGGTGCCTGAGGGCCACACGCTGCACCGGCTTGCGGCGCACTTCGACAAGACCTTCGGCGGCGGCACGGTGCGTGCGAGCAGCCCGCAGGGACGCTTCGCCGACGGTGCCGCGCGCGTCGACGGCCGGGTCCTCACCGAGAGCGAGGCGCACGGCAAGCACCTCTTCCTCGGGTTCGACTCGGGGGAGTGGCTGCGGGTCCACCTGGGGCTGTACGGCGCCTGGTCCTTCGGTGACGCCGACGGTGAACGCCACCTGGGCGCCCCGCGGGCCGAGGGCGGGGCCCGCCTGGACCTGGTCCGCGACGACGAGGGCTTCGTCCTTCCACCCGAGCCGGTCGGCGCGGTGCGCGCACGCCTGGTCAACTCCTCAGGCTGGGCCGACCTGCGCGGCCCCTCGGCCTGCGAGGTCATCACCGAGGACGAGAAGCGGGCCGTCCAGGAGAGGCTGGGACCCGACCCCCTGCGCGACGACGCCGACCCGGAACGGGCATGGCGCGTGATCAGCCGCTCCCGGACCAGTGTCGCCGCGCTGCTCATGCGCCAGGACGTCGTCGCGGGCATCGGCAACATCTACCGCGCGGAGTCGCTGTTCCGGGCGGGCCTGGACCCCATGACCCCGGGCCGCGACCTCACCCCCGACCAGTGGGCGCGGCTGTGGGACGACCTCTCGGGGCTGCTCCGCGACGGTGTCCGCGACGGCTACATCATCACGACCCTCCCCGAACACCGTCCCGACCCCGACGCGCGTCCCGTGCCCCGGCCCGACACCCTCTACGTGTGCTACCGGACCGGTGACCCCTGCCGCGTGTGCTCCTCTCCGGTCGCCTCGTCGGAACTGGCCGGACGCACTCTCTACTGGTGCCCCGGATGCCAGGGTGGTTTGTGATCTTCAAGGGCCTTAAGTCCCCTTTGTCGGATTAACTCTGAGGGCATGCAGTACAATCCCCAACCGTCTGCTTAACCGGTTCAGCATCGCGTGATCAGGGGGACGAATGGGGGGCTTGATGCGGCGTCCGACGATCATGGACATCGCCAGGGCCGCGGGGGTGTCCAAGGGAGCCGTGTCCTACGCGCTCAACGGCCGCCCCGGGGTCTCGGAGGAGACCCGGGGACGCATCCTGGCGATCGCCCGTGACCTGGGGTGGGCGCCCAGCAGCCCGGCGCGGGCGCTCGCGCCCGGCGGCCGGATCGGCGCGATCGGCCTGGTGGTCGACCGTCCCGCCCACTCGCTCGGCCTGGAACCCTTCTTCATGCAGCTGGTCTCCGGTATCGAGGCCGAACTCGCCTCCTCGGGGATGGACCTGCTGTTACAGGTCACCGAGGACATGGGCGCCGAGATCGCGGCCTACCGGCGCTGGTCGACCGAACGCCGTGTCGACGGCGTCATCATGGTCGACCTGCGCGTGGACGACCCGCGCGTCCGGGTGGTCGAGGAACTCCGGCTGCCCGCCGTGGTCCTCGGCGGGCCCGAGGGCGTGGGCTCCCTGCCGTGCCTGTACAGCGACGAGGCCACCCCCATGCGCGAGGTCGTCCACTACCTGGCCGCGCTCGGCCACCGGCACATCGTGCAGGTGGCGGGGCCGGAGAAGTTCCTGCACACCCGGGCCCGCGCGAGGGCGTTCCTGGGCGCCGCGGAACAGGCCGGACTGGGCGAGGCGCGCTCGGTGCACGCCGACTACACCGGTGAGATGGGCACCCGCGTCACACGCAGGCTCCTGGCCGCCACCGAACGGCCGACCGCCCTGGTCTACGACAACGACCTCATGGCCCTGGCCGGACTGGGCGTGGCCCAGGAGATGGGTGTGGACGTGCCCTCACAGCTGTCCATCGTGGCCTGGGACGACTCGGTGCTGTGCCGCCTGGTCCGCCCCTCGCTGACCGCTCTCACGCGCGACGTCGCGTCCTACGGCCGCCAGGCCGCGCTGATGCTGGGCAGGGCGATCGAGGGCGGGACGGTCGGTGACGAGGAGGGCGCCCGGGGCGAGTTGCACCCGCGTGGGAGCACCGGGCCGCAGGGGGCGTGGGACAGGACACCGAAGTGATACCCCATCGTCACACGCGGCCGGGAGCCGCACGGTCGTAGTGCGGCGGTCCGCCGGGTCCGAACAGGGCGGAAACGCCCGTACGGAACCGGTTCAGCGCGACCGAACTTACTGACATACCCGCATCTGTGCTGTTACAAGCGAATAACAGCGAAGTGTTGGGGATTGACTGTCTTCCTGCTGGCGTGTTGTTGTTAACGTCACTTACCCGGTTCAGCAACGGTCTTGTGCGCTCACTACTGGGAGCGCTCCCAACCTTCCGCCTCTCGGAGGGCCCCCCACGGACCGGCCGGGTGGAAGGAGGAGTCGAGATGAGAATGCTGAGGCTTCCGGCGGCACTCGCGGCGCTGGCCCTCGCGGCCACCGCCTGCGCGGGTGCCGACGGCGGGGACGGCGGCCCTGGTTCGGGTTACCCCCGGGGTGAGACCCTGTACACCACGGGTACGGCCTGGTCCGCGCCGACCAGCTGGAACCCCATGATGAGGGGCGGATTCGCGGTCGGCACGATCGGCCTGGTCTACGAGTCGCTCTTCCACTACGACCCGGAGACGGGCGAGTACGTGCACTGGCTCGCCGAGAGCGACGAGTGGGTCTCCGACACCGTCCACGAGATCACCCTGCGCGAGGGCGTCACGTGGAACGACGGTGAGCCGCTGGTCGCCCAGGACGTGGTCACCACGCTGGAGCTCGGCCAGACCGACGGAGTCCCCTACGGCAACGTCTGGGACTACATCGAGAACGTCGAGGCCACCGACGAGCGCACGGTCACCGTGACCTTCTCGGAGAGCCGCCCGCAGGAGTGGATGAACTGGGCCTACTCCAACCCCATCCTCCCCGCGCACGTCTGGGGTGACATGTCGGCCACCGACATCACCGACAGCGCCAACGAGAACCCGGTCGGCACCGGCCCCTACGTCTACGAGTCGCACACCGACGACCGCATGATCTGGGAGCGCAACGACGAGTGGTGGGCCACCGACGCGCTCGACATGACCATGGACGCGCGCTACATCGTCGACATCGTCAACGCCTCCAACGACGTGACGATGGGCATGCTGACCCAGGGTGAGGTCGACCTCTCGAACAACTTCCTCCCGGGGATCGACCAGCTCCTCAACAGCAACGAGAACATCGTCAGCTTCTACGAGGGCCCCCCGTACATGAAGAGCGCCAACACGGCGTGGCTCGTCCCGAACCACAACCGCGCGCCGCTCGACGACACGGCCTTCCGCCAGGCCCTGGCCCACTCGATCAACATCACCGAGATCGTCGAGGGCCCGTACGCCAACCTCGTCCAGCCGGCCAACCCCACCGGCCTGCTGCCCGAGTGGGACGCCTACATCGACCACGAACTGGTCTCCGAGGAGGGCTTCAGCCACGACGCGGCCGAGGCCGTGGCGATCCTGGAGGAAGCCGGGTACATGGACGAGGACGGCGACGGCTTCGTCGAGACGCCCGACGGCGAGCCCATCGCCCTGACCCTGGAGGTCCCCTCCGGGTGGACCGACTGGATGGAGGCCGCCCGCCTCATCGAGCAGCACGCCCAGGACGTCGGCATCAACATCACGGCCGAGTTCCCCGACCAGGGTCTGCTCGACCAGAACCGGAACGCCGGCGAGTACGACCTGGTGATCAACAACGCCCGGCAGCTGAGCAACTCGCCGTGGACCTACTACGACTACCTCTTCCAGCTGCCCATCCAGGACGAGCAGACCACGGTGAACTTCCACCGGTACGAGAACGAGGAGGCGTGGCAGCTCACCGAGGAGCTCGCACGCGTCCCCGCCGGTGACGTCGAGGCCGCCGCCGAGGTCACCTCGCAGCTCCAGGAGATCTTCCTGGCCGAGCTCCCGGTCATCCCGCTCTGGTACAACGGCCAGTGGTCGCAGGCCAACAACACCCACTGGACCAACTGGCCCAGCGAGGCCGAGGGCACGCCCAACAGCGCCGCGGTCATGTGGGAGGGCTGGTACGAGATGGGCGGTATCAACACCCTCGCGGAGATCGAACCGGTCGGCTAGGACCGGGGGAGGCTCTCCCCCCGCCGACCGCTCCCCACCCCCGGCCGAGGCACGGCGCGAGAAGCCCGGCCGGGGGACGCCCCGGGCGAGTGAGCGCGGCGCGGATCCCCCCACAGGGCCCGCGCCGCGCCCCCCGGGGCCACTCGACTGTCCGCCGCCATCACCTGGAGGAACGTGTGTGGCGCTACATCGGTCGTAAGCTCTTCATCTACCTGCTTACGTTCATCGTCGCGGTCACCATCAACTGGATGATCCCGCGCTTCATGCCGGGCGACCCCGTCCGCAACATGCTCTCCCGGGCCGCGATCAACGACCCCGAGGCCATGGCGTCCATGACCGCCTACTACGAGGACCTCTTCGGTCTCGACGAGCCCCTGTACCAGCAGTACCTGAACTTCTGGGTGAGCCTGTTCCAGGGCGACCTGGGCATCAGCGTGATGCGCTACCCCGAACCGGTCACCGACGTCATCATGGGGTCGGTCCCCTACACCCTGGGTCTGCTGCTCCCCGCGATCCTGCTCAGCTGGATCGTCGGCAACCGCTTCGGCGCCTTCGCCGCCCGGAGCAAGGCCCTGGACAACACCGTCCTGCCGGTCGGTTACGTCCTCACCGCCACGCCGTACATGTGGATCGCCCTGCTGCTGTCCTACACCCTGGGCATCGTCGCCGGGATCTTCCCGACCGCGGGCGGCTTCAGCTACTCACTGCGCCCCGAGTTCAGCTGGGTGTTCATCTACGACCTGATCAGCCACTGGTTCCTGCCGTTCCTGTCCATGTTCCTGGTGGCGCTCGGCGGCTGGGCGATCGGTATGCGCAACATGATCATCTACGAGCTGGAGGCGGACTACTCCAACTACCTCCAGGCCCTCGGAGCGCCGCGCAGGCTGATCCGCCGCTACGCGTTCCGCAACGCGATGCTGCCGCAGATCACCGGCCTGGCGGTCCAGCTGGGCACGATCATCGCGGGCTCCCTGCTCACCGAGGTCGTCTTCAACTACCCGGGCCTGGGCACCCTCATCCTGGACTCCCTGGAGAACCGCGACTTCTTCCTGCTCCAGGGCATCCTCCTGTTCGTGGTCATCGGGGTGCTGATCGCCAACTTCATCATCGACATCATCTACGTGCTGGTCGACCCGCGCACCCGGGTCCAGATGACGGGAGGCTCCTCATGACGGACGTCGCCGGAGCACCGGGAACCACGGACAGGGCGGACGCCCCCGAACCCGCCGGCGAGCGCAGGGGCTCGGAGGCCCTGCACTTCGCCCGGCGCAACCCCAAGCTGCTCATCGGCTCGGGCATCGTCCTCGCCTTCATGCTGCTCGGATTCATCGGCCCGTTCTTCCTCAGCGACAACCCCAACGAGTACGTCGGCCCCCAGACGCAGCCGCCCAACGGCGAGTACTGGTTCGGCACCACCACGTTCGGCCAGGACATCTGGGCCCAGTTCGTGTACGGGGTGCGCTCCACGTTCGTCATCGGCCTGTTCGGCGGAGGCGTCGCCTTCCTCATCGGCATGACGGTCGGTTTCGTCGCCGGGTACAAGGGCGGGATCGTCGACGACATCCTCAACATGCTCACGAACGTGGTGCTGGTCCTGCCCGCCATGGTCGTCCTCATCGTCGCGATCGCCTACCTGGACGTGCGCGGCCTGTTCACCCAGGGCATGTTCATCGGCCTGAGCGCCTGGCCGTGGGCGGCCCGCGCGGTCCGCTCGCAGACCCTGTCGCTGGCCACCCGCGACTACGTGGACCTGGCCCGGCTCAGCGGTCGGCGCACGTGGCGGATCATCACCACCGAGGTCGCGCCCAACATGAGCTCCTACCTGGTGATGTCCTTCATCCTGCTCTTCGGTGGCGCCGTCCTCACCGCCGCGGGGCTGGACTTCATCGGCCTCGGCCCGTCCAACGGAGTGTCCCTCGGCGCCATGTTGCAGAGCGCCGTCAACTGGAGCGCCCTCCAGCTCGGCATGTGGTGGTGGTTCGTCCCGCCGGGACTCGGCATCACGGCGATCGTGGGTGCCCTGTACGTCCTCAACGTCGGGTTGGACGAGGTGTTCAACCCCAAGCTGCGGGAGCTGTGATGACCCTGCGCGTCAACGACCTGAAGGTCTACTACCAGACCCTGCGCGGGGACGTCCACGCCCTCGACGGCGTCACGTTCGACCTCGCGGACGGGGAGATCATGGGCCTGGCCGGGGAGTCCGGCTGCGGCAAGAGCACCCTGGGCAAGAGCCTGATCCGCCTGGACTCGCGGATGCGCCACGTCGGCGGCACCATCGAGCTGGACGACAAGGACGTGCCCATCGCGGACGACGACGCGATGGTCCCCCTGCGCTACAACGAGATCTCGCTCATCCCTCAGTACGCGATGAGCGCCCTCAACCCGACCCGCAAGATCGGGAAGATGATCAACGAGCTGCTGCGCGCCCGAGGTGTGCGGCCCGCTGACGTCACCGACGAGCTCCACCGCCGCCTGGAACTGGTCGGCCTGGAGCCGAAGGTGCTCAACATGTTCCCGATCGAGCTGTCCGGCGGCATGAAGCAGCGCGTCGTCATGGTCATCTCGACCCTGCTCAACCCGTCGCTGCTGATCGCCGACGAGGTCACCTCGGCCCTGGACGTGTCCACGCAGCGCTCCGTCGCCGAGTCGATGGTGGAGTTCCGCGACCGCGGATACATCAAGAGCATGATCTTCGTGACCCACGACATCTCGCTCGTGTACCAGATGGCGGACACGATCATGGTGATGTACGCGGGACACGTCGCGGAGAAGGCGTCCGCCAGCACCATCATCAACGAGCCCAAGCACCCCTACACGCAGATGCTCATCGGAGCGCTGCCCGAGGTCGGCTCGACCTCCACCGCGCAGGGGGGCCGCCTGGAGGGTATCCCCGGTACCCCGCCGGGCCTGCTCAACCCGCCCACCGGGTGCCGGTTCAAGGACCGCTGCCCGATGGCGTTCTCCAAGTGCTCCGAACAGCCGCCGCTGGTGGAGATCGAACCCGGCCACTGGGCCGCCTGCTGGAAGACGGGGTGAGGTAGACCGTGCTGGAACTCAGCAACGTGCACAAGGTGTACAAGGTGGGCACGTTCGGCGGTGGCCGCCTGCGCGCGGTGCGCGACGTGAACCTGACGGTGGCGCCGGGAGAGGTCGTCTCGCTGATCGGTGAGAGCGGCAGCGGCAAGAGCACCATCGGCAAGATGGTGCTGGGGCTGTTCAGGCCCACCTCCGGGAGCATCACGTTCGAGGGCACCGACATCACCACGATCAGGGGCCACGCCGCGCGCAAGGAGTACTACCGCCACGTGCAGGGGGTCTTCCAGGACCCGTTCAGCTGCTTCAACCCCATCTTCAAGGCCGACCGGGTCTTCGATATGGTCCGCTCCTCCTACTTCCCGGGTACTCCGGACGGGGTGTGGAGGGAGAAGGTGCTGGACGCGATCGCCACGGTGCGCCTGGACCCGGCCAACGTCCTCAACAAGTACCCGCACCAGCTCAGCGGCGGCCAGTTGCAGCGGCTGCTGATCGCGCGGGCGCTGCTGCTGGACATCAAGCTGCTGGTCGCCGACGAGATCATCAGCATGCTGGACGCCTCCACGCGTATCGACGTGCTCAACCTGCTCGCCGACCTCAAGGAGCGGGGTCTGGGCATCCTGTTCGTCACCCACGACCTGTCGCTGGGCAACTACGTCAGCGACAAGTCGGTGATCCTGCGCAAGGGCGCCATCGCGGAGATGGGTCCGACCCAGAGGGTGTTCGACAACCCGCTGCACCCCTACAGCCGCCACCTGCTGTCCTGCGTGCCGCAGCTGCACCGGACCTGGGCTGAGGTCGACGCCGAACTGGACGCCAACCCGCCCGAGGACGTCGTGCTTCCGACGGCGCCCGACGAGGACTCGGCTCCGCTCATCGAGGCCGAGGAGGGTCACTTCGTGGGGATCAACCAGGACTGAGCCCTCGGTCCTCCTCGCCCGGCGCCCGTCCACCCCCCGCGGGCGCCTCGGTGTTTCCGGCCCCTCCACGCGCCACGTCCACGGCGGTGAGCGCCCGCCTCCGTCCCCGGGCGGTGTGTCCCGGGGACGGGGCGGATGCGGGATCCGTACCCACGGGAAGGGGTGGCGGTTCCGCGCGCGATCTCGGGACGAGTACCGGGAAACCGGAATTTTTCGAATCCCCGGCCGCCGGTTCGCATTTTCGTGTGGCGGTGCGGGCTCGGACGCGCTTGCGGAGCCGGTCCGAAGCGCCGGAGAACCCGGTTCGGAGGTGTCCGCGGACACCTCCCCGGTGGTACCGCCGCCCGGGGAAGCGGTACGCCCTCGCGATGGCGTGTGTAACCGGACCGGGCTCGGACGCGATGCTGGTCACACCCGCTCTGAAGTGGGCAAACGACGCGATGGCTACACTTCCGTGAACATAACGTGATATGCTGGTGACCGTAACGTACGTCACACGCGTACCCCGCACGGTCCGGAGGTATTCCCTCCGGGGCCGTGTGGGTTGCCACACCGAAATCCGCCGCGAGCGGGTCGCGCTGTGATACGTTCAAGGGGATTGTTAGTCGTTGAATTTCGCAGTTGGTGTCTTGCCCGCGGAGTTTGTGACCGGCGGGCGGTTTCTCTTGGGAGTCGGCTCGCGGCAATTTTCGGACGTGAGTGTGCGTCCGTGTACACCGAGCTGAAGGAGAGAACATGGCTCAGGGAACTGTGAAGTGGTTCAACGGCGAGAAGGGCTTCGGCTTCATCTCCCCCGACGGCGGTGGCCCCGACGCCTTCGTTCACTACAGCGCCATCCAGGGCACGGGCTTCCGTAACCTGGAGGAGAACCAGCGCGTGGAGTTCGAGGTCGTCGAGGGGACCCGCGGCCCGCAGGCCGAGAACGTCGTCGCCATCTAGGACCTCAGACGTAGAACGAACGCCCCGGAAGGCACCGCCTTCCGGGGCGTTCGCGTTGTCTCAGCCCCTCAGCAGGGCCTCGGTGCGCTGGCGCACCTCGGGGGTGTCCAGCCCCCGCACCGTCACCGTGGTGCGGCGGCGCAGCACGTCGTCCGCGGTCACCGCCCACTCGTGGTCACGGGCGAACACCACCTGCGCCCAGATGTCGGGCCCGTCCGGGTGGACGCGCTCGCCCAGCTCCGGCGCCTCGCGCACCAGCGCGGCGATGTCCATCGCCAGGCTCCCGTAGTGCGACGCCAGGTGGCGGGCCACCAGCGGGTCCAGAGGGGCACCGGAGGAGCGGTCGATGATGAGCCGCTGCGCCACCGCGTCCGGACTGGCCAGGCCGGGCAGCGGCACCGTCCGCAGCGGGTCGGCCATGTCCTCGGCCAGCGGCACGGCGCGCACCCGGCGCAGCTCCTCCAGGACGGTCCGGCCGATGTGCCGGTAGGTCGTCCACTTGCCGCCCGCGACCGACAGCATTCCGCCCCGGCCCTGGCTGACCACGGTCTCCCGCTTGGCCGCGCTGGTGCCCCCGGGGCCGCCGGGCAGCACCCGCAGACCGGCGAACGAGTAGTCGACGTGGGAGGCGTCCAGGTAGGGCGCGTCGATGCCCAGCGCCGCCTCGCCCAGGATCTGCTCGACGTCGCCGGGCAGCACCGACACGTCGGCCGGGTCGTCGGTGTACTCCTCGTCGGTGGTGCCCAGCAGCAGCCTGCCCTCCCACGGGATCGCGAACGACACCCGGTACTTGTCGACGGGGATGGTCAGCGCGGCACGCCACGGTTCCGGGGTCCGCAGCACCAGGTGCGCACCCTTGGACAGGCGGACGCTGGGGGCGGCGGACGGGTCCTCCATGCGGCGCAGCCGGTCCACCCAGGGGCCGGTGGCGTTGAGGACCAGGCGCGCGTCGATCCCGAGCTCCTCACCGTCGACGCGGTCGCGCAGGTCGGCGCCGGTGACCCGGCCCCCTGTGGTGCGCAGGCCCACGACCTCGGCGTGGTTGAGCACCACGGCGCCCGCGTCGACGGCGGCGCGCACGGTCATGACGGCCATCCGGCTGTCGTTCATCTGGTGGTCGCTGTAGGCGGCCACCGACTTCAGTCCGTCGGTACGCAGGCCGGGAGCGAGCCGCCGCGCCTGGGCGGGGGAGAGCAGGCGGCCGACACCGTCGCCGAAGGCCGACAGGGCCGAGTACAGGAACACCCCGGCGCCCATCTTGGCGGCTCCGTGGGGGCCGCCGGAGTAGACGGGGACCAGGAACGGCATGTGGTTCACCAGGTGCGGGGCCACGTCGGAGGCCAGGGAGCGGCGCTCCTTGTGGTTCTCGGCGACCAGGCGCACGTTGCCGGTCTGGAGGTAGCGCAGTCCGCCGTGGACCAGTTTGGAGGAGGCGCTGGAGGTGGCTCCGGCGAAGTCCCCGGCGTCGACCATGGCCACGCGCAGACCCGCCTGGGTCGCGGTCCAGGCGACGGAGGTACCGAGGATGCCGCCGCCGACGACCAGGAGGTCGAAGGTTCCCCGGGAGAGTTCGTCCCGGGTGCGGGCCCGTGCCGAGGTGGTGGGGTTCTGGCTGGCGCTGATGGTCATGGCTGCTGCTCCTCGGAGGGATGGAGGGGTCTCGCGTGTACCTGAACAGGCTCCACGTTTCCGATGATGTATCGACCCCATAATACGACAATGCCGAACGCTGGTGAAGAAGGAGGGGCGTTCGGCCTGTCGGAAGGGTGCCCAGCGCGCCCTCTGAGTGAGAGGGTGCCGAATAGAAGTTGCGGAAGGGAGGCAAGTGAACACGAGGGGCACAAGAGATGCGGCATTGTCGAACATTAGGATCGCGTGGGCGACCCTCCCGCGCGGCGGGGCGCGCGCACAAGGGGGCCCCGGGGCGCACGGCTGACTGGCCGAACGCCCCGGGGCGGTGTGGGAGAGCGTTCCCGCCGCGAGGCGGGAACGGGAGAGGGAGGGATGTCGGAACCGGGCCGGTCAGCTCCCGAACCCGGTCAGGTGCCAGAGCCACGCGCCGAGCACGCCGCCCACCACGGGACCGACCACCGGGATCCAGGCGTACCGCCAGTCGGAGGAGCCCTTGCCGGGGATGGGCAGCAGCGCGTGCGCGATGCGCGGGCCCAGGTCGCGGGCCGGGTTGATGGCGTATCCCGTCGGACCGCCCAGGCTCAGGCCGATCGCCAGCACCAGCAGACCGATCAGCAGCGGTGCGAGGCCGTTGGTGAACAGGCCGCTCAGGTCGACGCCGCCCCCGACGGAGACGTATCCGGAGTTCGCGCCGATGCCCAGGATGCCCAGGAGCAGCATCGCGGTGCCGATGATCTCGGTGAGGACGTTGGTCACCACGTTGCGCACGGCGGGGATCGTGCTGAAGACGCCCAGCTTCGCCTCCGGGTCGTCGGTGATCCTCCAGTGCGGCAGGTAGACCAGGTAGACCAGTGCGGCGCCGGTGAAACCACCGGCGATCTGCGCGAGGACGTAGCCGGGCACGAGCGACCAGTCGAAGTCGCCGATACTGGCCAGGCCGATCGTGACCGCCGGGTTGATGTGGGCGCCGCTGGTGGCGCCGACGACGTAGACGGCCATCGCGACCGCCATGCCCCAACCGAACGTGACGACGATCCAGCCGCCGTTGAGGGCCTTGGAGCGTGCGAGGGAGACACCGGCGACGACACCGCAGCCGAGCAGGGTCAGGATCGCCGTGCCGATGAACTCTGCCAGATAAACCATGGAGACCTCCGCCCCGTGAGGGGGAACCGGGTCACGGGGGCTGCCGTCCCGCGGTCCGGCGGTGGGCCGGACACGGGGATAATCAGACACACCCGTCACAGGAATGGGATGGAAGCGGGACGCCTGCGGCGCTCCGCGGGCCGGTTCCCGGAGGCTGAGGGTGGCAGCCGGGGCCTTCGGGAACCGGTCGTTCGGTGGGGTCGGGTCCGTGCTACTTCTCGTCCTCGCGCTCGACCCAGTCCAGGGTGCGCTGCACGGCCTTGTTCCAGTTGCGGTACTCGCGCTCGCGGACGGCGGACTCCATCTTCGGGTTCCACTCGGCCGCCTTGTGCCAGTTCTCGCGCAGCGTCTCCACGTCGGGCCAGTAGCCCACCGCCAGGCCCGCGGCGTAGGCGGCGCCCAGACAGGTGGTCTCGGCGACCATCGGGCGGACGACCTCGGTGTCGAGTACGTCGGAGAGGATCTGCATGAGCAGGTTGTCGGCGGTCATGCCGCCGTCCACCTTCAGCGTGGTCAGCTCCGTCGGCGCGTCGGCGTTCATCGCGTCGACGACCTCACGGGTCTGCCACGCGGTCGCCTCCAGGACGGCGCGCGCGATGTGGCCCTTGTTGACGTAGCCGGTCAGGCCCGCGATGACGCCGCGCGCGTCACTGCGCCAGTGCGGGGCGAACAGGCCGGAGAAGGCGGGCACGACGTAGCAGCCGCCGTTGTCCTCCACGGTGCGGGCGAGCGTCTCGATCTCCGGCGCGGTGGAGATCAGGCCCAGGTTGTCGCGCAGCCACTGCACGAGGGAGCCGGTGACGGCGATGGAGCCCTCCAGCGCGTACACGGCCGGTTCGTCGCCCAGCTTGTAACCCAGGGTGGTGAGCAGGCCGTTCTCGGAGGTCACCGGTTCGGTCCCGGTGTTCATCACCAGGAACGTGCCGGTGCCGTAGGTGCCCTTGACGTCGCCGGGGTCGAAGCAGGTCTGGCCGAACAGGGCGGCGTGCTGGTCGCCGAGGGAGGAGGCGACGGGGGTTCCGGCCAGGTAACCGGTGGCCTCGCCGTAGACCTCGGAGGAGGAGCGGATCTCGGGCAGGATGCCCTCCGGGATGCCCATGGCCTCCAGGATCTCGGGGTCCCACTGGAGGGTGGCCAGGTTCATCAGCATGGTGCGGCTGGCGTTGGTCACGTCGGTGACGTGGCGGCCGGTCAGCTTCCAGATGATCCAGGTGTCCATGGTGCCGAACAGGACCTCGCCGCGTTCGGCGCGCTCGCGGAGGCCGTCGACGTGGTCGAACAGCCAGCGCAGCTTGGGGCCGGAGAAGTAGGTGGCCAGCGGCAGGCCGCACCTCTCGCGGAAGCGGTCCTGTCCGTCCTCGCCGCCGAGCTCGTGGACCAGGTCGTCGGTTCGGGTGTCCTGCCAGACGATGGCGTTGTGGACGGGCTCGCCGGTCTCGCGGTCCCAGACCAGGGTGGTCTCGCGCTGGTTGGTGATGCCGATGGCGGCGATCTGGTCGGGCGTGATGTCGTTCTTGTCCAGCGCGCCCCGGATGACCTCCTCGACGTTGGTCCAGATCTCCTGGGCGTCGTGTTCGACCCAGCCGGGCCTGGGGAAGATCTGCCTGTGTTCGCGCTGGTCGACCGAGACGATACGTCCGTCCCGGTCGAAGAGGATGCAGCGGCTCGACGTGGTGCCCTGGTCGATCGCGGCGACGTACTGCTGGCTCATCGGGTGCTCGCCTTCAGGGTGGGGCTCGGGACGGGGCTGGCCGCACGCGGCTTCGGGTTATACCCGCACGTCGTACGACATTGACGCATGATTAGCCGTTAGTTTCATCCGTTTTTCCTTCCCATGTCAAGGCCGCGTGACGCAATCGTGTCGCGTGGATCACGTGGTCCGCCGCACAACGCTGCCAGGGGAGGGGGAACAGGAGGAAGCCGCCGCGCGGGAGGCGGCACGGCGGAGGGGACGTGGCGTGTCGGGGTTCGGGGCGTTCGGGCGGGGCGCGGCGGAGCCCGGGGCGCGGCTCAGTACGGCGTGACGCCGAGCTCGCGGGAGATGGCGCGGGCGGCGTCACGCACGTAGGAGACCTGCTCCATGTCGGGCTTGCCGTCGTCCCCGCGCAGGCGTTCGACGGCGCCGCGCACACCGATGGCGCCGACGGTCGTGCCGCGCCGGTCGCGGATGGGCGCGGCGATGGACACCTCGCCGTCCACGAGTTCCTCGGCCTCCCAGGACCAGCCGTTGTCGCGCACCTCGTCCAACTGCGCCTCCAGCACGGCGGGGGAGGTGACGGTGTGCCGGGTGAAGGAGGTCAGGGCCGGGTCCCCGCCGCTCTCGGCGATCGACGGGTCCTCCTCGGGCGCGGCCAGGGGGTCGAAGGCCATGAGGACCTTGCCGATGGCGGTGGCGTGCAGCGGCAGGAGCGTGCCCACGTCCAGGGTCTGCTGGGAGGCGTCCGGGCGGAACACGTGGTGCACCACGAGCACCTGGTGCTTGTGCAGCGTGCCGATGCGCACGCTCTCACCGCTGCGCGAGGCCAGGCTGTCCGCCCAGTTCAGGGCGCGGGTGCGCAGTTCGTTGCCGTCCAGGTACCGGGTGCCCAGGCTGAGCATGCCCCCGCCCAGGCGGTAACGGCCCGACTCGGTGTCCTGCTCCACGAAGCCGACGTGCTGGAGGGTGCGCAGGATGCCGAGCACGGTGCCCTTGGGCAGTTCCAGGGACCGGGAGATCTCCGCCAGGCTCAGCCCCCGGGCGCCGGTGGCCAGGATCCGGAGGATGGCTGCCGCGCGTTCGATCGACTGGATTCTTCCCGGCATTGCGGTGCTACCACTCTCTAGTACGACAATGTCATACGCGAATGCTACTACGCGATGTGACGCGTGGCACGCCCAGGGCAGCGCGGGCGGCCACACAACCGGCACAGTCTAGATCCGCGTCCCGTTCCGCCCGGTCACCGGGGCCGGACCCGACGCGCGGGTCCCGCGGGTTCACAGCTCGGCGGCGGCCTTGGCCAGACCCCGGGCGGCCTTCTCGACATCGTCGTCGGTGATCTCCAGGTGCACCACCAGGCGCACGGCGTCCCCCATGCCCAGTCCCGCGACCCCGTGCCGGGCGAAGACCTCGGCGTACCGTGCTCCCTGGCAGCCGGGCGCCTCCACCAGCACCATGTTGGTCCGCGCCCGCGCGTCCAGCCCGGACAGGTCGGTGACCAGCCGGGCCAGTTCAGCCGCGCGCTCGTGGTCCTCCACCATCCGCTCCCGGTGGTGGCGCAGGGCGTACAGCGCCCCGGCGGCGATGATGCCGACCTGGCGCATCCCCGCGCCCAACAGCTTGCGCCCGCGGCGCGCGCGCGACACCGTGTCCGCGTCTCCGGCCAGCGCCGAGCCCACCGGGGCGCCCAGGCCCTTGGAGAAGCAGACCGACACCGTGTCGAACCCGTTCGCGACCTCGGCCGGGGAGACCCCCAGGGCGGCGGAGGCGTTCCACAGGCGGGCTCCGTCCAGGTGGGCGCGCAGCCCGTGCCGGTGCGCGAAGCCGGTCACCCTCCGCTGTTCGGCCAGCGGCACCACACGGCCGGTGAACGTGTTCTCCAGCCACACCAGCGCGGGTTCGGCCCGGTGGACGTCGCCCCGGCCCGCGATCCACGACTCCAGCAGCGCGTCGGTCGGGAAGGTCCCGTCCGAGTACAGGCGGGGCAGGGCCCGTGCCAGCACCGCCGTGGCGCCCTGCTCGTCGCCGATGAGGTGGTGGTGTTCGTGGGCCCACACCTCCTCACCGCTGCGGGTGGACACGTACAGGCCCAGCTGGTTGGCCATGTGCCCCGACGGCACGTACAGGGCGGACTCCATGCCCAGCAGCCCGGCGGTCTCCTCCTCCAACGCGCGCACGGTCGGGTCCTCGCCCCACACGTCGTCGCCGACCTCGGCCTCGGCCATGGCCGTGCGCATGGCCGGGGTGGGACGGGTGATGGTGTCGGAGCGCAGGTCGATCACGGGGTCCTCCTCGGGCCGGGTACGCGCACGACGATACTGCCCCCGCCCGTCTCCGGACCGCCCTCACCCGTCTCCCAGCCGGTCCAGGGCCTGCGAGAGCTGGCGCAGCGACTCCAGCACGCGTTCGGTGTCCTCCTCGCCCAGCTCGGTGACCAGGGCCTTGGCGACCCTGCTGTGATCGGGGTCGATGCGTCTGAGGGCGCTCAGGCCCTCCCTGGTGGCGGCGAGCAGTTTGGCGCGGCTGTGCGCCGGGTTGGGACGGTATTCGGCGAGCCCCTGTTCGACCAGCAGGTCGGCGATGCGCTGCACGCTCTGGCGGCTGGTGCCGAAACGACGGGCGACCGCCGACACCGACAGGGGTTCGCGGGTCACCGCGCCGAGCACCTGCCAGCGCGCGGCGGTCAGTCCCGCGGTCCTGGCCAGCTCCTCGGCGACCGACAGGAGCTGGCCGTTGAGACGGAACACGGTGAGGGCGGTCCCGGTGAGCAGATCGGAGTGTCTGTCCTCGGTCCGGGCCATGCTCAGGCCCCCTCCAGCAGCACGTGGTAGGCGCCCGGGTCGTGCTCGGCGTGCAGCCGGTACCAGGCGTCGAGGACGCGGGGGGTGTAGAGGTCCAGGGCGGCGAAGACCTCGCGGGCGAACTCCAGGGGAGCGGTGGGGCCTGCGGTGATGAGCCCGTCGTCGGTGACCGCGAGCTCGGAACGGTAGCGCCGCATGCCGGAGTACCCCGTGGCCAGCAGGTACTCGGGGGCGGCGCTGGTGTGGTCGCGGTAGTCGAGGAGGCCCTCGCGGGCGAGCCCCGCGGTGGCGCCGCAGATGGCGGCGACGGGGACCCCCGCGTCGAGCCAGACCCCGGCGGCCGAGGCGAACGGGGAGAGGGACTCGGGGTCGAGGTCCCAGCCGTCGGCCCCCGGGAGGATCAGCATCGAGCTGGAGGAGGGTTTGAGCTGGGGCAGGGTGATGTCCGGTAGGAGGGTCAGCCCGCCAGCGGTCGTGACGGGCGCGCCGGTGAGGCCGACGGTCACCACGTCGTAGCGGCCCGGGTCGCGCTGCCAGTCGCCGCTGCGGATCGTGGAGGTGGTGTGCCCGATCTCCCAGTCCGCGAGCTGGTCGTAGACGGCGAGGTGGACGGTCTGCCTTGTGCCTTCGATCATGACAGCATGCTGTCATTGTGACAATGTGCTGTCAATGCCCTGGAGTGATCGCTGTTCCTGCACTTTTTGTTGGCATATGTGCTGTTCCGCAGGTCGGAGGGGTGGCGCTCCCACGGCCATCATGGATCAGGAGGCGCCGGCCGTGCTTTTTCGGTCTCTCTGTGGGTGCGTATCCTCCGCGAAGAAAACCGGGAGGTTACCCCTTGCCGGGGGGCGGGCGCTCCGCGGTCCGCCGCCACGCGTCCGTGGATGCGGGGCCGTCGGTGCGCGGATCCCGTTTCGGGAGGTTGCCCCTGTACGACGTGGTGATCGGTGACCGATTTCCGGCGGCGACCCCGGGTGTGTCGACGGACGGTTCGCGCATGGCTGCATAGTGTCGCGAAGGTGCCGCGCCGCTCCGCCGGGGCCTCGTTCGCGTCGAAGGGTCCTGCGGGCCGTGACGCATGTCACCGGACCGCCGAGAAGCTGCCCGCGGGCCGGGTTCGCGGTGACGCAGGTCTCGCGGGGGTAACAGAACCGAACGCCGTGGTTCACACAACCTCACAAATGGTATTACCATTCTCGGAGCCTGCCCCCAGAGCAGGTCAGAGCCGTGCCTCCGTACAGCTCAGCACCACCGCACACCCACGGAAGGCTCCGTCATGGAGAACTTCGAACCCGTCTACGGGACGGGCCCCCTTCTCGGGATCGCTGCGGGCGCCATCGCCCTTCTGCTGTTCCTGATCATCCGCCTCAGGCTGCACGCCTTCGTCGCGCTCATCCTGGTCAGCGTCCTGACCGCCCTGGCCACCGGCATCCCCGCCTCCGGGGTGGTGCCCACCCTCCTGTACGGATTCGGTGACACGCTCGCCAGTGTCGCCCTGCTCGTCGGGCTCGGCGTGATGATCGGCCGCCTGCTGGAGGTCACCGGCGGCGCGGCCGTCCTGGCCGGGGCGCTGATCAGGCTCTTCGGTGAGAAGCGCGCACCACTCGCACTCGGTGTCGCCTCCCTGCTCTTCGGCTTCCCGATCTTCTTCGACGTCGGCCTCGTCGTCATGCTGCCGATCGTCTTCAGCGTGGCCCGCCGCCTCAACGGCCCCGTGCTCATGTACGCACTGCCCACGGCGGGTGCCTTCGCGGTCATGCACGCCTTCGTGCCCCCGCACCCCGGACCGGTCACCGCCGCCACCGAGATCGGTGCGGACATGGGCCTGGTGCTCCTGGTCGGCGCCGTCCTGGCCGTTCCCACCTGGTACCTGGCCAGCTACCTGTACGGCCTGTGGTCCGGGAAGAGGTGGGCGCTGCCGGTCCCCGAGGACATCATGTCCGACGGCACCGTCAGGCACGACGACCCGCCGAAGCTGGGCACCGTCCTCAGCATCCTCCTGCTGCCGATGCTGCTGATCTTCGCCAACACCGGCCTGAGCACCCTGGTCGCCACCGGTGTGGTCTCCGGGGACGCCGGGTGGGTGCAGGCCGCCCAGCTGGTCGGTGAGACCCCGATCGCGCTGCTCATCGCCACGCTCTACGCCATGCTCGTGCTCAGCAAGGGCCGCTTCACCCGCCACAGGGTGGAGGAGCTCGTCGGCGGAGCCCTCGGCCCGGTGTGCGCCATCATCCTCATCACCGGCGCGGGCGGCATGTTCGGCGGTGTGCTGGAGGTCAGCGGCATCGGCGGCGCCCTCGCCGAGAGCCTGGAGTCCACCGGCCTGCCGGTCATCGTGGCGGCCTTCGTCATCGCGCTCGCGCTGCGCGTCGCCCAGGGGTCGGCGACCGTCGCCATCACCACGGCGGCGAGTCTGGTCGCCCCGGCCGTGGCGGCCTCCTCGGGGCTGTCCTCGATCGACCTGGCCCTGATCGTCATCGCGATCGCCTCCGGCGCCACCGCGCTGTCGCACGTCAACGACTCGGGATTCTGGCTGGTCGGCAGTTTCCTGGGTATGGACGTCAAGACAACACTGAAGACGTGGACGGTCATGGAGACCCTCATCGGCTTCATCGGCTTCGGGCTCGCGCTGCTCCTCAGCCTGGTCCTGTGACCCAGGGGGCGGGTGGGTCCTCCCGCCCGCCCCTCAGGACGCGGACTCCGCGCCCGGGTCGTCCTTCAGGGCGACGGACACCTCGGTGACGATGGAGCGCATGGCGGCCTCCGCGACGTCGGGGAGGCCGTCCCGGATGGCCTGGGCCACGGCCTTGTGCAGCCGGAGCGCCTCATGACGGGGGTTCCTCGGCATCAGGTGGTAGGAGGTGCGTCCGACCAGGACCTCCGCCACCACCTGGGCCAGGCCGGAGAACATCTCGTTGCCCGAGAGCTCCAGGATGCGGCGGTGGAAGGTGACGTCCAGTTCCAGGAAGGTCTCCAGGTCTCCGGCGATGCCGGTGCGGACCATCTGCTCGGCGACCACCACCAGCTGGGCCCGCTCCTCGGCGTCCCCGCGTTCGGCGGCGAGGGCGGCGGCTCCCGGTTCCAGGGCGGCGCGCAGTTCGTTGAGTGAGCGCAGCTGCTCCATCCGGCCGGATCCGGCCAGGCGCCAGCGGATCAGCTGGGGGTCGAAGACGCTCCAGTCCCTGCTCGGGCGCACGCGGATGCCGGTGCGGGGGCGGCTGACCACCAGCCGCATGGATTCCAGGACGCGGATGGCCTCGCGCGCGACCGTCCGGGAGACGCCGAAGTCCTGTTCGAGGCCCTGGAGGGTGAAGGTATGGCCGGTCCTGTACTCGCCTGCGGCGATAGCGGGTCCGAGCACCGCCAGCACCCGGTTGTGCAGCGTGCGGTGGTCAGTGGCCATCGTTCTCCTCGCGCTCCGGGGCCGGCGGGTCGGCCGCGTTCGGCCGGGGGTCACGCTGAAGCCTAGTCGGACTGATTGATATCACTATTGATGGTGGCGCTTGCGGTCGCGCAGGGGCACCACGACACGGAGAAACCATGCACTTTGTCTTCATGGGCGTCTCGGGTAGCGGCAAGACCACCGTCGCCGAACGTGTGGCCAGGCAACTGGGACTGCCCTTCGCCGAGGCCGACGACTTCCATCCCCCGGCCAACATCGACAAGATGGAGGCGGGAACCCCCCTGACCGACCAGGACCGCTGGCCGTGGCTGCGCGCACTGGCCAGGTGGATCACCGAGCACGAGGCGGCGGGCGAGTCCACGGTCATGGCCTGCTCGGCGCTCAGACACAGCTACCGCGACGTCCTGCGCGAGGCCGCGCCCGAGGTGCACTTCCTGCACATGCACGGCTCCTCCGCCGTGATCCTGGAGCGGCTGGCCGCACGCCAGGGCCACTTCATGCCGCCCGCGCTGCTGGCGTCGCAGATGGAGACCCTCGAACGGCTCGCTCCGGACGAACCGGGTCTCGAACTCGACGTCCGGGAGGACGTGGAGTCGCTGTTGGGGCAGGCGCTGGAGTACGTGGGCCCGAGGGTGCGGCAGGCGAACACCCCGGTCGCCGGGGACTGAGGATCCGGCGGGAGGCACGGGGACCACGGGCACGTCACCGTCGGATCACCTTTCGTCCACGGGTTCACGGGAGCCTTGCACCGGTTTGTCGGGGCACGAAACCCTGTTCGGCATGCAAGAATCCGTTTCGTCCCCTACCGTCCCTGACGCCCCCACCGCTCCGGCTTCCCCCGCCGCCCCGGTCTCCCGGTCCCTCGGCGCGGTCCGGAACTTCACGGCGGACCTCCTGGCGGAGCGCCACCCCGGTACGCGTCCCCCGTCGGACGTGCGGCAGACCTGCGTCCTCATGTTCGCCGCCGTGCCCGCGTACGGCTTCCTGGCCTACCTGGCGGGTGACCGGATGCTCTCCGGCCCGTCCGAGGACCTCGTCGGCGGCCTGCGCGTCCTGATGGTCCTCGCCGCCCTGGTGGGGCTGGTCCTGGCGGCCCTGGCCCTTCCGGTGCGCCGCGGCGGCGACGCCCTGTGCCGCGCCGCCCAGGTCACCGCCGTGGTCGGGATGGGGGTCGCTCCCGCCGGGCTGTACACGGCCGCGCGGCTGGCGGACACGCCCCTGCTGCTGGCCGGCCTCCTCGTGGCGGCCGTCACCATCATCGTCAACATCGCGCTGTGGAGCACCGGGGTCCGCCGCTGGTGCGGCCTCGGCTCCCCCCGGATCTCCGAGCGGGACACACGCGGATCCCTCGGCCGTTGGCTCCGGGGGAAACTGGGCCGGTGACGCGCTTCGTCACCGGCCCCCTGCTGTCCGTGGCCTCCTCCTACTCCTCGTCCTCCTCGCCGTCGGCGAGGGTGTGCAGCCGCGCCAGGTGCTCGCCGTCGTCCTCGCCATGGCGACCCAGGTAGACCTCGCGCGCCTCGTACGCGATGTCGGCGGCCTCGTCCTCGAACCCGTAGTCGGCCAGGTCGTCCAGCAGGTCCAGGGCCCGGTGCAGTTCGTCGCCGTCGTCGGGGTCCGCGGCGGACTCCTGGGGGAGGTGGTTCACGACGATGGCGAGGACGGTGGCGCGCGCCTCGTCCACGGCGCTCTCGGATCCGGCCGCGGCGGTCAGCCGGATCCGGGTGATGGGATCCTCGTCGGCCGCCAGCATGAGCTGCTCGGCCAGCCAGGCAGCCTCCTGGCCTTCGAGGAACGCGGTCAGCGCCGCGTCGTCAAGCGGTGTGGTCATTGCCAGATCATAGGCCTGCCCGGGCCTTCCGCCGACACCGGAGCCCGCGCCCGGGAACCGGGGACCACCCCGCACGGCGTCTCCATTTCGTCCCATCATCGGATATCAGATGACAGGAAAAGTTTTTTCGGAGCAACAGGGGTGTCGCCCACGGCATTTCCGTGATACTGAGATCCCATCTTCGACAACTCGTATCCGAAAAGGCGTCTATGGATCACGGCACAGATGTGAAACGGTTGTATTAATACCCAGCCGTCTACCTTCCCAGTTCCTCGCGGAGAGGCTTAGGGTCCACTCAATCGTTCCAGGGCCTGACCGGCCCCGCATTGAGGTGGACCATGTTCACGAAGCCTTCCCGAAAGCCGCTGGCCCTCCTGGCCTCCGCGGCGGCACTCACCCTGGTGGCCACGGCATGCGCCGAGAGCACCAGAGAGGGCGACGGCACCGACGCGTCGGAGCCGTTCGTCTTCGCCTCCGCAGGTGACATCAAGACCCTCGACCCCTTCCTCACCAGTGACGGCGAGACCTTCCGTTACAGCCGACAGGTCTTCGAGACCCTGCTCGAACACGAATCGGGCGGAACCGAAATCGTCGGCGGGCTGGCTGAAAGCTGGGAACAGTCCGAGGACGGCACCGTATGGACCTTCCACCTGCGCGACGGCGTCGTCTTCCATGACGGAGACGAGTTCAACGCCGAAGCGGTCTGCGCCAACTTCGACCGCTGGCACAACCTCTCGGGCGGTTACCAGAGCTCGAACAACTCCTATTACTGGCAGTCGATCTTCGGCGGTTTCGCGGAGAACGAGAGCGAGGACCTCCCCGAGTCCCGCTACGTCTCCTGCGAGGCCACCGACGAGCTGACCGCGGTCATCACGATCGACGAGTACTCCTCGATCTTCCCGGGCGGGTTCAGCCTCGCCTCGTTCGGCATCATGAGCCCCAGCACCCTGGAGGCCATCGCCGACGCGGAGATCAGCGGCGAGGAGGGCAACTACACCCTCCCCGAGTACACCCAGACGGCGGGCACGGTCGCCGGTACCGGTCCCTTCACCGTCGAGGAGTGGGACCACGACCAGGCCGAGGTGACCCTCCAGCGCTTCGACGACTACTGGGGCGAACCCGCGGGCTTCGAGACGATGATCCTGCGCGCCATCCCGGACGAGACCGCACGCCGCCAGGCGCTGGAGGCGGGTGACATCCACGGCTACGACCTGGTCGCGCCCGCCGACGTCGCCCCGCTGACGGAGGCCGGCTTCCAGGTGCCCACCCGGGATGTGTTCAACGTCCTGTACATGGCCTACCAGCAGGAGGCCCACGAGGCACTGGCCGACCTGGAGGTGCGCCAGGCCCTCGCCCACGCCGTGGACCGGCAGCGGATCGTCGACACGATCCTCCCCGAGGGCGGTGAGGTCGCGACCCAGTTCCACCCCGACACCCTCGACGGCTGGTCCCCGGACGTGCAGACCTACGAGCACGACCCCGAACTGGCCCGGGAGATGCTCGCCGACGCCGGGCACGAGGACCTGACCGTGGAGTTCTGCTACCCGACCGACGTCACCCGCCCCTACATGCCCGCGCCGCGCGACATCTTCGACGTCATCGCCTCGGACCTGGAGGCGGTCGGCGTCACCGTGGAACCGGTCACCTACGAGTGGACCGAGTACATCCCGAAGACCAACTCCGGTGAGTGCCCGATGTACCTGCTGGGCTGGACGGGCGACTACAACGACGCCTACAACTTCATCGGCACCTGGTTCTCCGGCTACAACAGCGAGTTCGGCTTCCGCGACGAGGAGCTGTTCCAGGCCATGGAGGAGGCGAGCACCAACCCGAACGAGGAGGAGCGCGTCGCCGCCTACCAGGAGCTGAACAACATGATCATGGACATCCTGCCGGGGCTGCCCCTCTCCAGCTCCCCGCCGTCCATCGCGTTCGCGTCCAACGTCAACCCGCCCAACGTCAGCCCGCTGACCCAGGAGCAGTTCGCCGAGGCCTCCTGGAAGTAGGCCGGTCCGGCTCCACGAGCCGGGAGGGCCCGACCGTCCCCCCGGTCGGGCCCGCACACTGCCCGGGGCCGAACCCCTGCGGCCCCGGGGGAGGGGGTCCACGTGATCCCCCGGTGTCGTCGGCGGTGTCCCCGCCGGCCACACCGGCCCTCCGGCTCCCCGGCCCGCGGGCACGCGTCCGCGGCCCTCGGCGCGCCCCGGTATGGCGCGCCGTCAGCACGGGTACGTGCCGTCCGGGACCGTTCCCGGACTCATCCGAAAACTCGCTCGAACTCCCGCCGTACCCCGGCGGGGACGCTTCGCGTCCATCGTTCCCACCACTGGCGAAAGGCGGCGAAGGTGCTGCGATTCATCGTCAGGCGTCTCCTCCAGCTGATCCCGACACTGGGCGGCCTGTCGATCCTGCTGTTCGTCTGGCTGCAACGGCTGCCGGGCGGACCGGAGTACGCCCTCCTCCCCGACGACGCGACGCCCGAACAGCGCGCCGAGCTGCGTGAGTCCCTGGGCCTGGACGAACCCGTCACGGTTCGGTACCTCGCCTTCCTGCGTCGCATCCTCGAAGGGGACCTCGGTACCTCGCTCGCCACCGGGCGCCCGGTCACCGAGGAGTTCCTCACGCGCTTCCCGGCCACGTTCGAACTGTCGGTGACCGCGATGCTGATCGCGGTCGCCGTGGGAGTCCCCCTCGGTTACCTCGCCGCGCGCAGACGCGGCACCGCGCTGGACTTCATGGCCGTCGGCGGATCCCTCCTGGGCATCTGCACGCCGGTGTTCTTCCTCGCCTTCATCCTGAAGGTGGTCCTCGCCGAACAGCTGGGGTGGTTCCCCTCGGCCTTCCGGCTCTCGCCCGGTCTGGCCCGCACCGACCTCAGCGGCCTCGTCATCCTGGACGGTCTCAGGACCGGGGAGCTCGACGTGGTGTGGGACGGCCTGCTCCACCTGGCGCTTCCGGGGGTCGCCCTGGCCTCGATCCCGCTCGCCGTGATCGTCCGCATGACCCGCGCCAGTGTGCTGGAGGTGGTCGGCGAGGACTACGTGCGCACCGCCAACGCCAAGGGCCTGCACCGCAACACCGTGCGCACCCGCCACGTGCTGCGCAACGCCCTGCTCCCCGTGGTCACCTCGGTCGGACTCCTCACCGGGGCCCTGTTCTCCGGGGCGGTGCTCACCGAGAGCGTCTTCGCCTTCCCCGGAATCGGCTCGTTCATCTACGAGGCCACGCAGACCCGCGACTACCCGGTCCTCACCGGATTCATCCTGCTCATCGCGACCATGTACGTGATCATCAACCTGCTGGTGGACATCTCCTACAGCCTCCTCGACCCGAGAGTGCGGGCCCAGTGATGCCGACGACACCGAGCTCCCAGAACCGGTCCGAGCCCCCGAAGGCCCCGGAAACCGCGGACACCGCCGACGGGCGCGCCCCCCTCCTCGGCCGCAAGGCGGCCAGGGTCGACCGGCTCGCCGAACTCATGGGCGGGCGCGAGGAGGGCGGACACGGCGCCGGGGTGTGGCGCACCGCCCTCGACCGCATGCGCCGCAGCCCCATGGCCATCACCGGCGCCGTGATCGTCGCGGTGTTCATCGTCGTGGCCCTGTTCGCGCCGCTCATCGCCCCGTACGATCCCGTGGCCCAGACCTGGGGCGCCGAGGTCTTCCCCAACCGCAGCGTGTTCGTCGGCCCGCGCGCCGAGAACTGGCTCGGCCTGGACAACCTCGGCCGCGACCAGTTCTCCCGCATGGTGATCGGCGCGCGCCAGACCCTCCTGGTCGGCGTGGTGGCCACCCTGGTCGGCTTCGGCGTCGGCGCGCTGCTCGGCGGCGCGGCCGGGGCCTCGGCGGTCCTCGGCGGCCGCTGGGGACTCCGGGTCGACAATGCGGTCATGCGCGTCATCGACATGATGCTGGCGCTGCCCACCCTGCTGCTCGCGGTCACCGTCGCCGCCCTCGTCGGCCCCAGCCTCACCACGGTCATGATCGCGGTCGGCGTCGCCCAGGTCCCGATCTTCGCCCGCCTCCTGCGCGGTGCGATGCTCTCCCAGGGCAGCCGCGACTACGTGCTGGCCGCCCGCGCGCTGGGAGTGCGCAAGCGCAAGATCGCGCTCGTGCACATCCTGCCGAACTCGCTCGGCCCGGTGATCGTGCAGTCCACGCTCACCCTGGCCACCGCCATCATCGACGCGGCGGCCCTGTCCTACCTGGGTCTGGGCAACCCGGACCCGGCCTTCCCGGAGTGGGGGACCATGCTCGCCGACGCCCAGCGGTTCCTGTCCAGCGCACCGCAGTTCGCCGTGTACCCGGCGTTGGCCATCATCGTCACCGCCCTGGGCTTCACCCTGCTGGGTGAGGCGATGCGGGAGGCGCTCGACCCCAAGCTGAGGAAGTGACCATGAGTTCCAGCACGCCGCTGTTGGCGGTGGACGAGCTGTCCGTGGTGTTCGACGGACACGGCTCCGACGAGGTGCGGGCCGTGGACGGGGTGTCCTTCACCCTGGAGGAGGGACGGGTGACCGGCCTGGTCGGCGAGTCCGGCTGCGGCAAGAGCGTCACCTCGCTCGCCCTCATGGGCCTGCTCCCCGATCGGGGGGTGCGCGTCGGCGGCAGTGCCGTCATGCGACTGCCGGAGGACCGGGTGGACCTTCTGACCCTGCCGCAGAGACGGATGCGCGACCTGCGCGGGTCGCAGCTGGCGATGATCTTCCAGGACCCGCTCAGCTCGCTCAACCCCGTGGTGCCCATCGGGCGCCAGGTCACCGAGATCCTCCGCCGACACCGGGGCCTGCGCGGTTCGGTCGCCGACCGGGAGGCCGCCGACCTCCTGGACCGGGTGGGTATCCCCGACCCGAAGCGGCGGCTGCGCGAGTACCCGCACCAGCTGTCGGGCGGTATGCGCCAGCGCGCGCTCATCGCCATGGCGGTGGCCTGCCGACCCCGCGTGATGATCGCCGACGAGCCCACCACCGCCCTGGACGTCACCATCCAGGCGCAGATCCTGGAGCTGCTCAGGGACCTGGTCACCGAGGAGGGCACCGCCCTTCTGATGATCACCCACGACCTGGGCGTGGTCGCCGGACTGTGCGACGACATCAACGTCCTCTACGCGGGGAGGGCGGTGGAGACGGCGCCGCGCACGCCGTTGTTCTCCGATCCCACCCATCCCTACACGGTCGGCCTGCTGAGCTCGATCCCCCGGTTGGACGCCCCGCGCGGCGAACCGCTCACGCCCATCCGCGGGTCGGTCAACGACAACATCGCCTGGTCGCAGGGGTGCGCGTTCGCGCCCCGCTGCGACCACTACACGATGGAGTGCCTCCAGGGCCCGCCCGAGCTGGTGGCGGTCGGCACCGCCGCCGGTGTGGAGGGCGGCGGTTCCGGCGGAGCCTCCGCCGGGGCGTCCGGCGCCGGGGCCGAACACGTGCACCGGTGCGTGAACCCCGTGCGGCACGCGGACGTGGCGGACCAGCCCGTGACGGAGAGCCCGGCCGTGGCCGGCGGCGACGAGGAGGAGGCACAGGGATGAGCCTGTTGCGTATCAACGACCTCAAGGTCCACTTCCCCATCAGGCGAGGGGTGCTCTTCGACCGCACCGTCGGCCACGTGCGCGCGGTCGACGGCGTCAGCCTGGAGATCCGGCAGGGACAGACCTACGGCCTGGTGGGGGAGTCCGGCTGCGGCAAGACCACCCTGGGACGGGCGATCCTCCGGTTGGTGGACGTCACCGAGGGGGAGGTGCTCTTCGACGACCGGAACCTGGCCGGTCTGGACGGGGAGTCGATGCGCCGCGAGCGCAGGAACCTCCAGATGGTGTTCCAGGACCCGTTGGGCAGCCTCAACCCCCGGCAGAACATCGGGTCCATCCTCATGGAGGGGTTGCAGACCCACGGCATCGGCGGCCCCGCGAAGGGTGAGGGGCCGACGGAGGGGAAGGAGCGGCGCGCGCTCGTCCTGGAGGACCAACGCCGTCGCGTGGTCGACGCCCTGGAGAGGGTGGGCCTGTCGGCGAAGGCGCTCACCCGCTACCCGCACGAGTTCTCCGGGGGGCAGCGCCAGCGCATCGGCATCGCCCGCGCGCTGGTGCTGGAGCCGGACCTGATCATCTGCGACGAGCCGGTGTCCGCGCTGGACGTGTCGATCCAGGCGCAGGTGCTCAACCTGCTGGAGAGCCTCCAGCAGGAGCTGGGGCTGACCTACCTGGTGATCGCGCACGACCTGGCGGTGGTCCGCCACGTCAGTGACGTGGTCGGGGTGATGTACCTGGGCGCGCTGGTGGAGGAGGCGCCCAGCGACGACCTCTACGGGACGCCGATGCACCCGTACACGCGGTCGCTGATGTCCGCGGTGCCGGTCCCGGACCCGCAGGTGGAGGACGAACGCGAGCGCATCCTGCTGGCCGGTGACCTGCCCTCGCCCGCGAACCCGCCGAAGGGGTGCCGCTTCCACACCCGCTGCCCCTGGCGGCAGGAGGAGCGGTGCGACACCGAACGGCCCGAGATGCGTCCGGTCCGGGGCGCCGACGGGAGCGGCACCCACCGGGTGGCCTGCCACTACGCGGAGCAGATCCTCTCCGGTGAGATCCACCCCAGGGAGGAGATGGCCGAGCGCATCGTGCACGGCGCCGGTTGAGCCGACCGGCGGGAGGCGGCCATCCGGGACCCGGGTGGCCGCCTTCTCCCGTGGAGCCCGTGGAACCCGGAAGCGCCGTGTTCCGGAGCCCTCAGCGGGCCGAGGACCGGTCGTTCGCCCTCTCCCGGGACACGATGTCGGCCTGCGCCAGTCTCCGCCCGTAGCGCTGCCACAGGTAGCCGGTCAGGAGCAGGGCGAGCCCCCACAGCCCCCAGGGGACGGGCAGCAGTCCGAGGACGAGGAGGGAGACGGGCATGAGCACCAGCCCCGTCATCCAGCCCGTGAACCCGTTGAAGCCGCGCAGGTATCCCCGGACGTTGGCGGGGATGGCCAGGATCCTGGCCAGGTGCCAGGCGGGCAGGCAGGTCAGGAGGAGGGTGACGGCGATCCTGGTGGCGAGTACGCCGGGTTCGTCGACCGCTCCGAGGACGCCCATGGCCGGTTTCGTTGGCGGTGCTGTCCCCGACCTTCAGGGTGGGGATAGCCGCCCCCATCGGAATGTCGTAGGCCACTACTAGGTTCGGTGCTGATCTGGGGGAGGTGTGCACACCGTGCTGACGGGGTTTCGCTACCGGCTCGCGCTCACCGACGAGCAAGCCGAGCAGTGCCAGATCTACGGCGACATCTGTCGGGCGGTGTGGAACACCGGCTTGGAACAGCGCCGTGAGGCCGTGTCCCGGTGGCAGCGCGGCCACCAGTTGCCCTACTGCGGCTACCACCTCCAAGCCCGCCAGCTCGCCGAAGCCAAGACCGAGGAGACCTGGCTGAAGGACGCCCCGTCCCACATCCTCCAGCAGACTCTGAAGGACCTGGACACCGCGTGCCGGGACCATGGCACGTTCACCGTGCGCTGGCGCGCCAAGGGGCGGTGGAAGCCCTCCTTCCGCTTCCCCGACAGCAAGTGGATGAGCATCCAGCGTCTGAGCCGCAAATGGGGCCGGGTCAAACTCCCCAAACTCGGGTGGGTACGCTTCCGCTGGTCACGCGCACCCAAGGGCACCATTCGGTCGGCCACCGTCTCCCGCGACGGTGAACACTGGTATGTGTCGCTGTTGTGCGAGGACGGCCAGACCACCCCCGAGGTGCACGAGCGTCCCGACAGCGCGGTCGGTGTGGACCGGGGTGTGGCGGTGGCGGTGGCCACCTCCGACGGTGACCTGTTCGACCGGGTGTTTCAGACCCCCAAGGAAGCTGAGCGTGAACGCCGTCTGCGCAGGCGTTTGTGCCGCCAGCGTAAGGGTTCGAACAACCGGGCCAGGACCAAGGCCGCCCTGGGCAAGCTGACCGGGCGGGTGCGGGCCCGCCGTGCTGATTTCGCCGCCCAGACCGCGCACACGCTGTGTGCCAAGAACGCGGTCGTGGTGCTGGAGAAGCTCAACACCAAGAACATGACCGCCTCGGCCAAGGGCACCACCGACGCCCCGGGCCGAGGCGTGCGGCAGAAGGCCGGGCTGAACCGGGCGATCCTGTCCCAGGGGTGGTACGGCTTCAAGCTCGCCTGCCAGAACGCGGCCCGCCGGACCGGAACTCAGATCGTGGAGGTTGATCCCGCGTACACGTCCCAGACCTGTCACCCGTGCGGGCATGTCGCGTCGGAGAATCGAGAGAGCCAATCGATCTTCCGGTGCGGTGCGTGCGGGCACACGGCTCATGCGGACGTGAACGCGGCCCGAAACATTCTTGCGCGCGGATGGACTAGCCCTTCGGGGTGAACCGTGCCAGCCTGCCAAGACCTCTGGGGTGCCATGTCGACGAAGCAGGAACCAGCGCGCGCCGCGAGGCGCGTAGCGCCACCGGGCCGCAAGGCCTGGTCGGAATCTCCCTCGTTCACGAGGGAGAGGAAGTCAAGGTCTGCATGCCCGCGACGTTGGCGAGGGTGACGCGTGAGGAGGTGAACTCGTAGTCGTCGGGGTGCATGGGGCCGTGGTCGTCGTTGGAGGGCGCCGACCAGTCCCGTTCCCTGGAGGGCCGGGGCGTCGAGGACTCCGGACGGGGAGCCGGAGGGGGAGAGGAGTCCGCCGGGGGCGGAGGCGTGGCGGAAGGGCCCGGGGTGGTGGTCGGAGGGTTCGGAGTGGTGGCGGTCGCGGGTGGCGAACCGGGGTTCAGGGCCCGGGCCATCAGCTGCTGGGCCCGCTCCGAGGCGGGGTCCTGCTGGAGAGCGGTGGCGATGTGGGGGATGGCCGTCTGGAGGTCCCCGGAGTCCACCAGCAGTTCGCCCAGGTGCAGGCGCAGGACCGGATCGTCGGGGGATGCCGTCACGGCGGAGGTCATGCTGGCGATCAGCCGGGGATCTGGGGAGGGCATCCCTGCTCCTTCGGTCACGGCGCGTGTCGGATCCTCGCGGTCGGCATCCTATCCACAGGCGGAGGAAGCCGGCGTTTCACCCTTCTCGGGCTGGGTATCGCCCCTCCGGCGCGAGCGCGAGCCGGAAGCGTCGGCACACGTGGACCCGCCCGAACGCGGCACGCGCCTCCCGCTCGGTCCCGGGCGTTCTCCCGTCCCGGTCCGGTGCGCGCCACGGGTTCTCGGGGGCTCCCCGAGGGATCTGGGCATGACACTTGTCATCACGAAACCGCCGGATCCTCACGGTCTGTGCGTGACAGCGGCGACTTCCCCGGCGATCCCGTCCACGGCAGGCTGGAGACAGGTCCTCCGTCGACCCCCGCCCCCGCTCCCGGAGGAGGCAGCGGCGGTCCGTCCGGCCACGGCAGGACGGCCTCGCCCGGACCCGTGACGACTCTGATGGTGGTGCTCCGCCCGTGCTCCTGATCTCCCTCATGTTGCGCCACCGCGCCCTGATCCTCCAGCGTCTGCTGGGTCGGCTGCGGATCGTGTTCCTCTCCCTGGGCTTCGTGCCCTGGCCGGAGACCGGTCACCGTTGGGTCGGGCAGGTCACACCACTGGTCCTCTGCGCGTTCGGCGTGGGTCTGACGGCGGCCGTCCTCACCGTCGCGGCGTGGTTCCTCGTCCGGGCCCCGACGGAGACCGGGCGGACACGCTGGCCACAGGTGTCGGTGTTCGTGATGTCGGTGGTCTTCTCCCTGACCCTCGGATCGATGATGGTGTGGACTCTGGCCGTCGATGCCTGACCCGTCCGGGGAAGGCGTTCCGTATTTTTGGCGATCTGTAATACGGGTATCGGCCCTTACACATGGGAATGGCGATAGGTTCGACTCACTCTTCGCACGTGAGCCCGCTTCTGTCACGCGGGTATCTCTAACCCCAGGAGTCCCCTTGTCCCCCACTCCCGGTGCGGGCGCGTTCGGCGCCCGTCTGTTCCTCGGCGCCACCCTGGCCATGGGCGCCGTCGTCGGCGGCGCCTCCACGGCGTTCGCCGCCTCCCCCGCCAGCCCTCCCGGCGACAACGGGACCGTGAAGATCCACGATCCCGCCACCTCCGAGGACGACAACCGCAACGAGCCCAAGGTCTGCGAGTTCCAGGTCGTCGCCGACAACTTCGACGAGGTCCAGGAGGTGTCCTGGGAGATCCTGGCCAAGCCGGAGGACGGCGGCGGTTGGAGCGACGTCGTGCTGGACGGCACCCTCGTCCTCGACGGGGACGGCTCGGGCAGCACGGAGATCCTCCAGCTCGATGACGGGCACTACAAACTCGACTGGACCTTCGAGGGGCAGCACAGTAGCGACGCCAAGCACAAGGTCTTCAAGGTCGACTGCGCGGAGCCCCTTGAGGAGCCGGAGCCGACCGCCCCCGAGGAGGAGCCCTCCACGCCTCCGGCCGAGGAGGAGACCCCGGACGAGTCCCCCGAGCCGACCGACCCGGTCGGCCCGACCGATCCGGCCGATCCGACCTCCCCCGAGGAGAGCGGGGACCCGAGCGCGCCGGCCGAGCCGGAGTCGCCCGGGGCCACGGACGCTCCGGAGGCCGACGAGGGGAACGCCCCGGCCGACGAC
>NZ_ANAX01000222.1 GCF_000341065.1 Nocardiopsis halotolerans DSM 44410 | reverse complement strand
GGCCCTGACCGCTCTGGTGGCCGCCGGAATCGCCGCCGTCGCCGGTGGTGGCGGGGCCGTCTACTTCGCTCGCAAGCGCAGGGACACCGGCGCCCAGGAGTGACACGGTGAACCGTGAGTGAGGGGGCGGCCGCCCCCTCACGCCGTTCCGCCCCCGGGTGGCGGTGCCGTCGCCGGATCCCGGCGGCACGGGGGCTTCCCCGTGCCCCGCGGGTACGCGCCCCGTCGACCGGCCGCCGTGCCCGTCGCCGTGGTCGGCCGACCGTCTCGTCTAGGGTTGGATGTCCGGCACCCGTCGGGACGGGAACCCCGCGCCCTCCCGGCGATCCGACGGAAGGAGCCCCCTTGCCGCCGTTCCTCGCCGCCGTGTCCGACGGCACCGAACCCCTGACCGGCTGGGCCACCGCCTGGGTCATGGTGGTCCTGGCGATCGCCCCGCTGGCCCTGATGGTCTCGGGTTACCTGGGCGCCCGGGGGCGGATCCGCCCCAACATGGTGGTCGGCATCCGCACCGCGTACACCCTCTCCGACGACGACGCCTGGTACGCCGTGCACTTCCGGTCCGCACCCTGGACGATCGCCTCGGGGGTGGTCATGGCACTGGCCATCGTCCTGTTCCCCTTCCTGGACGACGTCCGCCTCCAGTTGGCCGCGATCCTGGTGCCGACGGCCGCGGGCCTGGTGGTGCTGTGCCTGGGGGTGTGGCGCACCCAGAAGGTGGTTCGGGCCCGCGCGGCCTCCGACGCCTCCTGAGCCCGCCCGGCCGCGTGTGAGTTCGCCCACAGGAGGGCGTGGGGCGCCAGGTGGGACTGGTCCGAGTCTGGTGAAGGGCGAAAACCCCGAGGGGAAACGGGAGAAAACACCCGAAGCCGGGCACGATGGAGGCATGAGGCCTTCGCTGGACACCGTCCCCGGTACCGGAGCGTTCCTGTACGACCGGGACTGCGGGTTCTGCAAGCGCTCGGTGGTCTTCGCCCGCGAGCGGCTGCACGCCCGCAGCCGTTTCGTGGCCTGGCAGGACTTCGACCTTCACTCGGCGGGGTTGACCCCGGAGCAGACCGACGCCAGCGCCTGGTTCGTGTACGCGGACGGGCGCCGCTTCTCGGGCGGCGACGCCGTCGCCGAACTCCTCCTGCACGGACGCCCCCTCACCCGGCCGCTGGGCCGTCTGGCGCGCCTGCCCCTGCTGCGCGCGCTCAACCGCGCCGCCTACCGCTGGGTGTCCGCCAACCGCCACCGCATGCCCGTGGGATCCCCCTCCTGCGGCCTCGACCCCACCGACCCCCAGTGAAAGGCGAAGTGACGTGATCCCCTGGCTGACCAGCGGACTCCTCCTGGCCGCCCTGGGCGGCTTCCTCCTCTGGACGGGCCAGCACTCCGTCCACCCCGGGGTACGCCCCGACCGCAGCCCCGGCATCCGCGTCCCGGCGACCACCGAGTCGCGGGAGGCGTGGCTGGCCGCGCACCGACCGGCCCGCCCCTACTTCCTCGCCTCGGGGACGCTCACCCTCGTCGCGGGCGCCCTCTTCCCGGCGTGGGGCGCGTTCGCCACCGCGCCCGGTGACGCCACGGCGCCCACCCTGGCGGTCGTCGCCGTCACGGCGTTGATCGTCCTCCTCGGCGGGGCCGTCGGACTGCGGGCGCTGGCGCGCCGGTCCCCGGCCGAACCCCTGGGCGGATCAGGCCGCGCGTAGGTCCCGGCACACCGCGAGCAGGCGCTCGCGCAGCACCGCGCCGCGCTCGGCGAACCCCTGCTGCGCCTCCATGTACGCGGCCTTGCCCTCGGCCGTCTCGATCCGTACCGGCGTGTACCCCCAGTCCGCCAGGTCGTACGGGGAGGCGCGCATGTCGAGCGTCCGGATCTCCCGGGAGAGCTCGAAGCAGTCCACCACCAGCTCCGACGGCACCGCCGGGGTCAGCTTGTACGCCCACTTGTACAGGTCCATGTTGGCGTGCAGGCACCCCGGCTGGTCCAGTTCGGCCTGCCGCTCCCGGGTGGGCTGGAGGGTGTTGCGCGGACGCGCGGCGTCGGTGAAGAACCGGAACGCGTCGAAGTGCGAGCACCTGATCCGGTGCGACTCCACCACCCGGTCGGTGCCCTCGTGGCCCAGCCGCAGCGGGACCTGCCCGTGCCGTACCTCCGAGGTCCGGTACACCATCGCCCATTCGTGGAGTCCGAAACAGCCCAGGTGGGCGGGGCGCGAGGCGACCGACGACAACAGGCGCTCCACGAAGTCCAGCACCGGCCGCGCGGCCAGGAACGCCCCGGTGTCCAGACCCACCGCGCCGCCGGGCAGCTCGGTGTAGAACCGCTCGTCCAGGCGGGCGCGGGCGTCCTCGCCCAGCAGCACCGTCCCCACACCCGGATGCCAGCGCCGCAGCTGCGCGGGCTTGAGGTTGTAGTAGGTGAACAGGAAGTCCTCCACCGGGTGGCGCACGCCCTCCCGGCGGCGTCGCAGGTGGTCGCCGACCAGCGCGTCCACGCGGTTCCGGTGCCGCTCGGCGCGCTCGCGCCACCGCGCCTGGGGGAGGGCGGTCGGCGCCTGGGTACTCGTTCCTGTCACGGCCCCCAGGGTACGCGCGGCCGGACGGGCTCAGTTCGACTGCTGTACGGGCAGATGGCGGCCCAGGTAACCGATGTACACGCGGTTCGTCGTCCCGGGCCCCAGGTGCGGGTAGAAGTACAGCCTCGGGCAGATCCCGTACTCGATGTCGAGCTTGATGTGCGCGTACATGGGCACACGCCCGCTCGGCTCGACCTCCTCGGGCACCCGGAAGAGGCGTTTGTCGTTGAGCTTGCCCCGGTTGCGCACGTAGTCCGACTCCTGGGAGGCCAGCCGCTTGACGGGGATCACCTGGTACCCGTCCGGGGTCTCCCGCAGGTAGGAGTGGAAGCCCAGGCCGCTGCCCGGGTTGTCGAACTGGTACCGGGCGTAGTCGTTCAGGGCCAGCAGAGCCTCCCACGCGCGGGTGACCCACAACGACTCCTTGCGGCTGTCGGACAGCTCGTAGACCGTCGCGTCCTCGATGGTGAAGAACAGGTGCGGCAGCACGGAGTCGTCGGTGATCCGCTCCAGGAGCTCCCGCACGCTGACCGGGGGCTTGCGCTGCGGGTCGCGGGGCGCGGCCGTGGCGGCCAGCTGGAACAGCCCGGCCTCGCGTGCCTGTTCGCGCAGCCAGCGGCTCTCGTAGCGGGCGGCGCGCAGCTGTTCGCGCGCGGTGTCGAGTTCCTCGCCCAGGTCGGCGGTCTCGGCCAGGAGCTCGTGCCGCTCCGTGGACAGATCGCTGACCCGTGCGCTGAGCCGGGTGACCTCCTCGCGCAGCCGTTGGACCTGCTGCTCCAGGACCTCGTGCTCCTGCGCTGAGACGAGCCCGGAGGAACCGGACGGGGCCTGTGCCGCCTGGTGGACGACGGACGCGCCCCTGGCCGCCGGTACGACGGGCCGGGGCGTCGTGACCGCACTGGTCCGCCGGAGGTCGTCGGTCTCCTCGGTCAGGAGGGCGTCCACCGCCTGGAGCGGTTCGGGCAGCAGCATCCCCAGCGCGTTGTCGCGCACCCGTCGCGACAGCGCGGCGCCCACCCAGTTCCTGAGGCCCCCGCCGTCACGGGCGGTGTCGAGCGTGGCCGGGCTCATCCTGGGGTGGCGGGCGGCGTCCGCCTCGTCCGCCGGGTCCACGCCCGGTAAGAAGGTGCGCACCCCGCCGGGAGGGATGTCCAGCCACGGGGGCAGGCGCCCTCCGACGCCCTCCTGCGCCGCGGCGTCGAGCACGTATCCGGCGCACATGCCGGTGCAGCGGGCCAGCGCTCCGGTCATGGCGCCGCGCCAGTCGGCGACGGTGACGTCCCGGGGCGCCCCGGTGGCCACCACCGCCATGCGCCGCCGGGGATCACGGATCGTCGCCAGGAGCGTGTCGACGAGCGCCTCGTCACGTCCGCGCACGATCCGGGGCGAGGACGGCAGGGGGAAGTCGCCGTCGTGGCCGTTCACCGCGTCCAGGAGCATCCGCGCCGCCTCGGGCGGCATGATGTCCAGCCTGGACTGTTCGGCGCCGTCCTCCACCGGGGAGGCGGGGTCGACGGCCATGTCGATCCACGCGTACAGCCACGGGGACAACGCCGGGTCGAGGACCGCGGTGACGGTGGTCCGCCACACCCCGTCCGCCTTGTCGGACTCGGTGGTCAGCCGCAGGAAGGACAGGCCCTCGTCGGGGTTGTCGTGCCGGACGACCAGGGCACGGGAGCGGTTGCTCAGCTCATGGCGGCCCGAAGCCGAGAAGTCCACGCGCGCGCCCGAGTTCCCGCGCTTGCTCAGCCACCGCGACAGGACCGTCGAGGTGACGGCGACCAGGTCGCCGTCGTGCTCCGGGACTGCGACGAGCGTGCGGTAGACAAGCGGCAATGAGCACTCCCGGGCTCCCGTCGGCGGCGGTGGACCCGAGGGTCCGGCCGAACACGCTGGCAGAGCCCTCCTCACCACTGTGGACGAAGGGAGCCCACCCGCGCTAGTCGGTCGATCAAAGATCCCTGGCCAGGCTGTCAGGTCCTCAGACCATACCGTCCGGTACACCGGCGCACACCCTCCTCTTCGGGGCTGAACCGCCCGAGGGACGGGGAGCCGGAGCACCGTGCTCCACCATGGCCAATTCGCGTGTTCGGATTGGCGACCGTGGACAAGGCGTTCGGGAAGAACCGGGCACTAGCGTCACGGGCATGTCTACGCGTCCGTTCTGGCTGGCCGGCACCGCCGCGACCGGCGACACCGAGATCACCGTCGTCAACCCCTACACCGGCGAGGCCGCGGGCACCGTCTCCGTGCCCACCGCCGAGCAGATCGAGGAGGCCGTGGCCGCCGCGCACGCGGTCGCCGCCGAGGCCGCCGCCCTGCCCGCGCACGTGCGGGCCGACGCCCTCGACCACATCTCCCGGCGCATCGGCGAGCGCTCCGAGGAGATCGCCCAGACCATCACCGCCGAGAGCGGCAAGCCGATCAGGTGGGCCCGCGGCGAGGCCGGGCGCGCCGTGTCCGTGTTCCGCTGGGCGGCCGAGGAGGCCCGACGCGACAGCGGGGAGCTCCAGCGCCTGGACACCGACCCCGGCGGCACCGGCCGCATGGCCATGATCCGCCGCGTCCCCAAGGGGCCGGTCCTGGGGATCTCGCCGTTCAACTTCCCCATCAACCTGGTCGCCCACAAGATCGCCCCGGCCCTCGCCGTCGGCGCGCCCGTCATCCTCAAGCCCGCCCCCGCCACGCCGATGACCGCCCTGCTCCTGGGTGAGATCATCGCCGAGACGAACCTGCCCGGCGGCATGGTGTCGGTGCTGCCCATGTCCAACGACAGCGCCGCCTCCCTGATCACCGACGAGCGCCTGCCCGTCATCTCCTTCACCGGCGGGCCGTTCGGCTGGGAGCTGCCCCGGCGGGCCCCGCACAAGCACGTCACCCTGGAACTCGGCGGGAACGCCGCCGCCGTGGTGCTCTCCGACGCCGACCTGGACTGGGCGGCCCAGCGGGTGGCCCTGTTCGGCAACAACCAGGCGGGCCAGGTGTGCATCGGCGTCCAGCGCGTCATCGTCGAGGACGGCGTGTACGACGCGTTCGTGTCGCGCCTGGTGGAGCGGGTGGAGGCCCTCGGCGTGGGCGACCCCGCCGACCCGGCCACCGACGTGGGCCCCATGATCAACGAGGCCTCCGCCGAGCGTGTGGCCTCCTGGATCGAGGAGGCCGTCACGGCCGGGGCCAAGCTCCTCACCGGCGGCGCCCGCGACGGTGTGACCGTGGCGCCGACCGTTCTCGCGGACGCCCCCGCCGACGCCCGGGTGGTGCGTGAGGAGGTCTTCGGCCCGGTGCTGGTCCTCCAGCGCGTCGCCGACGTCGACGCCGCCTTCGCCGCGGTCAACGACAGCGACTTCGGGCTCCAGGCCGGTGTGTTCACCCGCGACCTGCCCACCGCGTTCCGCGCCCACCGCGAACTGGAGGTCGGCGGTGTGGTCGTCGGCGACGTTCCCACGTTCCGCGCCGACCAGATGCCCTACGGCGGTGTCAAGGGGTCGGGCGTCGGCAAGGAGGGCGTGCGCGCGGCGATGACCGACCTGACCTACGAGCGGGTCATGGTGTTCACCGGAATCGACCTGTGAGGCGTTCTCCCCGCTGAGGCCGGGAGCGCCTTCGACGGGACGGGCCACGCGGGTGGTGTGCGCACCCCGTGGCCCGTTCGCGTCCCCCTCCCAGCGGTGCCCCGCCCCGCCCGGACTACAGCTGGGAGGCGTGCTCGTACAGGTCCCGGGCCTCGGAACCGAGGCGGGGGCCGTACTGGGTGCGGCGGTCGTCGGCGTACTTGAAGCTGACCACCGAGGCGATCGCCCCCCTGCCGGTGTCGGGGTCGAAACCGGTGAACCAGGGACCGCCGCTGGAGCCCTGCGTCATGGAGCAGCGCACCCCGTTGGCGGTGGTGCCGCCGGTGTCCGGGACGGTGCGGCCCGAGCAGTAGTGCAGGTACCTGCCCTCGTACGGTGACGCCGCCGGGTACCCGAACGTGTACACCTGCACCCCCTCGCGCGCCCGCTCCTCACTCCAGGTGCCGAACGCGATGCGCTGGGAGCCGACGCGTTCCTGGACGGTGGTGCCGTCGTCGCGGTTGAGCACCACCATGGCGAAGTCGTAGCTGTCGTCGGCCTGGCGGGACCACTGGGGCGGCACCAGCATGTCGCTGGCGGTGAACCTCCCGTACGGGCTGTCCCCGGCCGCGTGGCCGGGGACGAAGGTCCAGTTGCGCGCCCACGAGCCCCGGCCGTCCTTGGCGCAGTGGCCAGCGGTGACCACGGTGCTCCGGTTCGCCGCGTCCACGACCGAGGCCGAACAGGTGAAGTCGCGGCCGTTCATGGTCAGGTAGACCTTGCCGGTGGTCCTGGTGACCAGCCCGCCCGCGGTCCAGCGCTCACCCGTGCTGTCGGGGCGCGGCGCGGCCTGGTGCTCGACGGTGTCGTCCGTGGGCGCCTCGTCCCCGGGGAGGGGGAGGGCGCCCTCCAGCATGCTGGTGATGGGCCTGGCGGCGGCCATGCGTTCCTCGGTCCAGTAGTCCAGCACGGCCTGGTGCTGGTCACCGGTCACGGCGGCGGACTGGTGGGCGACCCCGTCCACACGCGACAGCGGCTCGCGGACGTCCTCGGCCCGCTCGGCGGGGGAGTACGCCGTGTGGATGGCCTGGGTGACGGCGGACGCCGGGGCGGGGAGCTTCTCGGCGAGGAAGAGCCCCCCGGCGGCGACCGCGACGGCGGTGAGGGGAGCGAGGATCCTGTGTGCGGTGGACGAGGTCATGACCAGATCCTTGCACACTCTGCGTAGTCGGTGTGGCACTTTGAGTTTGTGTCGCGCCTCTGAGGGGAAGAAAAGGCCGTCTCCGGCGCAGGGGCCACGCCGGAGACGGCCGGAGGTGCCCGGAGCACGCGGTGCGGGAGTTCGGCGCGCTCCGGACACCCGTCAGGCGAACGGCACCGTGATCCGCGCGGGGGCGCCCTCGGGGGAGGACACGCTCACCCGGTCACCGATGTCGCTCTCGTCCAGGTAGCGAGCGTCCATGCTGTCCACCACCACGGCCAGGCGGTGCCCGGCGGGCACGTCCCACACCACCGGTGCCAGCTCGGTGTTCACCGTCACCGGCTCACCGGGCGTGGCCCCGCGCAGCGTGTACGGGGTGTGGGAGAGCAGCGAGCCCGTGCCATGGCGGTCGATCGCGTACAGGTACACGTACACCGACTGGTTCTCCGCGGACGGCGTGAACGTGAAGGTGGCCTCCGGTGTGCCCGCCACACGCACTCCGTCGGGGTGGGCGGGGCCGGTCCACACGGCCGCCCGGTACCGGTCCACCGTCGGCAGCAGCACGCCCGTCGGGATGTCGAAGAACTGCTGGAGTGCTCCGGAGAGCATCACCGTGCCGCTCTCGGCCGGGGTGGGGACGCCCGTCCGGAAGCGGTAGCTCCAGTCGGTGGAGGGTTCGGGCTCCATGGCGCCGCTGCTCTGCCAGCGGAACCAGTCGGTGCTCGGCCTGTCCAGGTGGTACTGCTCGGTGCTGCCGGTCACCGAGGGCCAGTCGGGGTACGAGGTCCACCCTCCGTTTCCGTTGTTGGGCCTGACGTGTACTGGGCCCTCGGCGTCGAAGTCGCTGTCCTGGCCGCGCAGGTGGTGGTCGAACCAGTCGCCCACGGACTCCCAGACCTCGTCGGGCAGTCCGGCCGCGCCGAAGATCTCCTGGGTGGCGTGGTCGCCGGGGGTGAGCATGAGCCGCTTGGGGACGTCCAGCTCCTCGTAGAAATCGGTGATGTGGCCGACGGGGAAGATGCCGTCGTTCCAGGCGTGCGCCATCATCACGGCCGTGCCGTTGGCGTTGATGGCGTCGGTCCTGGTGGCCGCCGACCGGTCCGGGGCGATGTCCAGGGCGGGTTGGATGTTGCCCTGTCGGTACTCGCGTTCGATCTCGGTGAGCTGGTCGCTGGGGTCGCCGGTGAGCTGGCCGGCGATCAGGAGCAGTTCGGCCGACTGCGTGTCGACGGTCTCGCGGGGATAGAGGGAGGCGGCCAGGTCGGCCCAGCCGCTCAGGGAGGCCACGGCCCGGATCCGGTCGTCCTCGGCGGCGGTCAGGAGGCTGATGCCGCCCCCGTAGGAGATTCCGGCCATGCCGACGCGGTCGGGATCGGCGTCCGTGTTCTCCAGCGCCCAGTCGATGACGGAGCTGGCGTCGGCGCGGTCCTTGGGGCCGGCGACCTGGATCTCGCCGCCGGAGTCCCAGAAGCCGCGTGAGGTGTAGGCGATGACCTGGTATCCGGACTCGCGTGCCAGCTTGGCGGCGGCGCCGACGTAGAGGAGGTTGGGCGTGCCCCAGGCGGAGGGCATGACCAGCAGCGGGTGCGGGCCCTCGACACCGGTGGGGGTGATGACCTTGGCCTTCAGTTCGGTGCCGTCGTGGCTGACGATGGTCTCGTAGCTGATGGTGGCGCCGATGGTGGCGGAGGCCGGGGTGGTGGGGAGCGCCGCGGCGGTGAGCACGGCCACGAACGCGCAGGACAGCAGTCGGCGGAGGAGCGCGGTTCCGGGCCTGCGTGGAGGTGGCGCGTCCGTGCCGGGGGCGGGACGGAAGGGGGTGCTGGCAGAGCGCATACGGGGGACCTCGGGGGACTGGGCGGGGTGGGGCCGATGGGTCGTCGCGCCGTCTCGCCATCGGAGGTCGTGCCCGGCCGGGGGTGCGGTGGGCGGTGTCGTGCCTTAACTGTGAAGTAACTTACTCACCGGTTAAGTTAGGTCAACGGGTACGGGTTGTAAAGACCCGGTGACGGCGGGAACGCCGCGGTCTCCCCGGCGGCCGAACGGTCGGCCTCCGGCCGCGGCCCTTTCGCTTGTCCACAGCCCTCAGCAACCTTCGGCGGCTTACGCGACAATGGGAACGTGCGAGATGAACAGCAGCGAACAGTAGTGATCCTCGGTTCCACCGGATCGATCGGGACCCAGGCCATCGACATCGTCCAGCGCAATCCCCACCGCTTCCGCGTGGCGGGCCTGGCGGCGGGCGGCGGCCGGGTCGACCTGCTCGCCAAGCAGGCCGTCGAGCTCGACGTCCCGCTGGTCGCCGTCGCCGATCCCGACCGCGCCGCCGAACTCTCGCGCTCCCTCGCCGAGCACGGCAGCGGCGCCACCGTCCTGGCCGGACCCGACGGGGTCGCCGAGCTCGCCGGGAGCGAGTGCGACGTCGTCCTCAACGGCATCACCGGGGCCCTGGGCCTGGAGTCCACCCTGGCCGCGCTGCGTGCCGGGCGCACGCTCGCCCTGGCCAACAAGGAGTCCCTCATCATCGGCGGTCCGCTCGTGCGCGACCTCGCCCGGCCGGGCCAGATCGTCCCGGTCGACTCCGAGCACTTCGCCATCGCCCAGTGCTTCCCCCACCTGCCCGAGGGCGAGCTCGCCAGCCCCGCGCAGGGCCACGTGTACGCCCGCCGGGACGAGGTGCGCCGCCTGGTCGTCACCGCCAGCGGCGGTCCCTTCCGCGGCCGGAGCCGTGTCGACCTGGCCTCCGTCACCCCCGCCGACGCCCTCGACCACCCCACCTGGAGCATGGGGCCGGTCATCACCGTCAACTCCGCCACCCTGGTCAACAAGGGGCTGGAGGTCATCGAGGCCAACCTGCTGTTCGACGTGCCCTTCGAGCGGATCGACGTGGTCGTCCACCCGCAGTCGATCGTCCACTCCATGGTCGAGTACGTGGACGGCTCCACCATCGCCAAGGCCAGCCCGCCCAGCATGATGATCCCCATCGCCTACGGGCTCGGCGCGCCCGACCGGGTGCCCGACGCCGCGCCCGGCATGGACTGGACCCGTGCCCAGAGCTGGACCTTCGAACCCCTGGACCACGAGGCGTTCCCCGCCGTCCGGCTGGCGGCCGAGGTCGGCGCGGAGGGCGGCACGGCCCCCGCGGTCTACAACGCGGCCAACGAGGAGGCGGTCGACGCCTTCCTCCGGGGAAACCTCGCGTTCCCGGCCATCATGGACACCGTCTCCCAGGTAGTCTCGGAGCACCAGCGAACGGACAGTACCGGGGGAGCGTCCCACCACAGAGGGGAACTGAGCCTGGACGACGTGTACGCCGCTGACACCTGGGCCCGCACACGCGCGCGCGAGCTGCTCGCGCGCCAGGCCTGACACCGTCCTGAGGAGGGATGCATGGTCACCCTGATGACCGTGGTCGGGATCGTCCTGTTCGTTTTCGGCCTCCTGTTCTCGATCGCCTGGCACGAACTGGGCCACATGGCCACGGCCAAGATGTTCGGGATCAAGTGCACCGAGTTCATGGTGGGCTTCGGGAAGACGCTGTGGTCGGTGCGTAGGGGCGAGACCGAGTACGGGATCAAGGCCGTGCCGCTCGGTGGATTCGTACGCATGGTCGGCATGCTCCCGCCCGCCCGGCAGACCTCCGACGACGGCCCGCGCAAGCTCTCGCGGTGGCGGGCCATGGCCGAGGACGCCCGTGAGGCCTCCTACGTCGAGCTCGCTCCCGAGGACCAGGACCGGCAGTTCTACCAGCGCGCGCCGTGGAAGCGGCTCATCGTGATGTTCGCCGGTCCCGGCATGAACGTCATCCTGGCCGCGATCCTGCTCGCCGTGCTGTTCATGGGCATCGGGGTACCCCAGAGCACCACCCGGATCGCCGAGGTCAGTGAGTGCATGGTGCCCGCGGGCAGCTCCGTCACCAGCTGTGAGGAGGCCGAGGACGCACCGCCCACCCCCGCCGCCGAGGCCGGGGTCCTGCCCGGTGACGTCATCGTCTCCGTCGACGGCGAGCCCACCCCGGACTGGCAGGCCGCCAACCAGCAGATCCGCGAGTCCCTGGGCAGCACGGAGATCGTGGTCGAGCGCGACGGCGAGCGGGTCCCGCTGGACGTCGACATCGTGGAGAACGAACTCCCGGCCCGCGACGCCGGGGGCGAGATCGTCTACCAGACCGACGCCGACGGCGACTACCTCTACGACGACCAGGGCTACCGGCTCTACGAGACCGAGACCGTGGGCTTCCTCGGCATCGTCTTCGCCACCGAGCGCGCCCCGCTCACCCTCGCCGAGTCCGCCGCCGAGATGGGCAACATGATGGTCGGCGTCTTCGACGCCCTCATCTCCCTGCCCAGCAAGATCCCCGACGTGTTCGCCGCCGCGTTCCTGGGCGAGCAGCGCACCCAGGACTCTCCCGTGGGCATCGTCGGCATCTCCCGCATCGGCGGCGAGATCATGGCCCAGGGCCTGCCCGTGGCCGACACCGCCGCGATCATGATCCAGATCCTGGCCGGGGTGAACCTCTTCCTGTTCGCCTTCAACATGCTGCCGATCCTTCCGCTGGACGGCGGGCACATGGCCGGTGCCTTCTGGGAGTGGATCAAGCGCGGCTGGGCCAGGCTGTTCAGACGCCCCGAACCCGCGCCGGTGGACGTGGCGATGCTGACACCGGTGGCCTACGTGGTCGTGGCCTGCTTCCTGGTGTTCAGCGTGGTCCTGTTGGTGGCCGACCTGTTCAACCCGGTCAGACTCTTCGGTTAGACGGAGTGAACCCCCGTGCCACCGGGCGTTCACACTGGTGCGGGGGTTTCCCACAACGAGGCGGGGCAGCCCCTCGGGTACGGGTAACCTGGGGTCGCGATCCGGGAACGACGGTGCAGCCGAGGCCACCGAGCGCGGTGCCACCGGACGCGGCCCCGCGCGACGCGCCGGACGCCCATTCCCGAAACGGACGAATCAAGTGCCGCCCCTCCTCCGGCGGCAGACGAGGTGAATCAAGAGTGACCGTCGATCTTGGTATTCCCATGACTCCGCCGCGCCCGCTGGCGACCCGGCGCAAGACGCGGCAGATCATGGTCGGGAACGTTCCCGTCGGTGGGGACGCCCCGGTGTCCGTGCAGTCGATGACGACCACCCGTACCTCCGACATCAACGCGACCCTCCAGCAGATCGCCGAGCTGACCGCCGCGGGTTGCCAGATCGTCCGCGTTGCCGTGCCCACCAACGACGACGCCGAGGCGCTGCCGATCATCGCCAAGAAGTCGCAGATCCCGGTGATCGCCGACATCCACTTCCAGCCCAAGTACGTGTTCGCGGCCATCGACGCCGGTTGCGCGGCCGTGCGCGTCAACCCGGGCAACATCAAGAAGTTCGACGACAAGGTCGCCGAGATCGCCAAGGTGGCCGGTGAGGCCGGTACGCCGATCCGCATCGGCGTCAACGCCGGTTCGCTGGACAAGCGCCTGCTGGAGAAGTACGGCAAGGCCACCCCCGAGGCCCTGGTCGAGTCGGCGCTGTGGGAGTGCTCCCTGTTCGAGGAGCACGGCTTCCGCGACATCAAGATCTCGGTCAAGCACAACGACCCCGTGGTCATGATCAACGCCTACCGGCAGCTCGCCTCGGCCTGCGACTACCCGCTGCACCTGGGCGTGACCGAGGCCGGTCCGGCCTTCCAGGGCACCATCAAGTCCTCGGTGGCCTTCGGCGCGCTGCTCGCGGAGGGCATCGGCGACACCATCCGCGTGTCCCTGTCCGCGCCTCCCGCCGAGGAGGTCAAGGTCGGCGCCCAGATCCTGGAGTCGCTGGGGCTGCGTGAGCGCGGTCTGGAGATCGTGTCCTGCCCGAGCTGCGGTCGGGCCCAGGTGGACGTGTACACGCTCGCCGAGGAGGTCACCGCGGGCCTGGAGGGCATGGAGGTGCCGCTGCGCGTGGCCGTCATGGGCTGCGTCGTGAACGGTCCGGGTGAGGCCCGCGACGCCGACCTGGGTGTGGCCTCGGGCAACGGCAAGGGCCAGATCTTCGTCAAGGGCGAGGTCATCAAGACCGTGCCCGAGTCCCAGATCGTGGAGACCCTCATCGAGGAGGCCATGCGCATCGCCGAGGAGATGGGGGAGGCCGGGGCCGAGTCCGGCGAGCCCACGGTCTCCGTGGCCGGCNNNNCCCCCCCCCGCCGTTGTGACGGCGGACGAACAGGGGCATGATCACGGGGACGGTGGTCCTCCCTCGTCCCCCAGGAGTTTTCGTGCCCCCCGCTGTGATCGCAGTACGTTTCGCCCCCATGACCAGCGTCACCCTCGCGCTGCTCGGTTGGGTCAACATGATGCTCGGAGCGGTCAACATGGTGAGTGAGTCATGGCCGTGGTTCCTGGGTTTCTTGAACCTCCTTGTTGCTGTCCTCCTCATGACCGTTGCCATCGTGAACACGAGAAGGCCCTACTTCCGGCTCGAACAGGGGCTGGCGGGAGATCGGTCGACCCCGTCCGGCTCCGGCCGAATCGGTCCGCTCGCGCGAGGTGTCGTGGCGGGTCCGGGCGAGCGGTTCGCGATCGAGCAGGGCCGCCTCGTGCACGTGGCCGAGGACGGCACCCGTACCCTCACCCCGGTGTGGCGGGCCTCCGCCCACCCCAGGGACTGGAGGGCCCTGGAGGCGGCCCTGTCGGCGGTTGCGCCCCAGGAGTCCTCGGGCGCCCAGGAGGGCGACGCCCCCTGAGTGCGGAGCACCGTCTGCTCGTGGGGCACGGAAATGTCCGTTGATTTCCTCTTCTTCTCTTTTCTGTGGAAAAGGAATGCTGTTTGTGTACCTCGGCCCCGGGAAAGGAGAACCCCCGTCCGCCGGGGCGGCGGGCACGATTCCACGGGGAAGGACATGCGGATGCAGGCGAGCGTGGGGGACCGGGTACTCGTCCACGGGGACGACGTGGGTCAGGCGGAGTGGAGGGGCGAGATCATCGAGGTCCGCGGCCCGGAGGGCGGCCCGCCGTACCTGGTGCGGTTCTCCGACGGCCACGAGTCCCTCGTCTGTCCCGGACCGGACGCCGTGATCGAACCCCTCCTCGCGGAGTAGGGCGGACACGGTTCCACGCCGCCGCGTCGCGCCGAACCTGGCGTCCCGGGTGAAGGTTCTCCGTTTGTCTCGGAGAAGGCACGGAAAGGTTCGACCCGAACGCGGCCACGGTGGCGGAGCGGTCGCCTGAGGTGACCGACCGGTACGCCGACATGGTGGACATCCCGCGCGCCGCCTTCGACCTGGGCGCCGACGTCGCCACCACGTTCGCCAAGCCGCTGCTGGGCAGCCCGTCCGGCGGGAACCCCGTCACCGACGAGGTGTCGGGGCCCTCGGCCGCCCGGTCGAGAGGGTGGCCCGCGAGGCGTTCACCCACGGTCAGGAGACCGAGCCGCAGACGGCCTCGCGCATCGGCTGAGACGCACCCACACATGGAGCCGGGGCGCGTCCGACCGGGACGCGCCCCGGCGCCGCCCCACCCCCGTGCCATCTCCCCGGACCTCCCCCCGCACCTCTCTGACCACGGTGTTCGCGGTCCGAAGCGACTCCCCTCACAGAGGGTGATTTTATGTGGCGTCCCTCACAGGAGCGTGCGTTTTCTTGCGCTGGTACGCACGATGCCGCCGCTTATCCCGAACAGACGCAACGAATGTGGGTCATGTTACGTAGGTAACGCGGCTACCGTTGCTGAGGGCATTTTTCGGGCTGCCTCCCGACGTGAGGCGTCCGAGCCCGACTTCCCACCGTCTTCCCCCGGGAATCGGTATGCCCGAGTACATGAACGAGGAGTAAACACGTGGTGGACCAGAAGAGCCCGACGGGTACCCGCGGGTCCACAGGCCCGGGCGGTGCGCCCGGGCTGGGGNGGCAAAAGCCGATCGAGAGGCTCGTGGCCGAGACCCAGGACGGCGAGACCGGCGGCCTCCAGAAACACATGGGCTTCTGGCAGCTGTCCATGATCGGTATCGGTGCGACCCTGGGCACCGGAATCTTCGTCGTCCTGGGCGAGGCCGTCCCCGTCGCCGGACCCGCCGTCATCATCTCGTTCGTGCTCGCCGGGATCACCGCGCTGTTCTCCGCGCTCGCCTACGCCGAGATGGCCGGGATGATCCCCGCCTCCGGTTCGGCCTACTCCTACAGCTACGCCACCATCGGCGAGCTCATGGCGTGGGTGTGCGGCTGGTGTCTCATGCTCACCTACGGGGTGTCGGTCGCCGCCGTCGGCGTCGGCTGGGGCGACTACATCAACGAACTCCTGCACCTCACCACCGGCCTGTCCCTGCCGAGCGCGGTGCTCGCCGGTCCGATGGAGGGCGGTCTGATCAACCTGCCCGCCGCCATCGTGGTCGTGCTGTCCATGTTCGCCCTTCTCGCCGGGGTCCGCGAGAGCAGCCGCGTCAACGCCGTCATGGTCGCGATCAAGGTCGCCGTCCTGCTCATGTTCGTGGCCATCGCGATCACCGCCGTCCAGGACGGCAACTTCGCCCCGTTCATGCCGATGGGCATGGCCGGTGTCAGCGCCGCGGGCGCGACCCTGTTCTTCTCCTACATCGGCTTCGACTCCGTCTCCACCGCGAGCGAGGAGGCCAGGAACCCGCAGCGCGACCTGCCCCGCGCGATCATGTTCGCGATGATCCTGGTCACCGCCATCTACTGCCTGGTCGCCTTCGCCGCGATCGGCGCGCTCGACTGGACCAACTTCGTCGACGGCGAGACCAGCCTCGCGGGCATCCTGACCCACGTCACCGGCACCCCCGTGTGGGCGGTCATCTTCGCCGCCGGTGCGGTCCTGGCCCTGGCCAGCGTGGTCCTGGTCGTGCTCTACAGCCAGACCCGCATCCTCTACTCGATGTCCCGCGACGGGCTCATCCCCAAGGCCTTCTCCACCCTGGACGCCAAGGGCACCCCGCGCACGAACACCCTCATCACCTCCCTGTTCATCGCGGCGCTCGCCGCCCTGGTCCCGCTCGGCCCGCTCGCCGACGCCACCTCCATCGGCACGCTCTTCGCGTTCGCGCTGGTCAACGTGGCCGTCCTGGTGCTGCGCCGCAAGCGCCCCGACCTGCCGCGCGCCTTCCGCGTGCCCGGCGCCCCGGTCACCCCGATCCTGGGCGTGCTGGCCTGCGCCTACCTGATGGGCAGCATGTCGATGAGCGTGTGGGTGACCTTCGTGGTCTGGCTCGCCGTCGGTCTGCTCATCTACTTCGGCTACGGCATGCGCCGCTCGACGCTGGAGAAGGAGCCGCCCGAGGAGACGGCCGCCGAGGTCCGCTCCTAGGGGCCGCGTGACCCGTGAGGGGGTCGGGGGAATGCCCCCCGGCCCCCTCAGTCGTTCCCGGAGCGGCGCGATACCAGCGCGAAACCCTGTAACCGCGCACGGTATCTCCGGAGTCAGCGCGAAAGACGCAACGTTCCACAGGTTCCAAGCACTGTTCGGACGCATGACTCCACCTAGAGTGGACGCGGCCCCGAGGCAACGGAGAAACGGGAGGTGAGGGAGTGACACGCGGACCCCTGCGCGTGGCCCTGGACCAGGGAACCGGACACAGCGGCGACCCCGCCCACGCCCTCCATCGGCTCGCCGACCGCGCCAAGGCCGCCGCCGACGCCGGAGCCCACCTGCTCGTCGGCCCCGAGATGTCGCTGACCGGCTACAACCTCGGCCCCGACGCCATCGCCGGGCTCGCCGAGCCCTTCGACGGCCCCCTCAGTGCGGCGGTCGCCGCCATCGCCGCGGACACGGGCGTCGCCATCGTCCACGGCTTCCCCGAGCGCGCCGGCGGCGCCGTGTACAACGCCGTCCAACTCGTGGACGCCACCGGGGCCCGACTGGCGACCTACCGTAAGACCCACCTGTTCGGCGACCTGGACCGCGGTGCGTTCACGCCGGGGACCGCACCTGTCGTCCAGGCCGACCTCGGCGGGATCCGCGTCGGCCTGCTGGTCTGCTACGACGTCGAGTTCCCCGAGGCCGTGCGCGCCCACGCCCTGGCCGGTACCGAGTTCCTCGTGGTCCCGACCGCGCTCATGCTGCCCTTCACCGAGGTGCCCGAGCGCGTCGTGCCCGTGCGCGCCCTGGAGAACCAGGTCCACCTGGCCTACGTGAACCGCTGCGACGCCGAGGGAGAACTGCGCTACGCGGGCCGGAGCGTCCTGCTCGCCCCCGACGGCTCCGAGACGCTGCGCGCCGGATCCGGCGAGGAACTCCTGGTCGGTGACGTCGACCCCGACGCGCTCGCCCTCGCCCGCCGCGAGCAGTGCTACCTGGACGACCGCCGTCCGGGCCTGTACCGGACGCTCACCACCTGACCCCCGCCTGACCCGGGGGGACGGTACCGGTTCGCCCGGCGTCCACCCGCCTCCCGACGACCCCGAAACCCCACGAGTACCCCCGTGCCATGCGCACGGACACCGACCGGCACCCCGCCGGACGACACCCACGAAGGAGGGGCCTGATGACGTCTGCCGTGCCCACGGCCGCCGGTGCCACACCCGCGCAGGACACGCCGCTGAACATGTGCGGGCCGGACTTCCCGTTCGCCTACGACGCCTACCTCAAGCACCCCGCCGGGCTCGGGCAGGTCCCGGCGGAGCGCCACGGCACCGAGGTCGCCGTCATCGGCGGCGGGCTGTCGGGCATCGTCACCGCCTACGAGCTCATGAAGATGGGTCTGAAGCCGGTGGTGTACGAGGCCGACCGCATCGGCGGGCGACTGCGCACGGAGAAGCTCGCGGGATGCCCGGACGACGTGGTCGCCGAGATGGGCGCCATGCGCTTCCCGCCGTCGTCCACGGCCTTCTGGCACTACGCGGACCGGGTCGGCCTGGAGACGGTGCCGTTCCCCAACCCGCTCGCCCCGTCCACCCCCAGCACCGTGGTCGACCTCAAGGGGAGGTCCCACTACGCCACCACCCTCGACGAGCTGCCCGAGGTCTACGGCGAGGTGGCGCGCGCCTGGGACGCCACCCTGGAGAGCGTGGGACACACCCGCATGCAGAAGGCCATCCGCGAGCGCGACGTGGCCACCCAGAAGGAGATCTGGAACGAGCTGGTCACCCGGCTCGACAACCAGACCTTCTACGGTTTCCTGTGCGACTCCCCGGCCTTCGCGTCCTTCCGCCACCGCGAGATCTTCGGCCAGGTGGGTTTCGGCACCGGCGGTTGGGACACCGACTTCCCCAACTCCATCCTGGAGATCCTGCGCGTCACCTACACCGGCGCCGACGACGACCACATGGGCATCGTCGGCGGTNGGAGCAGCTGCCGCTGCGCCTGTGGGAGGACGCCCCGGACAAGCTCGTGCACTGGGCGCAGGGCACGACCCTGGCCTCGCTGCACGAGGGCGGACCGCGCCCGGCCGTCACCGCGCTGCGCCGCACCGCGGCCAAGGGCTCCCCGGCCGGGAACATCACGGTCACCGACGCGTCGGGTTCCATCCGCACCTACGCCGCGGCCGTGTTCACCGCGCAGAGCTGGATGATGCTGTCCAAGATCGACTGCGACGAGGACCTGCTGCCCATCGACCACTGGACGGCGATCGAGCGCACCCACTACATGGAGTCCTCGAAGCTGTTCGTGCCGGTGGACCGCGCGTTCTGGCGGGACAAGGACCCCGAGACCGGCCGCGACGTCATGAGCATGACGCTCACCGACCGCATGACCCGGGGCACCTACCTGCTGGAGGGCTCCGACCCGGACGGCCCGGCGGCGATCTGCATGTCCTACACCTGGTGCGACGACTCGCTCAAGTGGCTGCCGCTGTCGGCCAACGAGCGCCTGGAGGTCATGCTCTCGTCCCTGTCCAAGATCTACCCGGGCGTGGACGTCCGCTCGCACATCACCGGCGACCCGGTGACGGTGTCGTGGGAGGACGAGCCCTACTTCATGGGCGCGTTCAAGGCCAACCTGCCGGGCCACTACCGCTACCAGCGCCGCCTGTTCACGCACTTCCGCCAGGACGACCTTGAGGAGCGCCACCGCGGCCTGTTCCTGGCCGGTGACGACGTGTCCTGGACGGCGGGGTGGGCCGAGGGCGCCGTGCAGACCGCGCTGAACGCCGTGTGGGGCGTGGTCCACCACCTCGGCGGTCAGAACGACCCGACCAACCCGGGTCCCGGCGACCTGTTCGACGAGCTCGCCCCGGTCGCCCTCCCGGAGGACTGACACGCCCTCCCACCGCCCTCGCGGGTTCGGGTGACCCGAAGGCCCCGCCTCCCGGGCCCCGCCCGGACTCCGCTGGCGCCATGACGACGGCCCCGGTCGCGACGGCCACCTTCCGGTGCGCGCGGCCGGGGCCGTCGCCGTGGACGTGCCTCAGGGCAGGTCGGCGGTCCCGGAGAGGATGGGCTGGTCCACCAGGCGCGACAGCACCAGGGTGCTCTTGGTCCGCACCACGAACGGCTCGGCGCCCAGCCGTTCGATGACCTCCTCCAGATGATGGGTGTCGCGGGCGCGTACCTGCACGATGGCGTCCGCCTCGCCGGTGACCGTGCACGCGGAGGTGATCTCGGCGTACCCCGCCAGCCCCGACCGGATCTCTCCCGGGGAGGTGCGGGCGCGGCAGTACAGCTCGATGAACGCCTCGGTGGTCCACCCGATGGCCTGGGGCTCCACCACCACGGTGAATCCGCGTACCGCGCCGGACTCCATGAGCCGGTCCACGCGGCGCTTGACCGCCGACGGGCTCAGTCCGACCTGACCACCGATCTCGGCGAAGCTCATCCGCGCGTCCGCGCCGAGTATCGCGATGATCCGCTCATCGACACGATCCAGCCGCATGAAGCTTCGTCCCCGTCTGTCCACGTCCGTTTCGGGCAGGGCACATGTTACCGGGGCGCGTTCGCCCGGGTTCCGTGTCGCGTCGGGGCGCCCGTGTCGCTTCCGTGTGTCACTCTCCGAAGTGATAACAATTCAGAGAGTAATCAAGCGTGTGGGGGGAGTGGACGAGTGCGAGCACGAAGCTGGGCCGCCGTCTCGGTCGGGGCGGTCCTGGCCTCCATGGTCGTCGCGGTTCCCGCGCAGGCCGACGAGACCGCTCCCGCGGGCCGGGGAACCCTCGACTGGGCCCCCTGCGAGGACATCAAGCCCGTCGCGGACGAGAACCTGGAGTGCGCCACCCTCACCGTCCCCCTCGCCCGCACCTCCGACGGCCACCGGATCGGCCGCCTCGACGACACCGTCGAGCTCGCGCTGTCCCGCGTCCCCGCCACCGGGGAGGCCCGCCACACCCTCCTGGTCAACCCCGGAGGCCCCGGCAGCGCCGGACGCCGGTGGGCCTCCTACACCCACTGGCGCCTGCCCGCGGAGCTCCGTGAGGTCTACGACGTCGTCTCCTTCGACCCGCGCGGTGTGGGCGGCTCCACCCCGTCCGTCGCCTGCGACCCCGCCTACTTCACGCCCGTGCGCCCCGACACGGTTCCCGCCGGCGCCACCGAGGAGGCCGAGTTGCGCGCCGACGCCGAGGCCTACGCCCAGGCCTGCGCGGACAACACCGGCCTCCTGCTCGAACACATGCGCACCGAGGACACCGCCCACGACATGGACGCCATCCGGGAGGCCCTGGGCGTGGAGAGGATCGACTACCTCGGCTACTCCTACGGCAGCTACCTGGGCGCCGTCTACTCCGCGCTCCACCCCGGCCACGTCCGCTCCCTGGTCCTGGACAGCGTCGTCGACCCCGACAAACCCTGGTACGAGAGCAACCTCGCCCAGAGCCGTTCCCTGAACCGCGCGGCGGAGCACTTCTTCGACTGGACGGCCCGCCACGACGACGCCTACGGGCTCGGCACCACCGGCGAGCAGGTCGCCGCCGCCTACTACGCGCTGCGCTCGGAACTGGCGGAGGAGCCCGCGGGCGGCACCGTCGGTCCCACCGAGCTGGAGAGCGCCGCCATCGTGATCGCCTACAGCGGCACCTACTGGCCCTCGGTCGCCGGGGCGCTCGCGGCCCGGATCAACGACGCCGAGGACGACCCGCTCGTCACCCTGTACGAGGCCTACGGCGAGGACGCCGGATCCGACCGCGGATTCGGTACCTACCTCGCCGTCCAGTGCACCGACTCCCGCTGGCCCGGGGACTGGAGCACCTGGAGCGCCGACGCCGAGCGGACCCACCAGGAGGCGCCCTTCATGGGGTGGCACAACATCTGGTACAACGCTCCCTGCGCGTTCTGGAGCGCGGGCTCCGGCGACTGGTTCCAGATCGGCGACGGCGACGGCGCGCACCCGGCCTACGACGGCGACGTGCTCCTCGTGCACGCCACCGAGGACGGCGCCACCCCCGTCGAGGGGGCCTTCGCCCTGCGCGAGCGCCTGCCCGGGGCGTCCCTGGTGGTCGAGGAGGGCGGACACACCCACGGCGTCGCGCTCACCGGCAACGCCTGCGTGGACGAGGCGGTCACCGCCTACCTCCTCGACGGGAGGCTCCCCGCGCGCGCCGGGGATGAGGGGCCCGACGTCACCTGTGAGGCCCGTCCCGAACCCCGGCCGCGTACCGACCAGAGCGCACCTGGGACCATGGTGGGACCGCCCGGCCCGGTGGGGCCGGGCTACCTCGTGGACCCGGACACGACCGTGGAGCCCGAGACGTCGGAGTAACCGGTCGAATAGGCTGGAACCGGAGCGAACAGGCTGGGCCAGTCGTCCCCCGGGGCCTCGCACGAGGACACCGGGAAGATGGGGGAGATGCGATGCTGCGAACCTCGGCGGTACGGATCCTCGGAGAACGCGACCGGGAAGCCGTCCGCGAGCTCCTGGACACCGATCCCGTGGGCAACGTCTTCGTCGCCTCCCGCCTGATGGCCACCGGCATCTCCGGCGGCGCAAGCGGCACCGAGGTGTGGGGACACGTGGAGCGGGGCCGCCTCACCGCCCTGTGCTACTCGGGGGCCAACCTCGTCCCCGTCAACGCCGGACCCGCGGCGGTCCGNGGGGGGGCCCGCCGCTGCTCCTCGATCGTCGGTCCGGTCGACGCGGTCAGCGACTTCTGGCAGCAGGTCACCCCCGCGTGGGGCCCCGCCCGCGTCATCCGTGCCAGCCAGCCGGTGCTGGAGATCAGCGGTGCGTCCGCCGTGCCCGCCGACCCCCTGGTGCGCCGGGTCCGGCTGTCCGAACTCAACACCCTCGTGCCCGCGTGCGTGGCCATGTTCACCGAGGAGGTCGGGGTCCCACCGGACTCCGGCGACGGCGGCGCGCTCTACCGTGCCCGGGTGGAGGAACTGGTGCGCACCGGTCGGGCCTTCGCCCGGATCGAGAACGGGCGTGTGGTGTTCAAGGCCGAGATCGGCGCGGTCACCCAGCACGCCTGCCAGGTGCAAGGGGTGTGGGTCCACCCCGAACTGCGCGGGCAGGGGCACTCCACCGCGGGGATGGCGGCCGTGGTCAACCACGCGCTCGCGGAGATCGCGCCCCGGGTGACCCTCTACGTCAACGACTTCAACACCCCCGCGCGGGCCGCCTACCAGCGGGTCGGCTTCCGGCAGGTCGGAGAGGTCATGTCGGTGCTGTTCTAGCGGGGGCGCGGCGGCGGAGTCCTGGTCTATCGTTGGGGCATGGAGCAGCAGACCACTCGTCTCGGGGTCCGGCAGGTCGATCTCGCTGATTGGCGGTGGTTGTTGGGCGCGCTGCGTGCTCGGTTCGAGACCGGTTCGTTCGGGGCGGGTGCCGCGTTCGTCGCCGCCGTGGGGCGGCTCGCCGACGCGGTCGGCCACCATCCCGACGTCGATCTGCGTGCGGGGCACGTTCAGTTCGTGTTGCGCGATCACGACGCCGAAGGTGTGACCGAACGGGATGTCCGACTGGCCGAGCGGATCAGCGCGCTCGCGTCCGACCAGGGGTTGGCCCCGTGCCCGGAGCAGGTACAGGTGCTGGAGCTGGCCCTGGACACGCCCGCGTCGGAAACGGTGCGGCCTTTCTGGGTANGGTGGCGAGGCCGGCGACGACGTCGTCGATCCGGCGGGAGAACTCCCGCCGCTGTGGTTTCAGGCGACCGACTCGACCGCACCCGATCGGCAGCGCTTCCACCTCGACGTCACGGTCCCCCCTGAAGTCGCCGACCGGCGGATCGCCGCAGCGGTGGCCGCAGGCGGACGCGTCGTCGACGAGGGCCGTGCCCCGGCCTTCGTCGTGCTGGCCGACCCGGACGGCAACAGAGCTTGTGTCTGCACCGAGCTGGGACGGGACTGAACCCCACCCGCTCCCACCTGCGCGTCCTTTGGTTGCGTCGCCGAAGGCCGGGACGCCCCAGCGGGGGGCGACGAGGCGGGCGTTGCCCTCTCCGCCGTCACGACTCCCGACGACGGCGGCTTTCTGACGGGCTCGCGTCAGATTCGCACCCGCCGCGCAGCCCCGGCCGCCAGCCTCCGGTTAGTCTGATCCGAGGTACGCGGCGCCCAGCGCCCTCATTCCACCGAGCGAGAGCGCCGATGCAGCACAACCCGACCGGCCGGGCCCGCCTGGGCCTGGCACTCCTCCTCGGCATGCTGGCCGTCCTGGGGCCGCTCAACATCGACATGTACCTTCCGGCCTTCCCGGACATCGCCGCCGACCTGGACGCCAGCGCGTCCCGCGTGCAGCTGAGCCTGACCACCTGCCTGGTCGGGCTCGCCGTCGGCCAGGTGGTCGTGGGCCCGATCAGTGACGCACGGGGACGCCGAGGGCCCCTGATCGTCTCCCTGCTCCTGTTCGTCCTGGCGTCGCTGCTGTGCGCCCTGGCCCCGAACATCGCCGTGCTCGTGGCGGCCCGCTTCCTCCAGGGCCTCACCGCCTCGGCCGGGATCGTGCTCTCGCGCGCGGTCGTGCGCGACGTGTTCGACGGCACCGAGCTGACCCGGTTCTTCGCGCTGCTCATGGTGATCAACGCGGTGGCGCCCCTGGCGGCGCCGATCGCGGGCGGGGCCATCCTGTGGCCGTCCTTCGCGGGCTGGGAGGCCGTCTTCCTGGCCCTGGCGGTGCTGGGTGCGGTGATCGTCCTGGTCGTGGCACTGCGGCTGGAGGAGACCCTGCCCGTGGAACGGCGCATCCCCGGTACGGTCGGCGGCACCCTGCGTGCGGTGGGCGCGCTGCTGCGGGACCGCTCCTTCCTCGGCTACGCCCTGGTGGTCGGCTTCGTCCACGGCGGCAGCTTCGCCTACGTCGCGGGGACGCCGTTCGTCTACCAGGAGCTGCACGGGGTGTCCCCGCAGGTCTTCGGGGCGCTCTTCGGGGTCAACGGCGCCGCCATCATCGCCGGGAGCTGGGCGGTGGGGCGCTTCAGCGCCCGGTTCGGCGAGCGGACCCTCCTGGTGTGCGCCGTGGTCACGGCGGTGGCGGCGACCGGTGTGCTGTTCGCGGCGACGCTGCTCGACGGCCCGCTGGTGGCCCTCGTGGTCCCCATCTTCGTGTACATGACGTGCATGGGGGTGATCCTCACCAGCTCCTTCGCCCTGGCCATGCGCGGCCAGGAAGGGCGGGCGGGCAGCGCCAGCGCGGTGCTGGGCGCGCTCTCCCCGCTGTTCGGCGCGGTGGTGGCGCCGCTGGTGGGCCTGGACGAGAGCACCGCCGTGCCCATGGGGGTCGCTCTGTTCGGCACCTCCCTCCTCGGCCTGGTGGTCCTGCTGACCCTGACCTCGCCGCGCGTGCGCGCCGAGGCCACCGACCCGGCACGCTGAACCGGCCCGTCGCCCCCATGGGGCCGGGAGGGCGCCCCACGAGGTCGTGTGCGCGGGGATCCCGCCCGGTGGTCGGGCCGCGCGGTCCGGCGGAGCACGGCCGGGCGCCCCGTCGACGCTGTGGGGAGGCGACCCGGGCCCGGCTGTTCGCTCCGCCCCGAGGTCAACCGGCCAGCGCCGAGGGGCCCATCAGGAACTCGGGGTCCAGCTGCGCGGCCAGGTCCGCGCCCTTGGCCTCGTTGGCCCACGCCCGCGCGTTGCGCAGGTGGAACTCCGCCGACTGCCGGGTGAACCGCTCCCAGTCCTTGGGCGCGGAGTCCGCCATGTCCCGCATCCGGGCCAGGGTCTTGACGTTGTCCTCCTCCAGGTCCGCCAGCTCCGGGTGGCGCCCCTTCTCCATCGAGCGCACGAACCCCGAGTGCGTCATCCACCCCGACAGGGCGTCGCCCACGTGCTCGCGCAGGAACTCCACGTCCGCCTCGTCCTGCACCTTGTTGCCGATCACCCGGATGGCGACGTCGTGGTCGCGGGCGTACTCGGCGTACTGGCGGTACACGCCCACGCCGCGCACGGTGGGTTCGGCGACCAGGAAGGTCATGTCGAAGCGGGTGAACATCCCCGAGGCGAAGGAGTCGGCGCCCGCGGTCATGTCCACGACCACGTACTCGCCGGGGCCGTCCACCAGGTGGTTGAGGTACATCTCGGCCGCGCCCACCTTGGAGTGGTAGCACGACACGCCCAGGTCCCCCTCGGCGAACGGGCCGGTGACCATGAGCGTGGCGCCCCGGGCGGACGCGCCGAAGCGCGCGTGCAGCGGGTTGTCCCCGGTCACCGTCAACAGGCGCGAGCCCCGGCCCGGTGGGGTGGTCTTGATCATGGCCTCCGCCGAGGAGATCCGCGGGTTGTCCCCGCGCAGCAGCTCCTTGATCTCGCCCAGGTGCGCGCCCAGCGCGGGGAGTCCGGCCAGGCTCTCCTCCGACAGGCCCAGCGCGGCGCCCAGGTTCTGGTTGATGTCGGCGTCGATGGCCACGACGGGAACGCTCTGGGCGGCCAGGTAACGGGTGAAGAGGGCGGAGAGGGTGGTCTTGCCGCTGCCGCCCTTGCCCGCGAACGCGATCTTCATGGAGGCCCTTCGTGTTGGCGTGTGGGTCGGGCACGCCGGAGGAGCCGCCCGGGAGGCGGTCCGGAGCGTGCTCGGTGGTGGTAACGATTATCGTTCCTGGTGCGCCGTCCTGTCAGGCGAACGGCCGGATCCGTGCGCGTATTGCCAAGGTGTTACACCTCACATGGGTGCGCCTGGGGTCCGGACTGTTTCCTTTGTCCTCATCGGGGAGGACACGTGACGGGGTTTTGTGGCCAATCCCGGACGGGGGGAACCCGGGTGTGCTGTTCTGGAGCCAGCACACCCTTGTCTAAGGTGAGGGCAGGCGGCGCAACCCGCGCGTCCGTCGCGGGTGATTGGAGTGACCGGATGGCTGAGGCGAGGCAACTCCGGGAATACGTGCCCGCGGAGGTCCCGGAGGGTACGTCCCCGACCGCACCGACCATCGAGACCGGTGACCTCAGCGGCGGGGTCACCGATCACACGGTGTGGAGCTGTGCGGGGAACCTGACCGCGGTACGGTCCATCCGCGCGCGTGTACGTGAGTTCCTCGCCCGTATGAGCCACTCCGAGGCTTCCCTGGACGACGCGGAGCTGGCCGTCAGCGAGCTGGCGACCAACGCCCTGCTGCACTCTCGCTCGGGACAGAGCGGCGGGGTCATGACGCTGTTCATCCGCTCCGACGCCGGGCGACTGCGGGTGGCGGTCGCCGACCAGGGGGCGCGCGACGGCGAGGGCGTGCACACGCGTGAGGACGGTGACGACTTCGGGCGGGGCAAGCTCATCGTCGACAGCTGCGCCACCCGCAGCGGCGAGTACTGGAGCGAGGCCACGCACGTGGCGTGGTTCGAGATCGACGACCTGGGCGGGGGAGTGCCCGAGGTCGACGGGGACGAGGAGCCTTCGGAGGTGGGTGTGGCGGTCGACGACTAGCCCACCCGTCACCCACCACCACCCTCAACGGACGCGC
>NZ_ANAX01000221.1 GCF_000341065.1 Nocardiopsis halotolerans DSM 44410 | reverse complement strand
CTCCGGAGGGCAAGACGATGGGTCACGCGGGGGCGATCGTGTCGGGTTCCTCGGGCACGGCCGCGGCCAAGAAGGAGGCTCTGGAGGCCGTCGGCGTCAAGGTCGGCAAGACTCCGAGCGAGACCGCCCAGCTGGCGCGCGCCCTGTTCTGACCCGCCAAGGCGTTTTCCGCACAAGGCTCCGCCCCGCCGCGCACAGCGGTGGGGCGGAGCCTTGTGCGCGTGGGGCTCCTTGAGGGTTCAGCCGCTGCCGAGCTTCCCGGGGTCGTCGCGGCGCCCGCTCATGACGGCGGAGGTGAGGCCGGGGACCACGAGCAGGAAGAAGAACCCGAGGAAGACGGCGATGGAGGTGCCGTTGCCGGACATGATGGCGGGCAGACCCCACACGAGGAACAGGAAGCCGCTCCAGCCGATCATGGGGCCCAGGTGGGGGCCGCGGTGCCTGCGGTCCACCTCACCGCCCTTCGAGGCGCTGCCCTCCACGGGCGCGGGTTCACGGGTGGCGGGCGCTGTGCCGGCGGTTCCGGTGACGAAGTCCGGGTGCAGCCGTGCCGGCAGGTCCTCGAAGAGCGGGACCAGGTCCAGGTTGGTGACGGCCTTCAGGGCAGCGGCCGAGCGGGCCTCGTGCTCGTCGAGGTCCAGTCGCCCCTCCTCCAGCGCGGTCCGCAGCTGTTCCAGCGCACGGTCGCGCTCGTCGTCGGAGACGCGGTAGCGGTCGGGGTCGGGACCTGCCATGCGGGATCGTTCCATTCGGGGCGGGGGGCTGTGCCGGGCTCACAGGGTACGACGGGGCCGCACTGGTGCCGGTTCCCCGCTCTACGGACCGGCCGGGCCCCGTGCGCACCGGCACGACACGCGCGGCCGGGATACCGCGGAGCATTCCGGTCCCTGGCAGCATAAGTCGGGTGAGTACGCCAGGATCTCCCCCCGAGCGCGGCCGTCCGTCCAAGCGTCCGCGGACCAGCGCCGCCGACGCGTCCAAGGTGGCGCCCGCCAGGGCCACCGGCGCGCCCAGGCCCCTCTACTCGACCGGTGGGATCGCCGCGGCCACGGCCGCGGCCCTGGGGCTGGCCGTGATCGTCACCCTGACCCTGGTCGGGTGGGTGGCCGCGCCGCACGAGGCCTTCGGTGAGGAGATCGCCGACATCCTCCGGGGGGCGGTGCTGGCCTGGTTGGTGGGTCACCACGTGTCGTTCTCCGTGCCCGACGGGCAGATCGCCCTGCTGCCGATCGGCCTGGTCCTGCTGCCGGGGCTGCTGCTGTACCGGTCCGGCCGGTGGCTGGCGCGCTCCTGCGAGATCCCCCGACTGCGGTACGTGTACCGGGCGGCGCTGTCGATCGCCGGGCCGTACGCGGCGATCGCGGGCACCCTGGCCCTGCTGGCGCGTACCGAGGCGGTCGAGCCGAACATGTGGCGCGCACTGCTCATGGGTTTCGTGATCGCGTTCCTCGCCGGTGGTCTGGGAGTGCTGCGCCAGCTGATGCGCGACAAGGAGGTGGCCGTCCGGGACCTGCTGCGGCTGATGCCCGCCCGGTCGCGCTCCCTGCTGGTGGGGATGCTCGCCTCCACGGGAACACTCCTGCTCGGCGGCCTGCTGCTGTTCCTGGTGGCGTTGGCGGTGAGCCTGCCCGAGGCGGTCGAGACGACCCGGACGTTGAACCCCGGTCTGGTCGGCGGCGTGCTGCTGTTCGTCGTCCAGTTGGCGTATCTGCCCAACGCGGTGGTCTTCGCGGTGTGTTACGCGCTGGGCCCCGGGTTCGCGGTGGGGACGGGAACCGTCGTCGCGCCGACGGGGGTGTCGGTGGGTGCCCTGCCGCTGCTGCCGATGCTGGCCGCCCTGCCGGACAACGGGGCCGCGCCGGTCGTCTCCCTGATCGCGCTGGCGGTGCCGTTCGTCGCGGGGGCGGTGGGCGGTGCGCTCGCCCAGCGCAGTGCCCCGGACGTGGTGAGCGAGGCGGCGCCGCTGTGGGGGTTCGTGTGCGGGGTGACCACGGGCCTGCTGTGCGCCGCGCTGGCCGGGATGGCCGGGGGTTCGCTCGGCGGGGAGAGGCTGAGCGAGGTGGGTTCGTCGGCGTGGCAGGTGGGCCTGGTCACCGCCCTGGAGGTGGGTGTGGCCGCGGCCGTCGTCGCGTGGGCGGCGAACTGGTGGTACACGCGCGGAGAGCGTCCGGCGCGTGCGTCGCGGCGCTCGGAGCGCGGGTGGGGGAGGTCCTCTCCGAAGGAGGGGGCGCCCACCGCGAAGGGTACGGAGGAGCCCGTCGGGGACGAGGTGCGTGTCGACGGGGCGGAGGACCCCGAGCCTCGCTCCTCCGTGGAACTGCCTCCCGACGTGCCGGTCGGGGAGGGGCTGGCCACGGTGACGCCGCTGCGCCGTCGTGAGGAGGAGGCTCCGGCGTCCCCGGGGCCGGAGGCGCCGGAGGAGGACGTACCGGACCGGGCGGCCGAGCGGGTCGAGCGGAGACGGGCCCGGCGGGAGCTGAAGGAGCGGCNCGCAGGGCGCGGCGGGCCTCGGGCGGGCGCTGGTGGCGGCGCTCCGCCGAGGACGAGGAGTCCGAGGAGATGTACGGGATCACCTACGAGGCCGACTCCGACGAGGCCGACGCGCCCCAGCCGTGAGGAACGCCCGGTGGTCTCCCGGGTGCGGGCCACGGGGTACGAGGGCCTCGGAGCCGACCCGGGGTGTGGTGGCGCCGCGTCGTGGCCCCCGCGAGCTCCGATTCGGTGTCCGGGCTCGGGAACCGATGCCGGGAGGGTGGTCCGGCAGGAGGCCGAGAAGCACGACGGCCCGACACGCCGTGGGCCCGTACCGGGAGGTCCGGGACGGGCCCACACGGTCACTTCGCCGTCACTCGCTCCTGGTCGCGGGCCTGCTCCTGGCGGGCTCGAAGATGGAGTTGACCAGGTCGGTGCACCACTTGAGCAGTTCCAGGTCCCGCAGCGGCTTCCCGCCCAGCCCCCCGGCCTTGGGCACCGGCACCAGCAGGGTCCGGGTCGCCTCCTTGAGGATCGACTTGGGGTACAGCCGCCGCAGCCGCAGCTCCTGCGACTCGCGCAGCTCCACCGGCGCGAAGCGGATCTGGTTGCCCTGCATCACCACGTCCGAGAGCCCCGCGGACTTGGCCAGCACACGGAACCGGGCCACCGCCATGAGGTTGTCCACCTGCTCCGGCGGCGTTCCGTACCGGTCGGTGAGCTCCTCGTAGGCCGCGAGGATGTCCTCCTCGCTGGTGACGCTGGCGATGCGCTTGTACGACTGCAACCGCAGCCGCTCGCCCGGTACGTAGTCGTGCGGGATGTGCGCGTTGATGGGCAGCTCGACCTTGGTCTCGACCTCCTCGGCCGCGTCCGGGTCGCCCTTGAGTTCGGCCACGGCCTCACCGACCATGCGCACGTACAGGTCGAAGCCCACGCCCGCGATGGTCCCGGACTGCTCCGCGCCCAGGATGTTGCCCGCGCCCCGGATCTCCAGGTCCTTCATCGCCACGTACATGCCCGCGCCCGTCTCGGTGTGCTGGGCCACGGTGGCCAGCCGCTCGTAGGCGGTCTCGGTCAGCGGCCTCTCCGGCGGGTACAGGAAGTACGCGTAGGCGCGCTCGCGGCCACGGCCCACCCGGCCGCGCAGCTGGTGCAGCTGCGACAGCCCGTAGGTGTCGGCGCGGTCGATGATGAGGGTGTTGGCGTTGGGCACGTCCAGACCGGACTCGACGATGGTGGTGGAGACCAGCACGTCGAAGTTCTTCTCCCAGAAGTCGACCATCACCCTCTCGAGCTGCTGCTCGTTCATCTGGCCGTGCGCGTACGCCACCCGTGCCTCGGGTACCAGGCGCTGGATGTTCGCGGCCACCTTGTCGATGGACGCCACCCTGTTGTGCACGAAGAACACCTGTCCCTCGCGCATCAGCTCGCGGCGGATCGCCGCGGTGATCTGCTTGTCCTCGTAGGGACCGACGAACGTGAGCACCGGGTGGCGCTCCTCGGGCGGGGTGAGGATCGTGGTCATCTCGCGGATGCCGGTCATGCCCATCTCCAGCGTCCGCGGGATGGGTGTGGCCGACATCGCCAGCACGTCCACCTGGGTGCGCAGCCGCTTGAGCGCCTCCTTGTGCTCCACGCCGAAGCGCTGTTCCTCGTCGATGATGACCAGGCCCAGGTCCTTGAAGCGGGTCTCCGACGACAGCAGTCGGTGCGTGCCGATGACCACGTCGATCTCGCCGCTGCGCAACTTCTCGCGGGTGGCCTCCACCTCGCCGTCGGTCTGGAACCGCGACATCGGCCGGACCGTGACCGGGAACGAGGCGTAGCGCTCGGTGAACGTGGACATGTGCTGCTGCACCAGCAGCGTGGTGGGCACCAGGACGGCGACCTGCTTGCCGTCCTGCACCGCCTTGAACGCGGCGCGCACCGCGACCTCGGTCTTGCCGTAGCCGACGTCGCCGCAGATCAGCCGGTCCATCGGCACCGACTTGGCCATGTCCTTCTTGACCTCGTCGATCGCGGCGAGCTGGTCGGGCGTCTCCACGTAGGGGAACGCGTCCTCCAGTTCACGCTGCCAGGGGGTGTCGGGGCCGAAGGCGTGCCCCGGGGAGGCCTGCCGTGCCGAGTACAGCCGGATGAGGTCGCCCGCGATCTCCCGGACCACCTTGCGGGCGCGGCTCTTGGCCTTGCTCCACTCGGCGCCGCCCATCCTGGACAGCGTGGGCGCCTCGCCGCCCACGTACCGGGTGACCTCGCCCAGCTGCTCGGTGGGTACGAACAGGCGGTCGCCGGGCTGCCCGCGCTTGGAGGGCGCGTACTCGATGAGCAGGTACTCGCGTGTGGCGCCCTGGACCTGGCGGCTGACCATCTCCAGGTAGCGGCCCACACCGTGCTGTTCGTGCACGACGTAGTCGCCCGGCTTGAGCTGGAGCGGATCGACGGTGCCCCGCCGCCTGCTCGGCATCCGCCGCATGTCGCGGGTGGAGGACTTCTGACCCGCCAGGTCGGTCTCGGTGAGCACCACCGTGTGCACCGAGCGCAGCAGGAAGCCGTGGTCGACCAGGCCGGTGGTGACGGTCGCGACCGCGGGCTTGGGCTGTTCGTCCAGGTCCGCGGCCAGGCTGGCGCCGAGTCCGGCGTCGCGCAGCATCGCCACCAGGCGCTCGGCGGGCCCGTGCCCCTGGGTGACCAGCACGACGCTCCAGTTGTCGTGCAGCCACCCCTTGATGTCGGCCAGCGCGCGCTCGGTGTCGCCGCGGTAGGAGTCGGCGGGCACCGCGCCGACGACGACGGCGTCGTCCTCCTCGGCCGCGCCGCCCTCCTCGTCCGCGGCGAAGGGGGTCAGCCCCCACCAGGGCAGGCCCAGTTCGGCGGCGGTGGAGCGCAGCTCGGAGATGGACATGTACGCGGACCCGCCCAGGTCGATGGGGGCCTCGCCGCCGGAGGCGGCGTTGATCCACGACGCGTCGAGGAACTCGGCGCTGGTGGCCTCCAGTTCCACGGCGCGGGTGCGGATGCGCTCGGGATCGCAGCCCACCACCATCGCGCCCTCGGGCAGGTGGTTCAGGAACGGCTCCATCCGCTCGGCGAGCACCGGGGCGAACGCCTCCATGCCCTCCACCGTGACGCCGTCGGCGATCTTGTGCAGGATCTCGGCCAGGGAGGGGTGCTCCTCGGCCAGCGCCCTCGCCCGCCCGCGCACGGTGTCGGTGAGCAGCAGCTCACGGCACGGCGGCGCGAACAGCCCGGAGGAGGCGCTGGTGCGCGGCCCGTCGTCGCCCTCGCGGGGTTCGATGGAGCGCTGGTCGGCGACCTGGAAGTAGCGGATGTCCTCGACGGTGTCGCCCCAGAACTCCAGCCGCAGCGGGTGCTCCTCGGTGGGCGGGAACACGTCCAGGATGCCACCGCGCACGGCCATGTCACCGCGCTTCTCGACCAGGTCCACTCGGGCGTAGCCGGTGTTGGCCAGGTCGGTGACCACGTCCTCCAGGGGCACCTCGTCGCCGGGGCGGACACGCACCGGCTCCAGGTCGCCCAGACCGGCCACCAGCGGTTGCAGGACGCTGCGCACGGGAGCCACGACCACCCGTAGCGGGGAGGTCAGGGGGTCGGAGGGGTCGGGGTGGGCCAGGCGGCGCAGGACGGCCAGCCGCTGGCCGACGGTGTCCGAGCGCGGGGACAGCCGCTCGTGCGGCAGGGTCTCCCACGCGGGGAAGAGCGCCACCGAGTTCTCGGGCAGCACGGAGCCCAGGGCGTCGGTCAGGTCGGAGGCCTCGCGCTCGGTGGCGGTGACGGCGAGCACGGGCCGCCGCGCGCCCACGGGGGGGTCGGCGGCCAGCGCCCCCACCATGAAGGGGCGCAGCGCCGCCGGGGCGACGAGGTCGAGATGGGGATCGTGGCCGCCACGGGCGGCCTCGATCGCGCTGTGCAGCGCCGGGTCCCTGGAGACGTCGGCGAGAAGTCCAATGAGGCTCATAGCACCAGAAAGTGGAAGTGGTCCGGATCAGGCGGTGGTGGTCGCGGCCTGCACGGTGAGAAGGCGGCTGCGGGAGTGGACGCCCGGCACCTCTCCAGACTATCGACTTCGGAGACGGCGCGCGGGCGGGGTGTGGACGGCCGGAGGACACGGAGCTGCCCCGTGCCGTCCGCGTCCCGGCCCGGGGGCGCGGGCGGCGGCGTACCGGATAGAACCGCCTCCGAGCTGCTCCTATTCCGTCTGACGTGGTGCGACCGCAGGTCACCACCCGCTCCGGGCATACGCTAGGGGCGTTTACCCCAAGCACCGGAGGAGAGGAACCGCGTGGTGAGTGCCAACAGGCCCGGGAGTGCGCCGGGGGGCGGTGTCGGGAGGCCGGACGCTCCGGTCTTCGCCCCAGGTCCGGACGGTCTCGCCCACCTGGAGCTGGTCCTCAACGGCGCCTATCCGCTGCCCGGTTTCATGACGCGGGACGAGACGGAGGCCGTGGAGAGGGACGGCCGCCTGCCCGACGGGCGCCCCTGGCCGGTTCCGGTCATCCTGGAGGTGCCCGAGGAGCTGTCCGGAGCCGACCGTCTGACCCTCACCGACCCGGAGGGGGCCCCGCTGGCCGAACTCGGCGTCACCGAGTGCTGGCGGGACGGCGGAGGCCGCCCCCGCCTGGCCGGTGCGGTGACCCTGCTGCGCCCGCCCACCTACGGCGTCCTGCGCGAGCTGCGGCCCTCGCCCGCCGAGGTCCGGGCCCAGCGCGAGCTGGATCCCTCCGACCGTCCCCTGCTGGCGGTGGTCACCGACCGGCCGCTGCACCACCGCGCCCTGCACCAGGTCCGGAGCGAGGCCGACGCCCTGGGGCGCGTCCACGGCGGGGACGGACGCGCCGAGGTACTGGTGATCGTCGACACGGGCCTGGAGGACGAGGGCATGGCCACGGCGGTGCTGGCCGCCAAGCCCCTGCTCCCTTCGCGTACCTCCTTCGTGGTGTGCACGCTGCCGAGGAGCGCCGACCGCGCCGGGGACGTTCTGGGCGGCCCGTGGGGAACGCGCGAGGTGGCGCTGGCCGCGCACGTGGCCGCGGCCTACGGCGCCACCCACATGCTGGCGGTGACCGGAGCGGACGGACCCGACGTCGAGCGGGTGATGGCCCAGCGGCCGCCCCTGACCGTGCTGGACCCCGAGCCGTGGCGCTACGACTCCCGTGACGGCCTGTGGCTCCCCCTCACGCAGGTGGACCCTGCGCACGCGCGGACCGAGCTCACCGACGAGCAGGTGGAGGCCGAACTGGCGCACGGGCGCGAGCTGCCCGCCTGGTTCACCCCGGCCCGCGTGGGCGCGGAGCTGGCGCGGTTGCGCCCGGCCCGCACCAGGAGGGGGCTGACCGTGCTGTTCACCGGCCTGTCGGGGTCGGGCAAGTCCACGATCGCCCGGGGCGTGTGCGACGGCGTCCGCAGGTCGGGGCGGTCGGTGACCCTGTTGGACGGTGATGTGGTGCGGCGCATGCTCTCCAGCGGGCTGACCTTCTCCCGGGAGCACCGGGAGCTGAACATCCGACGGATCGGTTACGTCGCCTCGGAGATCACCCGCCACGGCGGGGTCGCGGTGTGCGCGCCGATCGCGCCCTACGCCAAGGGGCGCGCGGAGGTGCGCGCGATGGTGGAGGAGTTCGGCGACTTCTTCCTGGTGCACGTGGCGACCCCGCTGGAGGTGTGTGAGGCCCGCGACCGCAAGGGCCTGTACGCCAAGGCGCGGGCGGGGGAGATCCCCGAGTTCACCGGGATCTCCGACCCCTACGAGGAACCGGACGACGCCGACCTGGTGGTGGACACCGAGGGGATGGACCCCTCCGAGTCCGTGGCCCGGGTGCTGGCCGCCCTGCGCGCGGGCGGTTGGCTGCCCGAGCAGGACGGATGAGCGGCGGCGCGAGCAGGGAGGGAAACAGGATGAACGACGGTCCCGGGGACGGGCGAGGTGACGGCCAGCCGGTCGGGTACCGGTTGCTGCGGCTGGTCGAGGTGATGGACACCCTGCGCAGGGAGTGCCCGTGGGACCGCGACCAGACCCACGGGTCGCTGGCCAAGTACCTCATCCAGGAAGCGTACGAGACCCTGGAGACCATCGAGGAGGGCGACGTCGCGCTGCTGCGCGAGGAGCTGGGCGACGTGCTGCTCCAGGTGGTCTTCCACGCCGCGATCGCCGCCGAACGCCCCGAGGGCGATCCGGCGCGGTTCACGGTGGACGACGTCGCCGACGCCATCACCGACAAGATGACCCGCCGCCACCCGCACGTGTTCGGCGGGGCCGAGGTGGCGGGCGCCGACGAGGTGCGCTCCAACTGGGAGGCCATCAAGGCCGCCGAGCGCGCGGAGAAGGCCAGGGCCGCGGGCGGTGACGGGCGCACCTCCGTCCTGGACGGGGTGCCGTTCGCCCAGCCCGCCGTGCTGCTGGCCGACGAGTTGCAGAGGCGGGCGGTGCGCAACGGGTTCCCCGCGGACCTGGTGGGTGACGACGGCGCCGAGGGCGGTGAGCTGTTCGCCGCGGTGGCGGCCGAGCGCGGCCGGGGACGCGACGCCGAGACCGACCTGCGCGCGGCTGCCCGCCGGTTCGACGCCCGTGTGCGCGCGGCCGAGGACGCGGCCCGCGCGGACGGCCGTGAGCCCCGTGAGCTGTCCGAGGCGCAGTGGAGGACCTACTGGGTCAAGGCGGGCGAGGCGTAGCGCGG
>NZ_ANAX01000220.1 GCF_000341065.1 Nocardiopsis halotolerans DSM 44410 | reverse complement strand
AGCCGGAGGAGGCCAGCCGCGCCTCGTGCGGGGAACCGGGAGGCGCACACGGTGCGGCCACGCCCCCGAGCCCCGGACCGGCGACGCGTTCGGGCGACGCTCCAACGCCGCCGGACGGCCGGTGCCGCCCCGGAAGCCGCGACCGGACCCCCTCGCTCCTCCCGTGGGTCCCCTCAGGCGCCCGCCGGGGCGGGGGCGTCCAGCTCCAGGGCCTCGGCGGCCCGGGACAGCTTCGTGTCGAAGGTGCCCAGCCGTGACAGCAGCGGGGCGGCCCGCACGGCGAGGTCACGCGTGACGAGTCCCAGGCGGGTGCGGGGCAGGAGGAAGTCCGTTCCGGCGTCGGCGACGGCCTGGTTGGCCCTCACGAACGGCCGCATCCGCGCCTCGTAGGCGGCCAGTGCGGCGGCGTGGCCGTCGTGGCGGGCCAGTTCCCCGGCCAGGACGTACGCGCCGACCATGGCCAGGCTGCTGCCCTGCCCGGACATGGGGGAGGGGCAGTACCCGGCGTCACCGAGCAGGGTCACGCGCCCGGTGGACCAGCGGTCCATCCGGATCTGGGTGACCGAGTCGAAGTAGAAGTCCGGAGCCTCCTCCATCGCGGCCAGGACGCGGTCGGCCTCCCAGCCGTGCCCGGTGAAGGTCCGGCGCAGGAACTCCCGCTGGTCCCGGGGCGGCCTGCGGTCGACGCCGTTCTCCTCGCGCGCGGACAGCGCGAACATGGCCTTGGCCCCCTCGGCGCGGGGCGTGTGGTACATCGCCACCAGCCGTCCCGGGGTGTTGAACAGGACGGCCTCGCGGTCCAGCCCCGGGTGGTTGGGCACCGTGAAGATGCTGAGGTAACTGCCGAGGAAGCGGCGGTGGGGCTCCTCGGGGCCGAACGCGATCCGCCTGGTGGTGGAGTGCAGCCCGTCGGCCCCCACGACCAGGTCGAACACGCGCGGCGCGGCGTGTTCGAAGGTCACGCGGACCCCGTCCTCCCCCTGCTCGATCTCGGCGACGGAGTCGCCGTACAGGTACTCGGTGTACTCCGTGGTGGGTGCGTGCAGGAGCCGGACGAGGTCACCGCGCAACAGTTCGAGGGAGCGGCCGTCCGTGGCGATCGAGCTGGCCTCGAAGCCGCCTCCGCGCCTGCCGCGGGCGTCGACGATCGTGGCCCGGGTCATCTCGGTGACCGATGAGCGGATGCCGTCGAGCACGCCCATGCGCTCGGCGACGTCGAGGGCGACGCCGCGCACGTCGATGGCGTAGCCGCCGGTGCGGGGCGCGGGTGCGCGTTCGACCACGGTGGCTCCGATGCCGTGGCGGTGCAGCCAGTGGGCGAGGGCGGGTCCGGCGATGCTGGCGCCGGAGATCAGGACGTTGCGTACGGCGGTCATGGGGTTCTCCGCTCACTCGGACGCTCGGTGTTCCTCACGCTAGGCCGCTACTTACCGTGCGTCAAGTAACTTACCGGTTGACAAGCAAACTACCGGCCGGAAGGTCGGAGCTAGACTCGACGCACCAGACGAGGGAACGGGAGTGACGCGCGTGCCCAGGGCGCAGACCGACACCAAGGCGGAGATCCGGGCCGTGGCCCTGGAGCTGTTCGCCCGGAAGGGCTTCGACAGGACCAGCCTGCGGGAGATCTCCGAACGCCTGAACATCACCAAGGCGGCGCTGTACTACCACTTCCCGTCCAAGAACGACCTGCTCAGGTCTCTGGTCGAACCCCTGGGGGAGGACATGGAGGCGCTCTTCGCCAGGTACGGCCCCGACGGGGGCGGGGGAGCGGGGGACCCGCGCGCCCTGCTCGGCGACTACTTCGACGTCTGCGTGCGCCACAGCGCCCTGCTGGTCGCCGTCCTGCACGACCTGGGATCGCTGGCCGAGACCGGCCTGGTCGACTCCGTCATCTCCTGGCGCCGTCGTCTGGACACCCTGCTCGTGGGACCCGAACACGGCGTTCCCGCACGCATGGGCGCGGTGATCGCCCTCGGCGGTATCCAGGACCTCTCCGTCATGTTCGCCCCGGAGGAGGCCGCCGCCCACCGCGAACGCGCCGTGGACATCGCGATGGCGGCTCTGGAGTCGGGCATGTCCGGCATGGACTAGACCAATTCCGGCGGGTGCTCGCTCCGTCCCCGGACGGGGGTCGCTAGTCTCGTGTCGGGTCCTGAACCAGTGGTCCGAGAAACCCGAAGAGACGGAGAGAGACCGTGGCGTCCATCGAGGCAGTACAGGCGCGGGAGATCCTTGACTCCCGGGGCAACCCGACAGTCGAGGTCGAGGTCCTGCTCGACGACGGAACCATCGCGCGCGCGGGCGTTCCCAGCGGCGCCTCCACCGGCCAGTTCGAGGCCGTGGAGTTGCGCGACGGCGGTGACCGCTACGGCGGCAAGGGCGTGACCAAGGCCGTCACGGCCGTCAACGACGAGATCGCCGACGAACTGCTCGGCCACGCCCCCGACGAGCAGCGCATCATCGACCGCGCGCTCATCGACCTGGACGGCACCCCGGACAAGTCCCGGATCGGCGCCAACGCCATCCTGGGCGCCTCGCTGGCCGTGGCCAGGGCCGCCGCCGCCGAGACCGGGCTGCCCCTGTTCCGCTACATCGGCGGTCCCAACGCGCACGTCCTGCCCGTGCCGATGATGAACATCCTCAACGGCGGCGCGCACGCGGACAGCAACGTCGACATCCAGGAGTTCATGGTCGCGCCGATCGGCGCCCCGACCTTTGCCGAGGCCGTGCGCTGGGGCGCCGAGGTGTACCAGTCCCTGAAGTCGGTCCTCAAGTCCCACGGCCTGGGCACCGGCGTGGGCGACGAGGGCGGCTTCGCACCCAACCTGGACAGCAACCGCGCCGCCCTCGACCTGATCGTGGAGGCCATCGAGAAGGCGGGCTACACCCCCGGCACGGACATCGCGCTCGCCCTGGACGTGGCCGCCAGCGAGTTCCACAACGACGGCGTGTACACCTTCGAGGGCAGGTCGCGCTCCTCCGAGGAGATGTCCGCCTACTACGCCGACCTGGTGGAGGCCTACCCCCTCGTCTCGATCGAGGACCCCCTCGACGAGGAGGACTGGGAGGGCTGGAAGAAGCTCACCGCCGACCTGGGCGGGCGGGTCCAGCTCGTGGGCGACGACCTGTTCGTCACCAACCCCGAGCGGCTCCAGCGCGGCGTCCTGACCGACACCGCCAACTCGCTGCTGGTGAAGGTCAACCAGATCGGCACCCTCACCGAGACCCTGGACGCGGTCGCCCTCGCCCAGCGCAGCGGCTACACGGCCATGATCAGCCACCGTTCCGGTGAGACCGAGGACACCACCATCGCCGACATCGCGGTGGCCACCAACGCCGGGCAGATCAAGACCGGCGCCCCGGCGCGCAGCGAGCGGGTCGCCAAGTACAACCAGCTGCTGCGCATCGAGGAGGAACTCGACGACGCCGCCGTGTACGCGGGCGTGTCGGCCTTCCCGCGCTTCGCCGCGCGCGGCTAGTCTGCCCCAGTGTCCCGCGAATCCGAGCAGCAGCGCCCAAAGGCCAGTAAGTCGGCCAAAGCCGACAGGTCCGGACGCCGACCTGCGCGGAAGCCGGGATCCTCTGGCACGGGCACGGGCCGCACCCACCGGGTGCGGCCCATGCTCACCAGCCGTGCCGCCATCCTCGCGCTCGTGATGTGCGTGATCGCGCTCAGCCTGGCCTACCCGCTGCGCGAGTACATCGCCCAGCGCGCCCAGATCGCCGAGCTCCAGGAGGAGCACGCGCGCATGGAGCGGGACGTGCGGGAGCTGCGCCAGCGCAAGGAGGAGCTCTCCCAGGACTCCTACGTGGAGCGTGAGGCCCGCCTCCGGCTGCACTACCAGTACCCCGGGGAGACCACCTACATCGTCATCTCGCCCGACTCCGAGGACGACACCGAGGACGACACCGGCCCCAGCGAGCCCTGGTTCACCACCCTGTGGCGCTCGGTGGAGGAGGCCGACAGCCCGCCGCCCGACGACGGCGGACTCTGACCGGCCGGACCTCCGTCACAGCGGGAGGGCCCGGGCCAGGAGCACGCCCGCGGCCAGCGCGCCCAGGGCGCAGCACTCCGTCACCGCCGCGTAGGCCGTCGCGGCGAGCGGGCGGCCGCCCCGGACCAGCGCGAGGACCTCGTGGGAGAACGTCGAGTACGTGGTCAGGGCGCCGCACAGCCCCACGGCGACGAGGTTCCACAGCCAGGACGGGACGGCCAGCGCGGACGCGGCGCCGAACACCAGCCCCAGCAGCAGGGTGCCCGCGGTGTTGACGGTGAGCGTTCCCCAGGGCAGCCGCTCGGAGGCCGGGCGCCGGACGGCCAGGTCCAGCAGGTAGCGCAGGGCCGCCCCGGCGGCGCCGCCCAGGCCCACGGTCAGCAGTTCGGGGGTCACGGGCGCCTCCTCCGGGCCAGGAGGGCGGTCACGCGCCCCGTCACCCACGCGCCCAGGGCGACCCCGGCCACCGCGCCGACCAGTGTGAGCGACATGTAGGCCACGGCGGGGACGACCCGGCCGGACGCCAACAGCAGGCCGATCTCCAGGGTGTGGGTCGAGTAGGTGGTGAACCCGCCGAGGAAACCGGTGCCGAGCAGCTGCCTGACCCGGGTCGGCGCCGCGCCCAGACCGGTGACGGCCGCGACCAGGGCGCCCATGAGCACGGATCCCGTGAGGTTGACGGCCAGGGTGGCCAGCGGCACACCGGTGTCGGGGACCGGCCAGGCCANCCCCGCGGCCCCGCCGCAGGCGGTGAGGCCCGCCAGGACGGCCACGCCCCACACGCGGCGCGGGCGATCGCCGACGGACATGTCCCTCCCCACACCTCATGGGCCCCGGCGGGCGGGCCGCTGACGCGCTCGCACCCGCGGGCTCCGACCGGCCCTATGCTGGGGGCGCCATGACTTCCGCAGATCACCCCGCGCCGGGGCCCGCCGACGGTACCACCGGCGCCGCCGGGCACACCGGTCCGGTCGCCGAGCGCGACACCGCCGCCATCGAACTCCAACTGGGCCGCGCGCCGCGCGGAGTGCGCGGCGTCGCGCACCGCTGCCCGTGCGGCCTGCCCGACGTGGTGCGCACCGCGCCCCGGCTGGAGAACGGCGAGCCCTTCCCGACGTTGTACTACCTGACGTGCCCGCGCGCGGCCTCGGCCATCGGCCGGATGGAGAACGAGGGCCGCATGCGCCGGATGCAGGAGCGCCTGGGGGAGGACCCCGAGCTCCAGGCCGCCTACACCCGGGCGCACGAGTCCTACCTGGCCGNNNNGGACGGCGTGGAGCCGCTGCCCGAGGGCATGCAGAGCACCGGTGGCATGCCCACCCGGGTCAAGTGCCTGCACGCCCTGGTCGCCCACGAGCTCGCCGAGCCGGGGACCAACCCCTTCGGCGCCGAGGCGCTGGAGGAACTGCCGCACTGGTGGGACAGGGGCCCGTGCGTGTGTGTCGACGAGAACGCCCCCGAGGGCGTCGAAGGGAACGGGTCATGAGCGGTGTCGCGGCCATCGACTGCGGAACCAACTCCATCCGCCTGCTGATCGCCGACGTCGTCCACGTCGACGGCGACGAGGTGCAGGTGGTCGACGCCGACCGGCGTATGGAGATCGTGCGCCTGGGCGAGGGCGTGGACGAGACCGGGGCGTTCGCGCCCCAGGCCCTGGAGCGCACCTTCGAGGCGCTGCGCGGCTACGCCGAGGCCATCGAGGCGCACGGCGTCCCCCTGGGGCCGGACACGGTGCGCATGGTCGCCACCAGCGCCACACGGGACGCCAGCAACCGCCAGGTGTTCATCGACGGCGTGCGCGAGATCATCGGTGTGGAGCCCGAGGTGGTCACCGGCCTGGACGAGGCGGAACTGTCCTTCGTGGGCGCCACCGCCGAGTTCGACGCCGAGGCGGACGAGGGCGCGGACGGCGACCTGGCTCCGCCCTTCCTGGTCGTGGACATCGGCGGCGGCTCCACCGAGTTCGTCCTGGGCGGCGACCCGGGCGCGGAGGACGGTGAGCTGGTCCGCGCGTCCCTGTCGGTGGACATCGGCTGTGTGCGCATGACCGAGCGCCACCTGCGCGGCGACCCTCCCACGGAGGAGGAGATCGCCGCGGCGACCGCGGACGTCGAGGCCGCGCTGGACGAGGTCGAGCGGGTGGTTCCGCTGCGTGAGGCCGGCGCGGTCGTGTGCGTCGCGGGCACCGCGACCACCGTCGCCGGTATCGCCCTGGACCTGCCCGAGTACGACTCCGAGCGCATCCACCACACCCGCGTGGGCGTCGCCGACCTGGAGCGCATCACCGGGGAGCTGCTCGGCGCCACCTCCGCGGAGCGGTCGCGGATCGGCGTCATGCACCCCGGCCGGGTGGACGTCATCGGCGCGGGCGCGCTGGTGCTGTCCCGCGTGCTGGCCCGCACGGGCGCGGACTCCTTCACGGCGAGTGAGCACGACATCCTCGACGGCGTGGCCTGGAGCCTGGTCGTCCAGTAGACCCGGGCTTCCGGGCTGAACTGGGGAAACGGTGAACGCGGGCCCCGCCGGAGGGCCCGCGCAAGAGCTCCACGGGTGAGACGTGTCACCTCGCGGACGCCTTGTGAATGCTTTCACAACCGCTCTGACCTGCGGAAACGTGAGTCGTGCGGGCTGGGAAGTGGTGAGAAGGTGGTCCGGTGTGAACCTTCTCTGTCGGTAGTGGCTTGTGAAAGAATGCACAAGCAACAGGGACGAAACACCCGCTCCGATCCAGGCGGCACTCCACCGCGACCGCGGCGTGGGCGACCGGAAGACCGTGACAACCTCGCGGCCCCTGGGAAGGGGCGCACACCAAACCGTTAGGGCGGGATATGCGATGACCGAGAGCAGGAACTACCGGCTGGTACACGGCGGAGGGGACGAGGCGGAGATCCCGCACATCCTCATCGTCGGCGGCGGTTACCTCGGGATGTACACCGCGAGGCGGCTGGAGAAGAAGCTCGGGGCCGGTGAGGCGCGGATCACCGTCATCGACCCGAACTCCTACATGACCTACCAGCCCTTCCTGCCCGAGACCGCGTCCGGCAACATCTCGCCCCGCCACGTCGTCGTCCCGCTGCGCAAGGTCTTCCAGCGCGTCCGCGTCCTGGGCGGCAGGGTCGTGCGCATCGACCACGCCGACCGCACGGTCCGCTACGAGCCCAACGCCGGCGAGCCCGAGACCATCGCCTACGACCACATCGTCATGGCCGCCGGAGCGGTCTCGCGCACCCTGCCCATCCCCGGACTGGCCGAGTGGGGCATCGGGATCAAGACGGTCGAGGAGGCCGCCTACCTGCGCAACCACGTCCTCAACCAGCTCGCCATCGCCGACTCCACCGACGACGAGGCCACCCGGCGCAAGGCGCTGAACTTCGTCTTCGTCGGTGGCGGCTTCGCCGGTGCCGAGGCCATCGCCGAGCTGGAGGACATGGTCCGCGACGCGGTCCGCCACCACGTCTCGATCGACCTGGAGGACGTGCAGTTCTACCTCATCGAGGCGGCTGACAAGATCCTTCCCGAGGTCGGCCCCGAGGTCGGCGGCAAGGCCCTCAACCAGCTGCGCCGCCGCGGCATCGACGTCCGGCTCAAGACCTTCCTGGAGTCGGCGGTCGACCAGCACATCAAGCTCAGCGACGGCACCGAGTTCGACGCGGGCACGCTGGTGTGGACCGCGGGTGTCAAGCCCAGCCCGGTCGTGGCCGCCAGCGACCTGCCGCTCGGTCCCAAGGGCCACCTGGACACCAGCGAGTACCTCACCGTCAACGGCGTGGAGAACGCCTTCGCGGGCGGTGACAACGCCCAGGTGCCCGACGGCAACGGCGGCTACTACCCGCCCAACGCCCAGAACGCGGTCCGCCAGGCCCCGGTGCTCGCCGACAACGTGATCGCCAGCCTGCGCGGCAACGGGCTCAAGGCCTACCGCCACAAGAACCTCGGCGCGGTCGCCGGTCTCGGCCTGCACAAGGGCGCCGCCCAGCTGTTCGGCAAGGTCAAGCTCAACGGTCGCCTGGCCTGGTACGCGCACCGGTCCTACCACCTGTTCGCGGTCCCGACCTTCAACCGCAAGATGCGCGTGCTCTCGGACTGGACGCTCGCCTTCCTCCTGCGCCGTGACTTCGCCGCGCTCCCGGAGATGGCCGAGCCCCGCCAGGCCTTCGAGGAGGCCAGTCACCCGCAGGTCGAGGACGGGCGCCTGCGCAGGGTCAGCTGAGGCGGGACCGCGCGTCGCCCACCAGCGCGGTTCCCCACCCGCGAAACGACCGGCTTCCCAGGGAAGCCGGTCGTTTCCTGTCCTAATCCGGCCAAGTCAAGTCAAAGTGGGCAATCAGCCCGCCCGGTATGATGGGCCACGCCCTCGTAGCCCAATGGAAGAGGCAGGCCCCCTAAAAGGGTCACAAGTGTCGGTTCGAGTCCGACCGGGGGTACCTATGGCACCCACGCGGGCGGCGTCCGCTTTCCGAGCGGGCGTTTTCCGTGTGCGGTCGCCCGCCGCCGCCCCGGCGCGCCCACCCGTGCTTCCGGCATTCCGGGTGTTTCGCGCAATCCAGGCGATTCCCCGACTTTCCCG
>NZ_ANAX01000219.1 GCF_000341065.1 Nocardiopsis halotolerans DSM 44410 | reverse complement strand
GAAAGCCGCCTCTCCCGAGCCGCCCCTCCCGCGTCCGTTCAGTCCGCCTCCTGCTGCTCCATCAACAGCTGCAACTGCGTGAACAGACGCTCTCCCGGGTCACCCAGGTCGATCCCGCTCACCGACGCCGCCCTGCGGACCCGGTACCGCAGCGTGTTCGGGTGGATGTGCAGCCGCGCCGCCGCCGCCCGCGCGTCCCCGAACGCCTCCAGGTAGGCCAGCAGCGAATGCACCAGGTCGGCGCCGCCCGCACGGTCGTGCTCGATCAACCGGCTCACCCTCGGGTCCCGCAACGACGGATCCTCGCGCAACCGCGCCAACGTCTCACTGATCAGCACACGCGAGCGCACGTCGGAGATGGTCGCCACCTCCCACTCCGCGCTCCGGTCCGGATCGCGGCCCATGGCGTCCAGCACCCGGTCGGCCTCCGCGCGCGAGTCCGGCACGTCCCCCAGGCGCTCCACCAGCGACCCCACCGCCGCGTGCACCTCCAGCCCCAGCGCGGCGCGCGCCGCGGCCACCGTCTTGCGGGTCAGTGTCAGCACCGACCGCTCCACGCTCCGCCACCCCTCCCGGCCACGCGCCAGGTCCGGCAGCAGCACGTACACCCGCCCGCCCAGCTCGGTCACCAGCGCGCTGCGCCGGTAGGCCGCCGTGTGCACCGACACCAGGTCGATCAGCTGGCGCCGCCGCAGTTCGCGTTCGGGCCGGTCGGGGCGCACCGAACCCTCGTCGCCCGTGCCGTCCACGCCCCCGACCAGCGAGAACGCCACCACCAGGGCGCCCCGGTCGGTGTGCACCTCCACCGTGTCGGCCAGCGCGCTGGCGTCGATCCGCCCCTCCAGCAGGCTCGACAGCAGGTCCTCGCGCAGCCGCAGACCAGCGCTGGTCCGCGTGCGCTGCCGGATCATCTGGAGCGCGGTGGTGCGCGCCGCGCCCAGCAGCGCCTCCTCCGCGTGGTCGCTGAGCGGCCGGTCCCCCTCCTGCACCCAGATCGCGCCCAGCGGCTGGCGTCCGGCGTGGATGCCCACGGCCAGACGGCGCCGGATGCCCAGCTCGGGGTGCTCGTCCACGCGCACCACCTCCTCACCGGCGCGCAGCCTGGCGAACACCCCCCACTCGCGCAGCAGCGCCAGGTAGGACTCCGGACCGCGCCGCCCCAGCACCGACAGCCGCCGCAGTTCGTCCACCTCGGCTCCGCTGGAGTAGGCCAGCACACGGCTCGCCGCGTCCTCGATGCTCACCAGGCCGCCGGTGAGCCGGGCGATCGTCTGCGCCATCGAGAACAGGTCGCCGCTGGCCTCGCTCAGGTCGTCCGAGGTGGTCAGCCGGGCGTCGTCCACGATGGACTGGCACACCGACTGCAACTGGTCCCAGCGCACCTCCGGCCGGACTGCGAGCAGCGCGATCCCGGCCTCCTGCGCCTCGGTGCGCAGTGCCCGCGCCTCGTCGGCGCCGCCCCGGGGCCGGTTCGGCCGCGCACCCGCGGGCGGCGGCAGCAGCTCCTCCTGGGCCGCGTGCGCGCTGGTCTTGACGGCGACCGCCGCGGCGCCCTGCTCCGCCAGCGCCCCGACCAGCCGCCGCGCCGCGGCGCCCCGAGCCCCGATCAGCAGCACCAGGTCCCCCTCGCGCGCCTCCGTCCTGTCCTCCGGGTCGAGGATGACGACGTTGTCCACCCGGACATCGAGCCCGCCCGGTGCGGCGGCCACGTCCACGACGGGGTCGCCGAGCGCCAGCAGCAGTCGGCGCAGGGGGATGCCCGTGGGTTCGTCCCGCGGGGAACCGGTCTGAACAGGAGGGACGCCAGAGGACGGCGCCGTTCGGTGGGGCTCGTCGCCAGCGGTGGGGAACCGGTCGGCTGTCGGGTCGTCATTACTCATATGTGTCTCATTTTGTCCTGGTGAACAAACAAGGTGGGCAAAGAGTGGCCTGGTCCACAAGGTTCGCACGCCCGTGTTCTGGGAGCGTTGAGTCAGCCAACCCTGCTTGCTTCAGGGACATTCTTCACCGGGGAGGTGCCCATGGACGCCGTGACCAACGTCCCTCTGCCGCAGAACGAGCCCGTTCTGTCCTACGCGCCCGGCAGCGCCGAGCGCGAGGAGCTCGTGGCCAA
>NZ_ANAX01000218.1 GCF_000341065.1 Nocardiopsis halotolerans DSM 44410 | reverse complement strand
GAGAGCCGCATGGGCGGCGGCGAGCCCATCGACGCCGTGCAGCCGCACCGCCACGCCGCGGTCCTGGGGACCATGCGCAACGCCACCCACGACGACGCCCGCGACGCCATCGCCGCCGCCAAGGCCGCCGCCCCCGCCTGGCGCGCGATGTCCTTCGACGACCGCGCCGCCATCATCCTGCGCGCCGCCGAACTGCTCTCCGGCCCCTGGCGCGCCACCATCAACGCCGCCACCATGCTCGGCCAGTCCAAGACCGTGCAGCAGGCGGAGATCGACTCGGCCTGCGAGCTGATCGACTTCTGGCGCTTCAACGTCTCCTACGCCCGCGAGCTGATCTCCCAGCAGCCGCTGAGCGTCAAGGGCGTGTGGAACCGCATGGAGCAGCGCCCGCTGGAGGGGTTCGTCTACGCGATCACCCCCTTCAACTTCACCGCCATCGCGGGCAACCTGCCCACCGCCCCGGCCCTGATGGGCAACGTGGTCGTGTGGAAGCCGTCCCCGACCCAGCAGTTCGCCGCCGAGCTGACCATGCGCCTCCTGGAGGAGGCGGGCATGCCCCCCGGCGTCATCAACATGGTCACCGGTGACGGCCTCGCGGTCTCCGACGTCGCCCTCAACGACCCGGACCTGGCCGGTGTGCACTTCACCGGTTCGACGAAGACCTTCCAGCACCTGTGGAGGAGCGTGGGCGAGAACATCGCCAACTACCGCTCCTACCCCCGCATCGTCGGCGAGACCGGCGGCAAGGACTTCATCGTCGCCCACTCCTCGGCCGACCCGGAGGTCCTGCGCACCGCCATCGTGCGCGGCGCCTTCGAGTACCAGGGCCAGAAGTGCTCGGCCGCCTCGCGCGCCTTCGTCGCCCGCTCGGTGTGGGAGAAGGTCCGTGACGACCTCGTCGCCGAGACCGAGGCCCTGACCATGGGCGACGTCACCGACCTGTCCAACTTCGTCGGCGCCGTCATCGACCGCCGCGCCTTCGACAAGCTGGCCAGGGTCCTGGAGGACGCCAAGTCCGACCCGACCCTGGAGATCCTGGCGGGCGGCACCGCCGACGACTCCGTCGGCTACTTCGTGCGCCCCACCATCATCGAGGGCTCGGACCCGTCCCACGACGTGTTCCGCACCGAGTACTTCGGCCCGGTCGTCGCCGTCCACGTCTACGAGGACGAGAAGTTCGACGAGATCCTCCAGGTCGTCGACGAGGGCTCGGCCTACGCCCTGACCGGCGCGATCCTGGCCACCGACCGCGCCGCCGTGGCCAGGGCCACCGAGGCGCTGCGCTTCACCGCGGGCAACTTCTACATCAACGACCGCCCGACCGGCTCCATCGTCGGCCAGCAGCCCTTCGGCGGCGCCCGCGCCTCCGGCACCAACGACAAGGCGGGTTCGGCCCAGAACCTGTCCCGCTGGGCCAGCCCGCGCGCCATCAAGGAGACCTTCGTCGCGCCGACGGTGTCCTCCTACCCCCACCAGGGCTGACAGCGTTCTCTCTGGGGCTTCCGCTCCGCTCTGCCCCGGGTCCGCGCCCCCTCCCGTCCTGAGGGGGCGCGGACCCCGCTCCGATCCACCGGTGCGGCCGGGACGTCCCCGGCCGCNNNCCCCCCCCCGCCCCAGCCGATCGGCTCGCGCACGTCTTTCCCGAGGTCACCATGCTTCGTAAGCCCCTGCTGCTCGCCGCCAGGTCCCAGGCCTGCCGCACGATCGTCGAGCGCACTCCCGTCACCCGGGCCATGGTCAAACGGTTCGTCGCGGGCTCCACCCAGGAGGAGGCGCTCCCCGTGGTCGGGGAGCTGACCCGGGACCGCCACGTCACCCTGGACTTCCTCGGCGAGGACACCACCGACCTCGCCCAGGCCGCGGCGACGGTGGACGCCTACCGGGACATGCTGGCCGCGCTGGGCGAGGCCGGTCTGGGCGAGCGCACCGAGGTTTCGGTCAAGCTCTCGGCCGTGGGCCAGTTCCTCAACCGGGACGGCGAGAAGATCGCCCTGGACAACGCCCGCCAGATCGCCGAGGCGGCCAAGGCGGTCGGCACCACGGTGACCCTGGACATGGAGGACCACACCACGACCGACTCCACGCTGGGCATCCTGCGCGAACTGCGCCAGGACTTCCCGTTCGTGGGCGCGGTGCTCCAGGCCTACCTGCGCCGCACCGAGGCCGACTGCCGCGACCTGAGCGGAGCCGGTTCGCGCGTGCGCCTGTGCAAGGGCGCCTACGACGAGCCCGAGTCGGTGGCCTTCCGCGACAAGGCCGAGGTGGACAGGGCCTACGTGCGCGCGCTGCGCGTGCTGATGGAGGGCGAGGGCTACCCGATGGTGGCCTCGCACGACCCGCGCATGATCGCCATCGCCGGTGCGCTGGCCGACGCCAACGGCCGGAACGCGGACGACCACGAGTACCAGATGCTCTTCGGCATCCGCGACGCCGAGCAGGTCCGCCTCGCCGCCGAGGGCAAGCGGGTGCGGGTCTACGTTCCCTACGGCGACGAGTGGTACGGCTACTACATGCGCCGCCTGGCGGAGCGTCCGGCCAACATGTTGTTCTTCGCCCGTTCACTGGTCACGCGGAGTTAACCGGGGTGGTTTCGCTTCGGGGAACCACCGGAAGTTGAAAATCCCGCATTCGGTGAAAAGGAGGGCCGGTGTTCTTCCACACCGGCCCTTCGGCTTTCCGGAGGCGATGCCATTCCGGGACGGTCGCCCGGGTGGTGGGAGGGCCTCCGGAACGATTCCGGAGTACTCCCCGCCTCCGGGGCCGTGTCCCAACGGTGACCTCGCCCCGGAACTCGTCACGGGGGCCGTGCGTTACCTTGTGGGCATCAATCCACGCGTGAAAGGGTCTTGACGAGACATGCGGATGCGGAGTTCCAACCCCGTTCTCAAACGGGCGCTCCAGCAGGCCGGACCGGCGGGGCACGCCCAGCAGGGGTACGGTCAGCCGGGTTACGGCTACGGTCAGCAACAGGGTTACGGCCATCCGGGTTACGGCCAGCCGTACCCGCCGCAGGGTTACGGTCAGCCGTACCCGCAGCAGGGGTACCCCGGCGGCCCGGTGAAGGACGCCGCCCACCAGCCGATGACCATCGACGACGTGGTCGTGCGCACCGGTATGACGCTCGGTGTCGTCGCGCTCTTCGCCGTCGTCAACTACTTCCTCTTCGGCGCGGCTCCGGCCGCCGCCATGGGGCTCACCCTCGTGGGTGCCCTCGGTGGTCTGGTGCTGGGCCTGGTGATCGCCTTCAAGCAGATCACCAACCCCGCGGCCATCCTGAGCTACGCCGCCCTGGAGGGTCTGCTCGTCGGCGGGCTCTCCGCCATCCTGGCCACCTCCCTGACCCTGAGCACCGGTGACGCCGGTGCGGGCGGTGCCCTCGTCACCCAGGCGGTGCTGGGCACCGTCGTGGTGTTCGCGGTGATGCTCGCCCTGTACAAGTTCCGCGTCATCAAGGTGACCGACGGCTTCGTCAAGGTCGTCACGTTCGCGGTGCTCGGCGCCGCCGCCCTGATGCTGGTCAACTTCGTGGCGAGCTTCTTCGTCGCGGGCGGCATCGGCCTGCGCGAGCCCACGCCGCTGGGCCTGCTCGTGGGTCTGGTGTTCGTCGTCCTGGCCGCCCTGACCCTGGCCCTGGAGTTCCGCGGCATCGAGGAGGGCCTGCGCGCCGGGATCCCCAACAGGTTCGCCTGGCAGTTCGCCTTCGGCCTGACCGTCTCGCTGGTCTGGCTCTACATCGAGATCCTGCGCCTGCTCTGGATCATCAAGTCGATGTTCGCCGAGTAGCGTCCACGGGACACCCGAACGCCCACACCGCGAGGGGGGCCGTCGTCCGGACATCCGTCCAGGCGGCGGCCCCTCGTCGTGGGCGGCCGGGCGCCGTCCGGAGTCAGGCCCTCCCGGGACGGGGGGCGGGGATGGAGCGGTCCCTGCGGCGGCGGTCGTACTCCGTCACGAGGGCCTGTGCGTACCACTGGGGCAGCTCGTACTCGTCGGCGAGCCAGTTCGACCGGTCCTGGCAGCGGACCAGACCCGGTCCCTTGTCGAGGGCGTCGAACCACTCGTGGAGTTCGCGGCCGGTGACGACCGGGATGCGTTCGATGAGCTTGGCGTGGATCTCCGGCGAGTGGGTTACCGACATAGGCACCTCCGGCAGTGCGTTGGCGTGTGGCACTTACCTGCGACCCTGCATCAGGATCACGTTTTGGACAAGCCCCGGTCACCAGCTTTTACCTTGCCGGTGCGGGAACGTTTGCCTGGAGGCGCCTCCCCGCCGAACCCGGATGTGAGGCGGGGTCTCCACACGTGTTCCGACAACGGATGTGCCGCCTGGCAACCAGGAGACAAACCCTCCGGAAGGTGTACACCAAGGTTGCGGACGCCCGATCACGGCGTAGGGCGCCGACCACGGTGAAGGGCCCGGAACGGGACCGTTCCGGGCCCTCGGTGCCCCGCGGGGGCGGGCGACGGGAGGGCGGGGCGAAGCCGGAGCCCCGGAGGGGTACCGCCTAGCTCAGGCGCTCGAAGATGGCGGCCATGCCCTGGCCACCGCCGACGCACATGGTCTCCAGGCCGAACGTCCCGTCGTGGAACCCGAGGCCGTTGAGCAGGGTGCCGGTGATCCGGGCACCGGTGCTGCCGAAGGGGTGGCCCACCGCGATGGCCCCGCCGTTGATGTTGAGCTGGGCGTCGACGTCGATGCCGAGCTGGTCGGCGGAGGGCAGCACCTGCGCGGCGAAGGCCTCGTTGATCTCGACCAGGTCGATGTCGCCGATGGCCATGTTGGCGCGGGCCAGCGCCTGCCTGGAGGCCTCCACCGGGCCCAGGCCCATGATCTCCGGGCTCAGACCGGTCACGCCGGTGGACACGATGCGGGCCAGCGGCGTGATACCCAGCTGTGCGGCCTTGGTGTCGCTCATGATGACCACGGCGGAGGCGCCGTCGTTGAGCGGGCAGGCGTTGCCCGCGGTGACGGTGCCGTCGGGGCGGAACACCGGCTTGAGCTCGGAGACCTTCTCGTAGGTGGTACCGCGGCGGATGCCGTCGTCGGTGCTGACCACGGTGCCGTCGGGCAGGGTCACCGGGGTGATCTCGCGCTCCCAGAAGCCGTTGTCCAGCGACTTCTCGGCGAGGTTCTGCGAGCGGACCGCGAACTCGTCCTGGCGCTGGCGCGAGACCCCCACGGTCTGGGCGACGTTCTCTGCGGTCTGGCCCATCGCGATGTAGGCGTCGGGGAGGTTGCCCTGCTCGCGCGGGTCGGTCCAGGCCTCGGCTCCGCCCTCGGCGCGCTTGGCGGTGCGTGCCTTGGCGTCGTCGAAGATCGGGTTCTCGTTTTCGCCGTCGTCGCTGCTGCCGTTGACGAACCGGCTGACGGTCTCCACGCCGGCGGAGACGAAGACGTCGCCCTCGCCCGCCTTGATGGCGTGGTAGGCCATCCGCGTGGTCTGGAGCGAGGAGGAGCAGTAGCGGGTGACCGTGGTGCCCGGGACGGTGTCCAGGCCCAGCTGGACGGCCACGATGCGGGCCATGTTGAAGCCCTGCTCGCCGCCGGGCAGGCCGCAGCCGAGCATCAGGTCGTCGATGTTCTTCGGGTCCAGCTCGGGGACCTTGGCCAGGGCGGCGCTGACGATCTGGGTGGTCAGGTCGTCGGGACGGATGTCCTTGAGCGACCCCTTGAAGGCGCGGCCGATCGGGGAACGGGCGGTCGCGACGATGACTGCTTCGGGCATGGCTGCGTCCCTAACGGTTGAGGTGCTGCGTGTGAAGCTGTGCGGCCGGAGGGACCGTGTGCGGGTCGACTGGTTCCGGCATCTGTTGTTACTGACCAGTAAACCCGTCCGGGGCTCCCGGGCGCCACCCGGGGTCGGCGTTCATCCGCCGCCCCCTGACCGGTCGGTGTTCTCGGTCGCGCCCACCTCGGCGGTCCGGTCCTGGCGGCCGTGGCCTCCACGGAGGCGGAGCGGGCCCCGGACGAGGGCCGCCCAGCGCCCGCGCGCGGTGGCCGCATGCCCACCGACCTGCGAATCCGCACGGGAGACCTCCGTTCCGGGGGTCTCGGCGGCGACCACGGCCGCGCGGTCCACCGGCAGGACACCGCGGGTGTGCTCGGCCTCGTCCAGTTCGGGGAGCAGGCCCAGGGCCGCGCAGGCCGAGGGCAGGACGGCGAAGGCGGCCTGTGAATACCCGAGGGCTGACGGATGAAAACGGTCAGGCCCAAACATGACAGCTGGGTCAGTCCGGAAATCGTCGGACAGGAGGTCGCTCAACGAGACCGTGCGCCCTCCGACCTCGGTGACCGCGATGGTCTGGGCCGCTGC
>NZ_ANAX01000217.1 GCF_000341065.1 Nocardiopsis halotolerans DSM 44410 | reverse complement strand
GCCCCCCGCCGTGCCGTGGTCGACCAGCTGGCGGACGGTGTCGCGCAGGCTGGCGATGGCGTCGTTGGGGCGCACCCTGCGGATGACGTCGTTGGCGCCGACGAAGATGACCGCGAGGTCGTAGCGTGTGGCCTCCTCCAGGGCGCGGGAGCGCTCGACCTGGGCGGTCAGGTCGGCGGAGGTGGCACCGGGGGAGGCGGTGCAACGCAGACGGACGGGGCGTTCGGCGGCCGCCGCGACACCGGAGGCGATGAGGACGCCGGGGGTCTCGAAGGCCCGCTCGACCGCGAACCCGGCGCCGGTGGAGTCGCCCATCATCAGCATGCGGATCGGCGGTTGGTCGCCCTCACCGTAGACGCCGTTGGTCACGGGCCTGTCCCAGTCGGGGGAGCCGACCGCGCGGCGGGCCAGCCTGGCCTGGAGGTAGAGGAGGGCGACGGTGCCGCCGCCGACGAGGGTGAGCNCCCCGCCGAACGCGGTGGCGGCGGCGATCCTCCGTGCTCGTGCGGCTCGCAGCATCGGACACCCCCCGGGGCCTCGGACCCGCCTGCCCTGGGGCGGGCCGGATACGAGTGAGGTTACCGGTGGGGAACCCCGGAATCACGTACCTGAACGGCACACAATCCGCGCCCCGGGGTGAGGGGATTCGCGTGGAGGGGACCGGGACGGACGGCGCTCCGCCGGGTAGGCGATGGCCGTTCCCGGCGAGTGGGCCACCGGTTTCCTCCGGGCGCGGAACACGCTGGTGGAGACCGTTAGAGTCGGATGGAGAAGGGCCGGACCGGCCCAGGGCCCCGGGCTCGCCACCGGGGCGAGGACACGGCGGGCCGCGATCCGGTCGCCATGACGCAGAGGGAGCGCAAGTGCGGGTACACGACTCACTGATCGACCTGGTGGGGGACACTCCGCTCGTCCGTTTGAACAAGGTCACCCAGGTCCTCGGGCCGAACGCCCCCACGATCCTGGCCAAGGTGGAGTACTTCAACCCGGGAGGCTCGGTCAAGGACCGCATCGCGCTGCGCATGGTCGAGGCCGCCGAGAAGAGCGGTGAGCTCAGGCCGGGTGGCACCATCGTCGAGCCCACCTCCGGCAACACCGGCATCGGCCTGGCCATCGTGGCCCAGGAGAAGGGCTACCGCTGCGTCTTCGTCTGCCCGGACAAGGTCGGCCCGGACAAGCTCTCGGTCCTGCGCGCCTACGGCGCCGAGGTCGTCGTCTGCCCGACCACCGTCGCCCCCGACCACCCCGAGTCCTACTACTCCGTCTCCGACCGGCTGGCCGCGGAGATCCCCGGCGCCTGGAAGCCCAACCAGTACGAGAACCAGAACAACCCGGAGTCGCACTACCACGCCACCGGCCCCGAGATCTGGGAGCAGACCGAGGGCCGCATCACCCACTTCGTGGCGGGCATCGGCNCAGCGGCCCCGGCCGCTACCTCAAGGAGGTCTCCGGCGGCTCGGTGAGGATCATCGGCGCCGACCCCGAGGGTTCGGTCTACTCCGGCGGCTCGGGCCGCCCCTACCTGGTCGAGGGCGTGGGCGAGGACATCTGGCCCGGAACCTACGACACCTCCGTGTGCGACGACATCGTGGCCGTCAGCGACAAGGACTCCTTCCTCATGACCCGCCGCCTGGCCCGTGAGGAGGCCCTGCTGGTCGGCGGCTCCTGCGGCCTGGCCGTCGAGGCGGCCCTGCGCGCCGCCCGGGACGCCGGTCCCGACGACGTCATCGTCGTCCTGCTCCCCGACGGCGGCCGGGGTTACCTCGGCAAGATCTTCAACGACGAGTGGATGGCCGACTACGGCTTCCTGTCCGCCGAGACCGAGGAGGCCACGGCGGGCGAGGTCCTGGCCGCCAAGGGCGGGGAGATGCCCGACTTCGTGCACACCCACCCGGACGAGACCGTCGGCACGGCCGTGGCCATCATGCGCGAGTACGGGGTCTCCCAGCTGCCGGTGATGAAGGAGGAGCCCCCGGTCATGGCCGCCGAGGTGGTCGGCTCCATCGCGGAGCGCGACCTGCTCGACGCCCTCTTCGACGGCCGCGCCGAACTGGACGACCAGGTGGAGACCCACATGGGCAGGCCGCTGGCCACGGTCGGCACCGGAACCGCCGTGAGCGACTGCGTCCGCCTGCTGCGCGGCTCCGGCGCTCTGGTGGTGCTGCGCGACGGCAAGCCGGTGGGGATTCTCACCCGTCAGGACCTGCTGGCCCACCTGTCCGGCTGATCCACCCCTCCGCGGCCCCGCGAGACCGACACGGGGCCCGGACCGCGCCTGAACCGAGCGCGGTTCGGGCCCCGCTGTGTACGCCCCGGACATGTCATCGCATACTCGGACACTGCTAATGTTCGCGACGGCTACTGGTAGGTAACACATGGGGGCGCGCGTGTCGCGGCTGTTGTCCTGGATCATCCGCTCCGTCTGGTCGTACGCCCGTGGCAAGGCCGAGATCCGTGCCGACTCCGGGGCGGCCCGCAGGTTCGCGCGCTTCGGTACGGGCTCGGCGATCGCCTTTCCCACGGCCACCCTCTACGGGGAGCCCTGGATCGAGATCGGCGTGCACACCGTCCTGGGCGGGGACATGACCCTCGCCGCCGGGATGGGGCCCGACTACGACCTGGGCCCGGGAACGGTCGTGCGGATCGGCTCGGGCTGCGCCATCGGGCGCGGCTCGCACATCGTCGCCCACCGGTCCGTCGACATCGGCGACCACGTGTACACGGGCCCCTACGTCTACATCACCGACCAGAACCACGCCTACGGCAACACCGAGGTCCCCGTCGGCCTCCAGTGGCCGGTGGACGACCCCGTCAGCATCGGTGACGGCAGCTGGATCGGCGCGAACGCGGTGATCCTGCCCGGCGTGCACCTGGGCCGCAACTCGGTGGTGGCGGCGGGCACCGTGGTCCGGCCGGGCACCTACCCCGACCACGCCGTCATCGCGGGCGTGCCCGGCAAGGTCGTGCGCACCCACGACCCCGAACTGGGCTGGGACCCGCCGCTGCGCGAGACCGGCACCCCGACCCGGGTGCCCACACCCGCCACCGGCCTGCCGCCGGAGGCGCCCACCGAACCGCCCCAGCCGGGGTCCGCCACCCGGTTCCCGCCCGCCTAGCGGGCTGACCGGACACGTTGCCGGTGTGGCTGGAGCCCCCCGACCTCGGTTGACACTCCTGTGCCGGACGGCAGGCCGACAGGTCTCCCCGGCCAGCCGCCTGACCGCCGCGTCCGCGGCCACCGCCCGACGCACCGCACCCACCACATGCCGCCTCAACGCCCGGTAAGCGCCCCGCTCGCCCTCGTCAGCCCCCCGAGAGCACACGAACTCCCGGGCCGGCCCATGCCACCGGGCCTGGACCGACGCGATCGAGTGCGTCACCCGGTTCACCTGCCGGGCCCCGACCCGGCCGACGTCGCTACCGGCCTGTGGAAAACGGGGCCGCGGAGGTCAGCGGCCACTATTGTGGCCCCATGAAGTTCGACGGGTTTGAAACGCGGGCCATCCACGCGGGCCAGGAGCCGGACGCCGGAACCGGGGCCGTGGTGGTGCCGATCTACCAGACGAGTACCTACGCCCAGGACGGCGTGGGCGGCCTGCGCCAGGGATACGAGTACTCGCGCACCGGTAACCCCACGCGCGCCGCCCTGGAGGAGTGCCTGGCCGCCCTGGAGTCCGGCACACGCGGCCTGGCGTTCGCCTCCGGTATGGCCGCCGAGGACACCCTGCTCCGCACGGTCCTGTCGCCCGGTGACCACCTGATCATCCCCGGCGACGCCTACGGCGGCACCTTCCGCCTGGTCTCCAAGGTGGTCGAGCGCTGGGGCGTGCAGTGGGACGCGGTCGACCAGTCCGACCCCGAGGCCGTGCGCGCGGCCCTCCGGCCCAACACCAGGGTGGTGTGGACCGAGACCCCCACCAACCCGCTGCTCAACATCACCGACATCGAGGCCGTCGCGCGGATCGCGCACGACGCCGGTGCCCTGCACGTCGTCGACAACACCTTCGCCTCGTCCTACCTCCAGCAGCCGCTGACCCTGGGTGCGGACGTGGTCGTGCACTCCACCACCAAGTACCTGGGCGGGCACTCCGACGTGGTCGGGGGCGCGCTCGTGGTCGCCGACGCCGAACTCGGGGAGCGGCTGGCCTTCCACCAGAACACCATGGGCGCGATCCCGGGCCCGTTCGACGCCTGGCTGACCCTGCGCGGCGCCAAGACCCTGGGCGTGCGCATGGACCGCCACAGCGCCAACGCCGAGAGGGTCGTGGCCGCACTGGAGGGTCACCCGGCGGTGCGGAGGGTGTTCTACCCCGGACTGGACGGTCACCCGGGGCACAAGACCGCGGAGCGGCAGATGAGGTCCTTCGGCGGGATGGTCTCCTTCGCCCTGCGCGACGGGGAGAAGGCCGCGCTCGCGCTGTGCGAGCGCACCGAGGTCTTCACCCTCGGCGAGTCCCTCGGCGGGGTGGAGTCCCTGATCGAGCACCCGGGGCGGATGACGCACGCGTCCACCGCGGGCTCACCGCTGGAGGTTCCGGCCGACCTGGTGCGGATCTCCGTGGGTATCGAGTCCGCTGACGACCTGGTCGCGGACCTCCTCCAGGCTCTGGAGGGATGACCTGTCGGGGGCGGGTTCCCGCGGCTGACGCCCGGGGCTCGCCTCCGTACGGTCCCGTTTCACGGCCCTCCGGGCCGCCGCCCCACCGCCAGCCGTCTACCGGGGAGCTGTCGTCCTCACCGGGGCCCTGGCGAGTGGGGCCTTCCCCGGGCCGGTTCACGGCGCGGCGTCCGGCCGCGGCGCCGTCCGACCGTGCCCGTGTCTCCGTCCGTGCCTCAGACCGTGCTGGGCGTGCGGTCCGGGGTGCCGTCGGGCCGGTCCTCACCCGACCGGTCCTCGGCGCGGAAGCGCAGCCCCACCACGAGGCTCCCGGTGCGGGAGAGGGGGGTGCTCTCGTCGCCCTCGCGCAGCGAACGGTAGGTGCCCTTGCGGTCCTGGCGGCGGATGCCGATGGAGACGGCGAGGAAGAATCCCGCGGCCAGTCCCAGGAGCACGACTCCGACGAGCGTGACGAGGATGGGGATCATGGTGTTCTCCTTGGGGGGAAGTTCCTATCTGTGTCCCACGCGCCCCCATACGTCGCGAGAGGGCGTCGGATGGTGTCTCACCTGTGTGTTCTTCCTTGCCGCGGGGTCAGGCGCCTGGGTCGGGGGGATGGGGGCCGTCGTTTCTCGTCCTCCCGCACGTCCTTCCGGAGGTGGTGCCGTGTACTTAGGGTGGCCTTCGTCTAAGATGGGATCATGCTAGCCGGATGGACCTGTTCGTCTGGTGTACCGATCACCTTGTTGGTACAAGCTATGTTGTTGGTTTGATACCCCGGCAAGGACTGATGTATGCGGGCGGAAAGCAGATACCGACAGATCGCTCGGATCTTGCGGCGCGAGATCCAGGAGGGAACCCTTCCCCGAGGCGGGCAGCTGCCGTCCGAGAAGCAGCTGGAGGAACGCTTCGACGCGTCCCGCAACACGATCAGGCTGGCCCTGGGCATGCTGCGCAACCAGGGTCTGGTCGTCAGCCGTCCCGGACGGGGCCACTACGTCCAGGACGTCGTCCCCGAGACCTTCCACGCCAACCGCGAGGGCCCCAGGGGCCTCAACGAGTCCGGCATGACCGGGCAGATGCTGGAGGAACTCCAGCTCCTCAGCGCCACTCCCGACATCGCCAGCCGTCTGCGCGTCCCCGAGGGCGACATGACGGTCGTCCGCCGGATGTACCGGTTCTCCGGTGAGATCTCGGCGTCCATCAGCTCCGCCTACTACCCCATGGACCTCGTCGAGGGCACCCCGCTCATGTTGCCCGAGGACGTGGAGAGCGCCCTGGCGGTACTGGCCGAGTACGGTCAGCGCCAGACCGGGTTCGTCGACGAGCTGGAGAGCCGTATGCCCAGCCCGCAGGAGACGAACCAGCTCGAACTCCCGCCCGGCGTCCCGGTGTTGGCCGTGCACCGGACCGACCTGTCCGAGGAACGGCCCATCCGGCTCGTGCACACCGTCTACGCGGGCCACAGCATCCGCTACCAGTACGAACACGGCAACATGAACGCCTACCACCGGGACTGAGCACGAACATGAGCACGTCGAGGAAGACGGTCGTCGCCGACCACCTGCGTGAGGCGCTGGCGAGGGGTGAGTACAAGCCGGGCGAGCGCCTGCCGGGGGAGGAGGAGCTCGCCGAGCAGCTCGACGTCTCCCGCGCCACCGCCCGCCTCGGCATGCGCATCCTCCAGGACGAGGGCCGCGTCGCCATCCGCGCGGGGCGGGGCGCCTTCGTGGCCGACCACCGGCCCATCGTCCACCTGGCCACCCCCGTCACGGGCGGTGGTGACTCCGAGCGGTTCGAGGCGGGCTACCAGCCCCACCTGCGTGAGGCGGGGTACGACCAGGTCCAGGAGAAGATCAAGGTCAGCCTGGACACCATGCGGCCCAAGGTGGCCAAGCGGCTGCGCAGCGAGGGGGAGAAGGGCGTCGCGCACGGTGACCTGGTCGTCATCCGCGCCTGCGACCGGTTCGTCGACGGCGGCCTGTGGCAGTCCCAGATCACCTACTTCCCGTACGACATCGCCAGCAACACCCCGCTCATGTCCCCCGACCGTCTGGAGGAGGGCGTCACCGCGGTCCTGCGGTCACTGGGTCACCGGGAGGAGTGGAACTGGGACATCGTCGGCGCCCGGATGCCCTCCCAGGACGAGGCCGACTCCTTCGGTCTGGGGCCGGGCATCCCGCTGCTGGTGCAGGAACGGGTGGTCTACGAGGGCATGCGCCCGCTGCGGTTCACCGAGACGTTCATGCCCGCCAACCGGCACCAGCTGCTCTACTCCGGCGGCGAGGCTCCCGAGGAGCTGCTGCTGCTGGCCTCCGACGTCAACATCTTCGAACGCTGAACCGCCAGGGGCCGCCGGGGTCGCCGGGGCCGCTGGCGGCCGTCGGAGCGCGACGCCCCGGCCCCGAGCGGGTCAGCGCAGGTAGCGGTCCACCACCAGCGGCCCCAGTTCCTCGGCGTCGGCGTGGACCACCCGCACCCCGCGCCGCCGCTCCACCAGGGCCTGGAAGGCGCGCAGCCGGGGATCGTCCGCCAGCAGGAAGAAGGTCACCTCCGCGCCCTCGCGCAGCACCGCGTCCAGTTCGGCGACGGTCAGTTCCACCGTCCGGGGGGACGGGGGCCAGGAGAACCGGGCGTCACCGTCCTCGCCCAGGTGCGCCGTGGGTTCGCCGTCGGTGACCACCAGCACCTGCGGGCGCAGGCCGCCGTGGCGCCGCATGTGGGCGCGGGCCAGCCGTAGCGCGTGGTGCAGGTTCGTGCCCGGGACGCGGCGCCAGTCGTGCGCGACCAGATCGCCGGGCGTCAGCTCCAGCGCCTGTTCGCCGAACCCGACCAGGTGTAGCCGGTCCTCCGGGCGGTGCGTGGCCACCAGGGTGTGCAGGGCCAGCGCGGTGCGGGTGGCGGCCTCGTGCAGTGACCGGGACACCATCGAGTGGGACAGGTCCACCAGCAGGGACACGGCGGCGGCCTCCGACGGTTCGGTTCCGGCCACCCGCACGTCCTCGGCCCGCAGGGCCACGTCGCGCTCCCCGGGGCGGGCGCGGCGCAGGGCCGCCTCACGCACGGTCGCGACCGCGTCCAGCGGCCGGTCGCCGTCCTCGCCGCGGGGCAGGGGGACGCCCGTGGGTTCGCCGCCGGGCGCGGTGCCGCCCCGGTGGGCGCCGCCGCGTCCGGTGCTTCCGCGCCGGGAGGCCTCGACGTCGCGCAGGGCCACCTCACCCAGGCGGCGCAGTTCGCGCGGGCTCAGGCCGTGGTCGGCCCGGTCCAGACGAGCCAGGACCTCACCGGCCTCCCGGCCCAGCAACCGGCCCAGCACGCGGCCCAGCGCGGTCGCGTCCAACTCGCCGAGGGAGGCGCGGTCACCGTCGGCGTACCGGTACAGGACCTTCTCCAGGGCGGCCAGCTCCAGACGGTCCTCCGGGGTGCCCGGGGTGGTCGCGGAGTCGCGCCCGGGGGCGGAGGCCAGCAGCGCCAGCAGTTCACGCGCCGCCGCCACGGCCTCGTCCGGCGGCGGGTCGGGTTCGGCCAGGGGGTCGGGGCCGCCCATGTACGCCCGGTACCGGAACCTCACACGCCCCCGCCTTCCCAGATGGTGCACACACGCCCCGGTACTTTCCCGGATCTCGGAAGCGGTAGACGTACCGGAGCCTGTTCCGTGGGAGGCGCCGCGGTCGGAGGCCGTCGGTCGCGGGCGGCGGAGGGACAGGGCCCGGCGTCACCTGGCGCGGTGACCGGAGAGGCGCACCGGCCCTTCCCCAGCCGCCGTGATCCCGTGCTCACGGCGGGGTTCGACGGTCGGGACCCGTGTGCCACACCAGGAACGGTCGGCCGGCCACTAGAAGCGGTAGATCCCCCCGTCGGGGAGCGTGTCCTTGGACAGGCGGCGCTCCAGGTAGAGGCCCTCCAACGCGAACTCCACCACCGCGGCCGCCAAACCCGTGAAGGGCGGTCCGTCCTCGGCCTCCGGGGCCGCGTGTTCGATCATCAACGCCAGCCCCGGTACCGTCCCCACCCTCCGCAGCAGCTCGGCGGCGCTCACGAGGTCGCCGGTCTCCACCGTGGCCCCGCCCGAGAAGCGGTCGCTGAGCGGCGACAGGTCCACCGTTCCCAGGCGCTCCCGGAACACCTCCGCCACCGCCCTCCGCAGCAGCGCGTGCAGGACCTCCGTCTCGCGGCCCTCGGCGTCCATCTCGAACTCCACCTTGCCCAGCAGCGGCTCCACGACCGCGGGCAGGTCGCACACCCGCGCCACCGGCACCTCCTCGCCGGACAGGGCCGCCCGGCGCAGCGCCGACGCCGCCACCGTCTCGGCGGCGGACACCGGAAAGCGCACCGACACCCCCGAGCGGGGGTCCACACGCCGTGAGGCGCGCACCAGCCGGGTGAAGCGCGCCACGGACTCCAGCAGGTGCGAGGGCACCGTCGTGCCGTCGGGCAGTGCCGCCTCCTGCCGGATGAGCGCCAGTTCGTCCTCCAGGGTCAGCGGGTAGTGGGTGCGCACCTGCGCGCCGAAGCGGTCCTTGAGCGGGGTGACGATCCGGCCCCGGCTCGTGTAGTCCTCCGGGTTCGCGCTNCAGCAGCAGGTCCAGCGGCAGCCGCAGGCTGTGGCCGCGCACCTGGAGGTCGCGCTCCTCCAGCACGTTGAACAGGGCCACCTGGGCGCGCGCGGGCAGGTCGGGCAGCTCGTTGACGCAGAACACGCCCCGGTTGGCCCGCGGCACCAGACCGTAGTGGATGGTCTCCGGATCGCCCAGGGAACGTCCCTCCGCCAGTCGCGCCGGGTCCACGTCACCGATCAGCTCGCCCACCCCGGTGTCGGGGGTGCCCAGTTTCTCGCCGTAGCGCTCCCCGCGGTGCCGCCACACGACCGGCAGGTCGCCACCCTCGCGTTCCGACCGCCGGACGCAGGGCGGGCAGACCGGCGCGTACGGGTGGTCGTTGACCTGGCACCCGGCCACCGCCGGTGACCACTCGTCCAGCAGGGAGGCCAGGGCGCGGATCAGCCGGGTCTTGCCCTGACCGCGCTCGCCCAGCAGCACGATGTCGTGTCCCGCCAGCAGGGCCCGTTCCACCTGCGGCAGCACGGTGGAGTCGAACCCGCGCATCCCCGGGAAACGGGGCTCTCCGGATCCCATCCGGCGCAGCAGGTTCTCCCGCACCTCGGCGGCGACCGGCCGGTGGACGTGTCCGGACTCACGCAGCGCGGCGCGGGTGCGCGGAAGCGCGGACGGGGGCGGGGCTTCGGGGAGGTCACTCACCCCTCGAACCTATCCACAACCGTCGAGGTGTGGCCGGTTCCGGAGGAATCCTCCCCGTTTTCGCCCCTGGCTGAGCGTTTCGGAGCGAGAAGCCGGCCGGAGAACCTCCTGATTCGCGCCGTGGTGGAAGAATGGGGCGTGACGGTGGAGTTCCGCGTCCGGCCGCGAGGGCCGGTGAAACCGGGGGTGGCAGCTGGTGGCACGGTTCGGCGATGCACTGACGACGGGGGCCGACCTCGTGAACGCGGCCGAGCGCGCCGTACTGGGCGCCCTGGAGCAGGTGGACGGCCCCGCCGACCTGGTGTGCTTCTTCGTCTGCGGTGCCGACCCCGACGAGGTCACCCTCGCGGGGAGGCGCGTCATGGAGCTGGCGGGGGACACCACCACCCTCGGGTGCAGCTCCACGGGGGTCATCGGCGGCGGCCGGGGCGTCGAGGGGCAGGGCTCGGTCAGCGTGTGGTGCGCCAGACTCCCCGGGGTCGAGATCACCCCGTTCCGGCTGGACACCGTCGTCGAGGAGGACCACCTGGCCGTCGTCGGCATGCGCGAACCCGGCCCCCGCGACCGCGTCGCCATCCTGCTCACCAACCCGTACGAGTTCCCGACCCAGGCCTTCGTCCGCGAGTCCACCGAGGCCCTCGGCGGTCTGCCGGTGGTCGGCGGCATGGCCGACGGCATGCGCGGCGAGGAGTCCGTGCGGCTCTTCTGCGAGGGCGACGTGGCCGAGCACGGCGCCATCGGCGTCCTCGTCGGCGGTGAGAACGTGCTCGGCACCGTGGTCAGCCAGGGCTGCCGTCCCGTCGGCCCGCCCATGACCGTCACCAAGGCCGAGGGCAACCTCCTGCTCGAACTCGCGGGCACCAGCGCCTACAGCAAGCTGGAGGAGCTGGTCGAGTCCCTCTCCGAGGAGGACCGCGAACTCGCCGAACAGGGCCTGCACGTCGGCATCGCCATGGACGAGTACGCCGACCACCACGAGCAGGGCGACTTCCTCATCCGCACCCTGGCCGGAGCCGACCCCGAACTCGGCGCCCTCACCATCGGCGACATGGTCGAGATCGGTCAGACCGTGCGCTTCCAGGTCCGCGACGCCGGTACCGCCGACGAGGACCTGGCCCGCCGCCTCAGCGACTTCGGCGCCGAGCACCCCGTCGGCGCCGGTCTGCTCTTCTCCTGCAACGGGCGCGGTTCCTCCTTCTTCCCGCAGGCCGACCACGACGTCCTCGCCGTCCACCGCGCCCTCGGAGTCGACGCCGTCGCGGGGTTCTTCGCCGCCGGGGAGATCGGTCCGGTCGGCGGGGTCAACCACGTACACGGGTTCACGGCCTGCCTGTTGGCCTTCGCCTAGGCGGAGGGCGCGGGGAGACCACCCGCGCCACCAGTGGCCTCGGACACGCGTCGCGGTCAGGTGCGGACGACCACGGTCCCCGCGGCCCGGTCGTGCAGGGCCCGGCCGTGCTGGTCACCCAACGCGGCCATGGACTCGCCCAGGCTGAGGAGGTTGCCCAGGACCGGCAGGGACTGGGGGAGTCCGAAGAACGCCGAGCGGCCCACCGCCTGCCCCTGGCTGAGTCCGCCGCCGTCGACGGCGCTGACCACCCTGATCCCGACCATCATCTTGCCCAGGGTCCGGCCCCAGGTGACCAGGTACAGCCAGTCGTAGAAGAACAGCAGCAGGCCCCATCCGAAGAGGAACAGCAGGGCCCACAGGACGCCCTGCGCGTCGGTGGTCTCCGAGTCGGGGGCCAGGATCACGACCACCGCGGCCATGAGGACGAAGAACGCCACGGCGGCGATGGCCACGAGGACGTAGTCGATGGCGCGGGCGGCCAGTCGGCGGCCGAAGGTGGCCGTCCTCGGCTCCGCGGTCTTGGACACGCCCTGCCCCGCGACGTCCGGTTCGGGAAGGCCGGGTCCGGGCCGCTGCCCCCAGCCCGGACCGGGCGGAGGCGTGCCGGGAGCGGAACCTCCCGGGCCGCCGGGGCCCCAACCTCCGCCCGGTGGCGGGTACGCGCCGGGACGGGGCTCCTGGGGGTTCCAGTAGGGCGAGGACATGTCGGCGGAGATCCCTCGGTTCGTCGGTGTCGACGGCCTGGTGTGAGGAGCCGTCACGGGAGCGCTCCCCGACAGGGGGAGCGTCCCCCGAGACTACGACGTCGGAGGGCGCCCGGGGGACGCCCTCCGGAGATCTCGGTTCGGGACCGGTCCGGGGGTGTCCGGTGGCGGGGGGAGGCGGGGCGCNGAAAGCGGCGGGGGCGGCCGGAAGCCGCCCCCCACCTGATCCGCCGTGGGTGTCACATACCGGTGTAGGGAACCGCGTCGATGATCTCGACTCCCAGGTTCTTGCCGTTCGGGAGCGTGTAGGTGACGTTCTCCCCCACCCGCCTGCCGTTGATGGCGGCGCCCAGCGGCGACTTCGGGGAGTACACGTCGATGGGAGAGCCGCTCTCCTCGCGGGAGGCGAGCAGGAAGGTGACTTCGTCGTCGTCGCCGTCGAACTTGACGGTGACGGTCATGCCCGGGCCGACCACGCCCTCGGTGTGGGGCGCCTCGCCGACCCGCGCGGTACGCAGGATCTCGGTGAGCTGGAGGATGCGGGCCTCCATCTTGCCCTGCTCCTCCTTGGCGGCGTGGTAGCCGCCGTTCTCCTTGAGGTCACCCTCTTCCCGGGCCGCCTCGATCTTCTCCGCGATCTCGATGCGACCACTCCCCGACAGGTGGTCCAGCTCCGACTTGAGCCGGTCGTACGCCTCCTGGGTGAGCCAGGTGACGTTGTCATCGCGGGTCTGGGTCACGGGAACTCCTTGTGTACTAGTAGCAAAGGCCACCAGGCGGCCAGAGCTGAACTTACGAGAATATCACCGTGCGTCGTGGCACACGGGTTCCCGCGGTTCGGCGGTGCTGCCGGGACCCGGCGGGTCCCGGCCTAAGGGGCTCGGTGGTTCAGTCCTGCGAACCTTGTTCCCTGCACGAGGCCACTTCTACCGTGGCAGCCTGACGAACCGTTTCAACGGTCGTGGTGACCACGCGGTTCCCGGCATCGGAGTCGGCCCGTGTCTGACCCACTTCCACGAGCTTCTCGTCCAGCGCCACGATCAGGCACTCGGCCCCGTTCTGGCTGTTCACCTCGAAGGTGATGGTCGCCTCGTCGGGGGTGGGCGCCGTGTAGGAGATCACCTGGTGGTACACGCCACCGCCCAGGCCGCTGAAGTTCATCACGGAGTAGCCCCAGCCGACCGCGCACGCCAGCGCGAACACGCTGGCGATGACGAAGAAGACGGGCCCGTTGCCGTGGCGCTTGCGTAGCGCGGGCGCGGTACTGGCCGAGGAGCCGGCCGTTGTGTCGGCCGTGGCGTCGGCACTGTTCACGGCGTCTTCCTCCGGGGTCGGCTGCATCGGGAATCTCCGAACAAGGGGACGGTGTTGTCTAAGATATCCCCGACCTGACAGCCTCCCCACGCGGCCCGCGCGTGAGTCGTCCGAGCCGGGTACCTGGGGGAGCCGGACGGCCGCGCCCCCGCGCCCGTCCACCTAGTCAAGGAGACTCTTCGTTGTCCGAGCGCCTGCGGCTTATGGCCGTTCATGCCCACCCCGATGACGAGTCCAGTAAGGGCGCGGCCACCATGGCGCGCTACGTGGACGAGGGCGTCGACGTGCTGGTCGTCACCATGACCGGTGGCGAACGCGGCGACATCCTCAACCCCGCGATGGAACGTCCGGATATCCGCGAGAACATCACCCAGGTCCGCCGAGAGGAGATGGAACGGGCCAGGGAGATCCTCGGCATCCAGCAGGAGTTCGCCGGTTTCGTCGACTCCGGCCTGCCCGAGGGAGACCCGCTGCCGCCCCTGCCCGAGGGCTGCTTCGCCACCCTCCCGGTCGAGGAGGGCGCCGCACCCCTCGTGGCGTCCATCCGCAGGTTCCGCCCGCACGTCATCCTCACCTACGACGAGAACGGCGGTTACCCGCACCCCGACCACATCATGACCCACAAGGTGTCGATGCACGCCTTCGACACCGCGGGCGACCCCGACGCCTACCCGGACGCGGGCGACCCCTGGCAGCCGCTCAAGCTGTACTACTTCGTGTCCTTCCCGCCCGAGCGGTTCGAGGCCCTGGCCGACGTGCTGGCCGCACGCGGTCTGGAGAACCCCTTCGAGGAGTGGATGAAGCGGATCGAGGACCGCGCACGCCCCCGCTGGGAGATCACCACCCGCGTGCACTGCAGCGAGTACTTCGGCGTCGCCGACGAGGCGCTCAAGGCGCACGCCACCCAGGTGGACCCCAACGGGTTCTGGTTCGCCGTGCCCAACGACGTCGTCGCGGAGGCCTGGCCGACGGAGGACTACCACCTGGTGCGTTCGGTGGTGGACACCGAGGTCCCTGAGAAGGACCTCTTCGCGGGTGTCCGAGAAGCAGTGAGAGTATGAGTGGTATGAACACCCTTCTCACGTCCGCGACGGTGCTGGCGGGCCAGGTCAGCCTCGACAAGGACACCGTGACGCCCGGCGTGCTCGGCTTCCTGATGATCTTCGCCGTCGGCGTCGGTCTGTACTTCCTCATGCGCAGCCTCATGGGCAAGCTCCGCGCCCTGCCCAAGGACGGCGACTTCGGTACGAGGAGCGAGGCCGACGGCGGCGGGACGGGGAGCGGGACCGGTGCGGTCGTCGGCGCCTCCGCCGAGGACGACACCCCGCGGACCTGAGGGACCGTCCTCCGCCCTGACCCAGCGGGACGGTCCGGTACGGCTCCGACCGGGGCCGGGGCACTCCCGTCCCTTGGGACGAACCCCGGCCGGAGCCGGCGGACACGGGACGCCTCCCCGTCTCGGGTGGCAGAGTTGGGGACATGCCCAACCGCCTGAGCGACGCGACCAGCCCGTACCTGTTGCAGCACGCCGACAACCCCGTGGAGTGGTGGCCCTGGGGTGAGGAGGCCCTCGCCGAGGCGCGCCGACGCGACGTGCCCGTACTCGTCTCCGTCGGCTACGCCGCCTGCCACTGGTGCCACGTGATGGCACACGAGTCCTTCGAGGACGAGGCGACCGCCGACCTGATGAACACCCTGTTCGTCAACGTCAAGGTGGACCGCGAGGAGCGCCCCGACGTCGACGCCGTGTACATGGAGGCCACCCAGGCCATGACGGGGCAGGGCGGGTGGCCCATGACGGTGTTCGCCACCCCCGACGGCGCTCCGTTCTACTGCGGCACCTACTTCCCGCGCGACCACTTCCAGCGCCTGCTGCGGGGGGTGGCCAACGCCTGGCGGGAACAGCGCCCGGAACTGCTCGAACAGGGAGAACGCGTGGTGGACGCGCTCAGCGGTCCGCGCACGCTGGCCGCCGCGCCGCCGCCCTCGGCGGCCCAGCTCGACCTGGCCGTCCACGCCCTGGTCCGCGACTACGACAGCGCCCACGGCGGGTTCGGCACCGCTCCCAAGTTCCCTCCGTCGATGCTGCTGTCCTTCCTCACCGCGCAGGACGAGCGCACTCGGCCCCTCCAGAGCGGGGACGAGTCCACCCCCGCCTGGCTGATGGCCAGCGGAACCGCCATGGCGATGGCCCAGGGCGGCATGTACGACCAGCTCGGCGGCGGCTTCGCCCGCTATTCGGTGGACCGGGAGTGGGTCGTGCCGCACTTCGAGAAGATGCTGTACGACAACGCGCAGCTGCTGCGCGCCTACGCCCGCATGGGCCGTCGCCCCTCCGGGCCGGGGATCACCGACGCCGCCACCCACGCCCTGCTGCGCCGGGTGGCCGAGGAGACCGCCGACTGGATGCTGCGTGACCTGCGCACGCCCGAGGGCGGGTTCGCCTCCGCGCTGGACGCCGACAGCGAGGGGGAGGAGGGCGTCTACTACGTGTGGACGCCCGCCCAGCTGCGGGAGGTCCTGGGTGAGGAGGACGCGGCCTTCGCCGCCGAGGTGTTCCGGGTGACCGAGGAGGGCACCTTCGAGCGCGGCGCCTCCGTGCTCCAGCTGCCCGTTCCGCCGGCCGACACCTGGCGCTTCCAGCGGGTCCGCGAGGCCCTGCTGGCCGCCCGCGCCGAGCGGGTCCCTCCCGCGCGCGACGACAAGGTGGTGGCCGCGTGGAACGGCCTGGCGATCGCCGGTCTGGCCGAGGCCGGGGTGTTGCTGGAGCGTCCCGACCTGGTGGAGGCCGCACGGGCCGCAGCCGACCTGCTGCTGCGCGTACACCTACGGGACGGCCGTCTGGTCCGCACCTCGCGGGACGGGCGCGCGGGAACCAGCGCCGGGGTGCTGGAGGACTACGCCGACGTCGCCGAGGGGCTGCTCGTCCTGCACGGGGTGACCGGAGAGGCGCGGTACGCGCACGAGGCGGGGCGTCTGCTGGACACCGTCCTGGAACACTTCGGCGACGGATCCGGCGGGTTCTACGACACCGCCGACGACGCCGAGCGGCTCTTCAACCGCCCGCAGGACCCCACCGACAACGTCACGCCGTCCGGCCGTTCGGCGGCGGCGTCCGCGCTGCTCGCCCACGCCGCGCTGACCGGCTCCGAGCGCCACCGCACCGCCGCGGAGGGCGCGCTGTCACCGGTGGCGCTGCTGGCCGAGAAGGCCGCGCGGTTCGCCGGGTGGGGCCTGGCCACCGGTGAGACCGTGCTGACCGGACCGCGCGCCGTCGCGGTGGTGGGCGACCCCGACGACCCCCGGACCGGGGAGTTGGTGCGCACCGCGCTGGTCTGGGCGCCGCTGGGCACCGTGCTGTCCCGGGGTGACGGCCGCGACGACGGCGGGGTGC
>NZ_ANAX01000216.1 GCF_000341065.1 Nocardiopsis halotolerans DSM 44410 | reverse complement strand
GCCCGTGGAGGCTGCGGAGCCCGTGGGGCCGACGGTGGCGGCCCGGAGGGGAGCGCGCCGGTGCCGTCCACGGCGCCGTCCGCCTTGCGCCGGTGAGACCGCCCCGGGCACGCGGAAGCGGGCGGGGCCGAAGGACCCCCCGCTCTCCAGTGAACCGCGGGCGGGTCCGACCGCGCCAGGGGGAGGTCCGGGCTGTGGACGACCCCTGCGTACACCCCGGGCCTCGGGAGGCGGAGGGTCCCCCGGCGGCCTCGGCTCCAGGGTGCCGGGCCGGGCCGGACCGGGCTGGGCCCGCTACTCCAGGTGCGTACCGGCGATGATCTGGTTCACCAGGTCGGGGCGGTAGCTCGGCTGGCGGATCTCCATGTACAGGGTCGTGGGATCGTCCGGCCCGTGCACGGCGACGCTGCTCAACGAGCCGTTGCCGTGGCACTCGGGCCAGTCCCACACCGTGCCCTCCCAGCCCCCGGTGTCCACCGTCCGTTCCAGGGGGGTGCCACCGCACGGCTCGGCGTCGGAGATACCGCTCAGGTCGGCGGCGTCCCTCACCACGGCCGCGTACACCCCGTAGGACCTCGCCTCGGTGGAGCCCCATTCCTCCGTGTCGGTCGCCACCAGCAGCCCCGGCCCCACACCGGCCTCGGCCGCCACGGGGCGTGCCACGTGGTCGATGTGGAACTGCCGGACCCACGCCGACGGCACGCTCACGTCGAGCCCCCGCGACGTGGACTCCACCGAGGTCATGGACAGGTCCGGATGGCCCAGGGACGCCGTGGTGGTGACCGCGAGCAGGGCCAGTGACGCCAGCAGGGCCGTCATCCGCCGCCACGGCATCCGGTACCGCCGCCACCACGGCATCGACGCCTGGGGCGGATCGGGTGCCATACGGATGGTCCTGACCCGGTCGGTGAAGGTTTTGGCGTCCGCTGGACGGCTTTCCCGGTCCACCGAAAGCGCCGACAGGATGAGCGCGTCGAGTTCCGGAGGCAGTCCTGGCCGGATCTGGCCAGGCGCCACCTTCACCGGCGGGCGCGACGGCGGACGGCCCGTGATGAGTTCGTAGGCCACCGCGCCCAGCGAGTACACGTCCGACCGGACGTCCAGGTCACCGCCGGGGATGCTCTGCTCCGGGGACATGTAGCCGGGCGTCCCGGCCGCCGCGGTGAACCCCGACGCCTCGTCGATCGACTTGGCGAACCCCAGGTCCGCCACCAGCACCCTCTGACCCACCGGTGACGACTGGAGCAGCACGTTCGACGGCTTGATGTCGCGGTGGATCGTGCCGTGGTTGTGCAGGACCGTGATGCCCTGGCCGATCTCGGTCAGCAGCCGGAGCGCCTCGTCCAGGGGCAGCTGACCCCGGTGGACGAGGTCGGCGACGCTGCCCTGGTCGGCGTAGGTCATCACCATGTAGGGTCGCCCGTCGGGCAGCACGTCCACGTCGTGCACCGCCACCAACCAGGTGGAGTCGGTCTGGCGCAGGATGCGCGCCTCCTCCAGGAAGCGGTGCTGGATGTCCATCTGGTGCGCCCAGTTCTCGGCGAGTACCTTGATGGCCACCGGATAGTTGAGCAGGTCGTCCTGCGCCAACCAGACCGTGGCAAAGGAACCGGACCCAAGGCGCCGGATGACGCGGTAGCGCCCAAAGGCCTCAGGTTGGCTCATCTCCGCCTCGGTCCGTCGGGGGTTTACACGCGGTCGTTGCCCACTAATACACCATCTGTACCTTCACATTGCCTCCCGTGGATATGATCCCCTCTCCGGGTGGCGCGGACGCCCTCGGGCCGTGGAGACTGGAGGGAGCCCCACGGGCCCACCGCGAGGCCGCGAGGGAACGTGGTCGGGGATGGAGCCGGACCGGGGCCGTAGACGTCCCATGGACGTGTGACCCTCGAAGAGGCGGGCGCACACGCGTTCGCAGCGGACGGCCGGACGTCTGCCATCAGTCAGGGAGAGACCAGCCATGCGCAGTAGTGACCACGCAGACCACCACGAGGCAAGCCCCGCGCCGCGGCGCCGGGTGGCGAGCAACGTCGACGAGGAGCTGGAGGACCTCGCGCGCCGGGCCAAGGACGGCGACGCCGTGGCCCTGGACGACCTGCTCCGGCGGATTCAGCCCGAGGTGCTGCGCCGGTGCTCCCGCTTCCTGCCCTACCGGCAGGACGCCGAGGAGGCGTGCCAGGACGCGCTGCTGCGCGTGGCCCGCAAGATCGACAGCTTCAAGGGCGACTCCCTGTTCACCACCTGGCTGTACACGGTGGTGTCCAACTCCGCCCGTCAGACCTACCGCTCGATGAAGCGGCGTTCGGCCGAGTTCCCCACCGAGGCCGAGCGCATGCCCCACCAGAGCGACCCCCGTACCACCAGCGTCATCGCCGGTTCCCGCATCGACCTGCTGGAGGCCCTCGACCAGCTGGAGAAGGACCGCCCCAACCTGGTCGCCCCCCTGGTTCTGCGCGACCTGTGCCAGATGGACTACAACGAGATCGCCTCCGAGCTCAACCTGGCCCTGGGTACCGTGAAGTCCCGCATCCACCAGGGGCGAAAGCACGTGCGCAAGTCCCTGACCGTGACGTAGCTCCCCGCGGGCGAACTACGCTGGTGGCATCCCCGTCGGCACATCCTTCACAGCGGTGTGCTGTCCCAGATCCAGCTCTGAGAGGTTTCGCCAATGGGGCTTCGTGACCCCCTGTACTGGCTGTACGAGCGGCGCCTGGAACGTCGGCTGACCAGCCAGGAGATTCCCCGCCACGTCGGTGTCGCCATGGACGGCAACCGGCGCTGGGCCAAGGTCAGCGGACTCCGGGCGGCCGAGCAGGGCCATCAGGCAGGCGCGAACAAGATCTTCGAGCTGCTGCACTGGTGCGACGAGGTCGGCGTGCAGGTGGTCACACTGTGGATGCTGTCCACCGACAACCTCACCCGTGACGAGTCCGAACTGGGCCCGTTGGTGCGCATCATCGAGCAGACCATCGCCCGTCTGCACGAGGAGGGGTGGAACACCCGGCCCGTCGGGGCGCTCGACGTGCTGCCCGCCTCCACCGTCCGTGCCCTCAAGGAGGCGGAGACGGCCACATCCGGCAATCCCGGTCTGGTTGTCAACGTCGCCGTGGGGTATGGAGGTAGACGTGAGATCGCTGATGCGGTGCGGTCACTCCTCCACGAGGAGGCGGCCAAGGGCACCGGTATCCAGGAGCTGGCCGAGCGCCTGGACATCGAGGACATCGCACGGCATCTCTACACGCGCGGTCAGCCCGACCCCGACCTGCTCATCCGCACGTCGGGGGAGCAGCGCCTGTCCGGTTTCATGCTGTGGCAGAGCGTGCACTCGGAGTTCTACTTCTGTGAGGTCTACTGGCCTGCCTTCCGCAGAGTGGACTTCCTCCGTGCACTGCGCTCGTACGGCGCGCGCAACCGCCGCTACGGATCCTGACCCCCCGGTCCCTCCGGCGGCCAACCCCTTAACGCGGAGTTCACCGCGCGGAGGGGAAGGTCCCTTGGAAACGGGAGGACGGGCGCGTAGCGTCGGAAGTAGCGGGTGGCGTTCGTCCACCCGTTCGGGAGGCCCCGGCTCATTGATCTCCTCCGCCATCGCGGAACGTCAACGAGGAGGGCCGGACCCGGCCCTCGCGGGCCAGGTCCCGGTCCTCCATGATCCCGTGACAGTAGGGCGCCCCAGTGGTGCCCAAGGGGAGAACGAGTGGCTAGTTCCTCGACCGATCGCCGTGACACCCAGTCCCCCGACCCCCAGGCGGAGGTAGGCCAGGGCGGACGCGTCCACGTGCTCGACACCAGCGTCCTGCTCGCCGACCCGCTGGCCATGAGCCGGTTCGCCGAGCACGAGGTCGTCATCCCCGTGGTGGTGATCACCGAACTGGAGAGCAAGCGACACCACCCGGAGCTCGGATACTTCGCGCGTAACGCCCTGCGTCGTCTGGACGACCTCCGGGTCGCCCACGGTCGTCTGGACGTTCCGGTACCGGTGAACGACCTGGGCGGCACGCTGCGTGTGGAGCTCAACCACAGCGATCCGGCGATCCTGCCGGCGGGCTTCCGGCTCGGCGACAACGACACCCGGATCCTCACGGTGGCCCGTAACCTCCAGGAGGAGGGGGCGGACGTCGTGTTGGTGAGCAAGGACCTGCCGATGCGGATCAAGGCGTCCTCCATCGGCCTGGCCGCGGACGAGTACCGGGCCGAACTGGCCATCGAACACGGCTGGACGGGCATGGCCGAGCTGGACGTGCCCGCCCACCAGATCGGCGAGCTGTTCACGAACGGTGAGAGCGACATCGAGGAGGCCCGCGAGTTTCCCTGCCACACCGGGATGGTGCTGGTGTCCGAGCGCGGCAAGGCCCTCGGCCGGGTCCAGCCCGACAAGTCGGTGAGGCTGGTGCGCGGTGACCGGGACGTGTTCGGCCTGCACGGCCGCAGCGCCGAGCAGCGCGTCGCCCTGGACCTGCTCACCGACCCCGAGGTGGGCATCGTCTCCCTGGGCGGGCGCGCGGGTACCGGCAAGTCGGCGCTGGCGCTGTGCGCGGGCCTGGAGGCCGTCCTGGAGCGTCGCCAGTACCGCAAGGTGATGGTGTTCCGGCCGCTGTACGCGGTCGGCGGTCAGGAGCTGGGCTACCTGCCCGGGACCGAGAACGACAAGATGACCCCGTGGGGCCAGGCGGTGCACGACACCCTGTCCGCGGTGACCAGCGACGAGGTCATCGAGGAGATCGTGGACCGGGGGATGCTGGAGGTCCTGCCGCTCACGCACATCCGCGGCCGGTCGCTGCACGACGCGTTCGTGATCGTGGACGAGGCGCAGTCCCTGGAGCGCAACGTGCTGCTCACCGTGCTCTCCCGTCTGGGTGAGAACTCGCGGGTGGTGCTCACCCACGACATCGCCCAGCGCGACAACCTGCGCGTGGGCCGTCACGACGGCGTGGTCGCGGTGATCGAGAAGCTCAAGGGCCACCCGCTGTTCGCGCACGTCACCCTGACCCGGTCCGAGCGGTCGCCGATCGCCGCCCTGGTCACCGAGATGCTGGAGAACTGACCGTTCCTAGGCGGTGTCCAGGAGTGACATCTGGTGCCACGTCCCGGTACCGCGCGTCCCGAACGGTGCTGGACGCACTGGTGGCCCGCGTTCTCGCTGTCCCCGCCCGGCGGCGTGCATCCTGTGCACGGTCCGTGGCGGGGCGGCGGGTTCCCTCACGCCCCCGGGCACGTGGCCCGGCCTGGGCGGTCCGATGCCCACGACGATCACTCTGGTCGTCGTGGGGCGGTGCCGTCCGTCGCCGGATCGCGTGCCCCTGGGCGCGCCTACCGATCGCCACCGCGGCGGCGTGTCGGGAAGTCTGACGTTTGTTGCTGGTGAGTGGTTTCTGCCAGTGTGCGGCGCCCCAGCGGGAGGTGTAGGCCGCGTCCACGGCGATGACGGCGATCCCCATGGCGTGGGCCATCGAGGTCAGCCGGGAGCGCAGCCGGGCGGTGGGCATACCGGAGATCACCTGGCGGAACTTCTTGCGGCGGCCGTGTTTCTCCCGGGTCTTCTCCTTATGGAAGTCCAGGTCCTCCACCGCGATCGCCGCCACGCCATGCCCGGTGGCCCACCACAGCAGTTGGGACAGGGCATGACGCACCTGCGCGTCCCGATGGGTGGACGTGCCCGACAGGTCATAGTCGAACCGGTGCGGGTCCCCGACCGGGTTGCCGTGGGTGTCCAGCCGCCAGGCGGCCAGGTGGTCGGCGTTCATGTCCACCCCGACCACACCCCGGGCCAGCGCCGTCTCCCACGGCACCTGTGGCACCGCCTGGTGGGTCCAGGACGCGGTCACGTACCACCGGCCCCGGTCGACATCGTGGTGGCCGCGGCGAGCCAGCGCCCACTGCTCGTTCGACGTCTTGGTCAGGGTTCCGGCCCACCGCGCCGACGAGACGGGGGTCAACTCCCGTTTGCGGGCGGCCCAGGTGTCCTTGTCATGGTCGGTGCCGTGGGAGCATCGGGTGGCCAGGTCCGTCGAGGCCAACGACCCCAGATACGCGTCCACCTCCCGCAGTACGGTCTCGTCCTGGATGGTGAGGCCGGTGAGGCCGGTGAGGCGGTCACGGACGCTGACACCGGTGGGTGCAGGGACGAGGTAGGGGACCTGGATCGGCCGCAACCGCTGAGTGTTGGCCTGTACCACCGATCTCCACCCCCTGCCCGTGCGCGTTCCGTGACTGTGCTGAACGCGACAGTATCCAGACGCGAGGGTGCTCGTCTGGAGAATCAGTGAATCTCTCACGCAGGGTTGTTCCGACCGGATGCCCGGACCACACACCCACCACCCCGATAGGTGGTTCTGAGAGACACTCCTGTGTGCTCGTGTGTGTTTGAGTCACCTCCCACACCAACAGCTCACAACCCCGGTTCCGCGGAGGGTCCCGGCGGGGCCCGCCGCCCCGGTGCATCCGCTCGGAAGGGCGGCCGGGGGCGACACGGGGTCAGGGGCCACACGGAGCCGGGGCATGCCGAAGTCGGTGGGCCGGGGAGGCCCCCGGTTTCCAGTCAACCGAAAACCGGGCCCTCGCGGCAGGGGGCGCCCCGGTTCTGTGGACAACCGCCCGCCGTCAGATCGTCCGCCGTCAGTGCGCGGCGCCGCTCATCGGCCAGCGGGTCACCCCGACCTCCAGCAGGGCCCGGGGCTCACCGCGCGTGTCGAAGGGCGTGCGGATATCGTAGTCGTACCTGTCCCGGAAGGCGGACACCACGTCCTCGGGGAAGCCGTCGGCGTGGACCCGCGCCCGTCCCTCGGCCACCACCGGGGCGTCGCCGTCCTCCAGAGCCAGCGACACCCTCGGGTCGGCGGCGGCGTTGCGCGCCTTGACCGACCGCGCGTCCACGCTGATCCACCAGCGGTCGCGGAGGTGGACGAACCACACCGGCGTGACGTGCGGGGAACCGTCACGGCGCAGCGTG
>NZ_ANAX01000215.1 GCF_000341065.1 Nocardiopsis halotolerans DSM 44410 | reverse complement strand
GGGCCCCAGCCGCTCGGCAACCGCCTCGGGTGCGGGGACGACGGTCTCGGTCATGGTTCCTCCGTGAGTCGTCGGGGACACGATTCTGTGCCCTCAACCAGGCTTGAGGTCAAGGGAGACCGGGGGCCGGGAGCCCGGAGGCCCCGGGTCAGCGCATGCCCGCCATCCACCGGCCCAGGCGCCGCAGCCGTTCCAGGTTCGCCTCGTACCGGGCGCCGATCACCAGGAGCAGTACGCCCGCGACCGCGAACGGCACCCAGTTCGGCACGAACCGGGTCAGGTCCCACAGGGGAGGCCCGAACGCCCGCAGCGACGTCATCACCAGCACCAGCCCGCCCAGCACCAGCGCCGCCTGGAGCCGCTGCCGCAGGCCCCACACGGCCACGGCCAGCCCCAGGACGAGCACGGCGGGCACCCGCCACGTCATGCCGTCCTCCACCAGCACCGACAGCACCGTGGGCAGGAGCAGCAACGCCAGGC
>NZ_ANAX01000214.1 GCF_000341065.1 Nocardiopsis halotolerans DSM 44410 | reverse complement strand
CGCCAGCCCCCCGCCGTAGGCGGCCCAGCTCGACGGCGGTTCGGCGGCCCTGCGGCTCCACTCCCAGCCGACGGCCAGACCGGCGAGGGCGGGCGGCACCGTGTACGCCTCGGGCACGTCCACGTTCCACGCGGAGAGCACCGTCCACAGCGCGGCCAGCATCAGCAGCCCGCCCACCGGCGCGGCCCAGCGCCGGTCCGGCCGCACGGCGGTCGCCAACGCGATCACACCGACCACCGCCAGCGCCACCGCGACCAGCCCCAGCCGTCCTCCGGCCGACACGGTGACCAG
>NZ_ANAX01000213.1 GCF_000341065.1 Nocardiopsis halotolerans DSM 44410 | reverse complement strand
AGCCGCGGCGCCGCCACGGCCACCCCGGCGACCATCGCGATCGGCGCCAGCGCCGCGTACTCCACGGGAGCCCCCAGCGACAGGGGCAGGACCAACGCGAACGCCCCCGTCGAGAGCGTGGCCACCGCCGTGGCCCCGACCGCCGCGAGGCCGTTCCGCGCCAGCGCCGCTGCCACCGCGCCGACCACCGCGACCGCCATCAGGACGCCCGCGTACGCGTACTCCTGGACCAGTGCCCACCCCGAACCGAGCAGAAGGGTGAGGAGCCCGGTCAGCCCCGGCAACCAGCCGGGCCGCCAGTCCCGTGCCAGCGCCGACCACAGGACCAGGGCCGAACCCACCGCGAGCGTCCACACCAGCGCACCGAGGAACGGCACGTCCAGGACCAGCGGCAGGGGAACGAGCGCGGGCGGAGCCGTGAGCGCGACCGCGGCCGACACACGCCTCCGGTCGAGCAGACCGACCAGCGCCACCACCACCGCACCGGCCAGCAGCGTCCCCGCCGCCGTCGCGGACGCCGCCGCGAGACCCTCCACACGGAAGAGCCCCAGAGCGGAGTAGGCGGGCTCCCACAGCACCGACACGGGCGCCGACCACGGCACTCCGGGGAGCAGCGGCAGGCCCGGGCCGTGACCACGACCGACCAGCAGCGGAGCGGTCGGCAGCAGGAGCAGCCCGAACAGGGTGAACGCCGGTCGGGCGTCGCCCGCGGTGCGGCCCGTGGCGGGGGCGGGGGTCAGGCCGAGCGCCACGGCGGTCGCCCCGCTCAGCACCGNNCAGCCACCACACCGGAGGCGGCACGGCGTCCGAGTACACGGCGCCGAAGGTGAGGAACGCACCCGTCAGCAGGCTCAGCGCCCACAGGATCAGGCCCGCTCCGTACAGCGCCGGGGGACGGTCGCCCCGGCGGTACAGCAGCACCGCGGCCAGGGCCGTGGCCCCCACGCACAGCAGGGCGGCCAGAAACGCGTACCGGTCCGGAAGCGACCACAGGCCGCCGGTGACCAGGGTCAGGGTTCCGGTGCACGCGGGGACCCAGGTCGCCGGCCGACGCGGCACCAGGGCCGTGCCCAGGACCAGCGCGGCGCCGACCAGCAGCGCCCAACCGGCCGTCACCACATACGGCGGATCCAGCAGGAGCGCGGACGTCAACAGCGTGGGAGGGGCGACCAGGGCCACGGCGGGCACCAGCGCGTCGCGGCGCAGCAGTACCACCGCGCCCAGGGAGAGCACGGCGCCGACCAGCACGGCGGTCAGGTGGAGCGCCCAGTCCGGCTGGGGCGTCAGAGGTGTTCCCAGCGGGCCGACCACGGTCGGAAGGCCGCCGCCCGCCGGAGGGAGGAGCGCCCGGGGCACCGCGGGCAGGTACGCGGGCCCGGCGGCCAGCGGGGTCATCCCCAGGGCCAGCAGGGCGATGACCGTGTGGATCCGGGAGACGACACCGCCACCGGAGGCGCCAGCGCGGGCGGCACCGGCGGGAACGGCGGTTCCGGCGCCGGAACCGCCGAGGACACCGACGGGCTCCGCGCCGGAGGGCGGGAGGTGGGACAGCAGCAGACCGGCCACGCCCGACAGCAGCAGGGTGACGGCCACGAACCACCAGTCCTCCGGGTCCTCGAAGACCGAGCTGAGGATGATCGGGGCGATCGCCGTGAACAGCACCGCCAGGAACAGCGCGAACGCCCACAGGGCGACCGCGACGCCTGTGAGGGTGCGCACCGGGACGCCCGCACGGGGCCGTCCGAACCACCGGGCCAGGATCAGGTCGGCGAGTGCGGTCGCGGAGAGGACGGGCAGGAGCCAGAACAGGCCGCTGAGGGAGTCGGAGGAGGCCCCCGCCAGCAGCACTGGCACCGGCTGGCCGAGCAGGACGGCGATGACACGCGGGGCCCGCAGCGGCACGAGCAGCGGATAGAGAGTCAGCAGCGCACCGATGACGGAGAGCGCGACCGCCGTGTAGCCGGGGCCGCTCCCCAACCGATCGGGCGCCAGCAGCCACAGCGCGAGGGCGTCGATGCACAGCAGGGCGGCGGCCAGGCAGCCGAAGGTCTCGGCGGTCGCCCGGAGACCGCGCCGGTGCAGGGGAAGGGCCAGGGCGGCGAACGTCGCCGTGGTGAGTCCGAGGACCCCCGCGCGGGCGCCGGTGCCCATGTCGCTCCACGCCCAGACGGCGAAGACCAGGGCGGCGATACCGACGAGCAGCCCGCCCAGCCCGAGGATGACGTTCTGCGCCGAGCGTTGGGTGACCTCGCCGGACGGTGCGCGGAGGCCGTCCACGGGCGGCTGCGGGGGACGCCCCTCACGGTGCACCGGGGTGCCGGGTGCGCCGGACGCGTCGGGTGTTCCCGGGTGTGCGTTGCTGGGGGAGGCGCCCGCCCCGTACCCGGGAGCGGGGACGTGCCCCTGCTTCGGAGGTCCCGGGGCCGGCCCCGGGTGC
>NZ_ANAX01000212.1:20026-50767 GCF_000341065.1 Nocardiopsis halotolerans DSM 44410 | reverse complement strand
CCAGCCGTTCCACGACGCTGGCCCGCTCGCCGCGCAGGCTCCGCCGACGGCCGTCGAGCAGCGCGAGCTCGGTGTCGATGTCCCACAGGCGCTGGGCGGTGTCGCCGACGAGCAGGAGTTCGCACCGCGGGCAGGCCCGCGGCCGTGCGGGGAGCGGGGCGTGGCAGTCCGGGCACCGGAGCCGGCGGCCCGCGGGGGACGGCGGGGATCCATGGGCGTTCATGGCGCCATCATGTGCTCCGGCGCCGCCCGCGCACATCCGTACGGGTACTCAGAAACACCGCGTCCGGTGACCCGCGTCTCCCCTCGGAGGTCTCCGAGGCACCGCCCACAGGCGGGAGCGACTTGACTCACCCTTGACTCTCCGTGTCGCACCGCAGGTCAGAAGGGTGCATTTCGGATTCATTCCGTGATGTGACCCAAGACATAGTAAATCTGGTGTTACTTCATCGTGACGATGGTGCAGTCTGAACCCGCTGCACGAACATCCCCTCCCACGTGAGGGCCCGCGCCGCGGTCGGTCGAACGGCAGAGCCCTTCCCTCGCGCGCACACCCCGGGCCACGTGGTCAGCGGCGGCGAACTCCAACACACGCAGATCCCGTGGAACGCGTGTGCGTCTACGCGAAAGGGCGATCTTGCCACTCAACCTGTTCTCACTGCGCCATGCGGGTGCCATCGGCGCCGCCGCCCTCGTCGCGGGCGGTACGTTCTCGATCGGCGCGTTCGCGCAGAGCGACGCGGTCGAGCCCGAGCGGCTCTCCTCCGCCGCGGTCCTCCCCGACCAGCATGCGGCGGGAGGAGGAAACGGCGACGACAAGGCCGACGACTTCTTCGCGACGCCGCCCGAGCAGGGCGGGCAGAGCGCGCAGGAGTTGGAGGACCAGCGCGCGGAGAGCCTGGAGCAGGCCCGCGCGGCGGTGGACCAGGCCGTCCAGGCCGAGAGCGGAACGGGCAGCGAGGTTCCCGAACCGGAACCCGAACCCGAGCCCGAGGCCACCGAGGACGACTCGTCCGGCGGTGGTTCCGACTCCTCCGGGAGCGGCTCGACCTCCTCGGCCCCCTCCGGCTCGCCCAGGGAGATCGCCCTCCAGATGGTCCTGGACCAGGGCTGGCCCGCCAGTGAGTTCCACGACTGCCTGGAACCCCTGTGGGAGAAGGAGAGCAACTGGGATCACACGGCGGAGAACCCCAGTTCGGGTGCGTACGGCATCCCGCAGGCCCTACCGGGCGACAAGATGGCCTCCCACGGTGACGACTGGCGGACCAACCCCGCCACCCAGATCGCGTGGGGCCTCGACTACATCGAGGGCCGCTACGGAAACCCCTGTGGCGCGTGGTCCCACTCCCAGGCCAACAACTGGTATTAATGGTCCTTTCCCTGCCAGTAACCCCCTCTTGGGAAAGGCAACCGTGCTCATCAACCGAATGTCGCTGCGGAGTACGGCGACGGTCGGTGCGGCGACCCTCGTCGCGGGTGCGACCCTCGCCGTCTCCGCGATCGCGGACGACGGTGCCGATCCGGACATGGCGGCCAGTGCGGCCGTGCCGGAGGTCGAGCAACCCGCCGCCGACACCGAAGCCGGAGAGGCGACCTTCTTCTCCGAGCAGTTGTCCCAGGAAGAGATCCAGTCCCTGCGCGAGCAGGCTCGGGAGCAGCGTGACGCGGCCCTCGGAAGCGGGGTCATGACGGCCCGGACCGAGGGAAGCGACATCGAGGAGGAGAAGGAGGAAGAGGAGGAGGCGGAGGCGCCCGCCTTCACCGGGGACCCCAGGGCCCTCGCCCTGGACATGGTCCTGGCCGAGGGGTGGCCCGCCAGTGAGTTCCACGACTGCCTGGAACCCCTGTGGGAGAAGGAGAGCAACTGGAACCCCATGGCGGAGAACCCCAGTTCGGGTGCGTACGGCATCCCGCAGTCCCTGCCGGGCGACAAGATGGCCTCCCACGGTGGTGACTGGCGGACCAACCCCGCCACCCAGATCGCGTGGGGCATCGACTACATCAAGGGCCGCTACGGCACTCCCTGTGGGGCCTGGGCCCAGTCCCAGGCCACCGGCGGATACTGACCCGTCCCGAGGCGGATCCGCGACCTCCACTAAGGCGGGACCGCTGTTCACCTCTGCCTCCCGGAGGACGCCCCGGCGGTCACGCCGGGGCGTCCTCCGGAGAACACCTCACTCCTACAGTCAGCCCTCTGTAACCTCGCGTGCATGCGGACGGCGTACGAGCGCCGGGCCTACCCGGACCCCGGACAGCAGGCCCGACCGGGCCGCACGTTCGGATGTGTGCGCCTGGTGTGGAACAGGACGCTGGCCGAGCGCCACACCGCCTACCACCAGCGCGGCGAGAAGACCTCCCACAAGCAGACCGACGCCGCGCTGACTGGGGGAAGAAGACCCCGGAGTCGGCGTTCAGCATGCGGCGTTCGCGAACTTCTCCGCCGGGCGTGCGAAGTACCCGAGGTCCAGGTCCCGCACCGGGCGTCAGTCGGCGCACTACACCCGCAGCGCGTTCCGCGTCCGCGACGGCCATCTCTTCCTGGCCAAGCAACGGGCCCCGCGCCTGGATTCCCGAACACCTTCCCGCTCCCTCAGAGCTTCGGGGCGAAGGTGCTCATGACGTCCTCGTGCAGGTCCTCGTAGGAGTCCGCGTGCGCACGCGGAACGTTCACGCTGACCAGGTAGAACACCCGGGTCCCCTCGCGCTCCGTGCTGGCCGCGTAGACCCAGAAGCGTCGCTCCGGGTCGGACCACTCCTCGTTGGTGAAGTCGGCCTCCACGAGCGCGACGTCCCAGCCCTCGCCGAGGTCACCGTCACCGAGTTCCTCCAGCTCCAACTGCGTGTAGTCGGTCGTGACGTCACCCTCGACGTCGGTGCCGCCGTTGGTCTGCTCCAGGTAGTCGGCGCTCGTCCCGGTGAAGGTCTCGTCGCTCCAACCGCTCACCCACACCTGGTGGTTGTTGCCGGGCGCGACGAAGGCCACCAGCGTGTTCTCGATCTCCTCGTCGTTCACCTGCCAGCCCGAGGGGTAGTCCACGTCGAACCACTGCGACCGGAAGGTCTCCAGATCGTCGTAGGACGGCGGTTCACCGTCGTCCCCGCCGTTCTCCTCCTGACCGCCGTTCTCCGCACCATCGCCAGCGCTGCCGGTCCCCGCGTTACCGTCGTTCCCGCCCGCCGAGGGGGAGGGGTCGACCGGGGGCATGGCGCTCTCGGAGCTGTCTCCCGCCACGGTCGGGCCCGCCATCTCCTCGCCGTTGGCCGAGAGCAGGACCCCCGTGAACAGGGCCGCGGAGATGAGGACCAGGGCCACGGCGCCCGCGCCCACGCCGAGCAGGACCTTGGTGGTCCCCGAACCCGACCGCGAGCCGCCGTGCCCGCCCGAGTGGACCGGTCCCGTGGAGGAACCGGGACCGCCCGGCCCTCCCGGCCCCCCGGAGTACATCGGCTGGTGGCGGTAGGCGGGTCCCGCGCCGTGTCCCCCGCTGGGCGGGAACGGCGTCCCCGGCGTCACCGGGTTCGGCGGCCGGTGGGAACCGCCGGGGCCGTGGGGACCGATCGGCCCGGCGGGCGGCATGTTCGGCCCCGACGGGCCCGTCGGCGGTCCCTGCGGCAGCGGAGTCCGCGTGTTGGGGTACCCGCCCGTCCCGGGGTGCCCGCCACCCGGCGCGTGGTGGGCGCTCTGCGGACCGCTGACGCCCGGAGCGGTGTGCGGACCGCTGTCGAACCCCGCGGCGGCACCTGCGGCACCGAAACCACCGTTGTCGCCGTCGCCGCCGAACCCCGAGGCGGTGCCAGCGGCACCCGCCCCGCCGCGCTCGTGCAGCAGCGCCAGCGCCTCCTCCACGTTCATCCTGCGGTCCGGGTCGCGTTCCAGCAGGCCCGCGATGACCGGTTCCAGCCACCCGGCGCGCTTCATCGGCGGCAGCGGAGCGGAGATCACCGCCGCGATCGCCGCCGTGAGGCTGTCCCGGCGGAACGGGGAGACGCCCTCCACCGCCGCGAACAGCGTCACACCGATGCTCCACAGGTCGCCCCTGTGCTCGGCCGGGCCGCCCTCCAGGCGCTCGGGCGGCATGTACTCGGGGGAGCCGATGAGCGCGCCGGTACGGGTGATGCTCGGTCCGCCCTCCATCGTGGCGATGCCGAAGTCGGTGAGGATCACCCGGTCGTCCGCGGACATCATGATGTTGCCCGGCTTGATGTCGCGGTGCAGGACACCGGCGGCGTTCGCGGCCCGCACGGCCCTGAGCAGGGACTCGGCGATCCGGGCGACCTCGTCCACGGGCAGGACACCGTGCTCGTTGAGGTGGTCCTGGAGGGAACCGCCCTCGACCAGCTCCATGACGACCCAGGGGTTGCCGTCGTACTCGAAGACGTCGTGGATGGTGATGACCGTGGGGTGGCTGATCCGTGCCGCGGAGCGTGCCTCGCGCCGGACCCGGCCGTGCGCGTCCGCGCGCTCGGAGTCGGTGAAGTGGTCGGGGAGGAGCACCTGCTTGATCGCGACGACGCGGTCCAGGGCCGGGTCGAAGGCCTCCCAGACCACCCCCATACCACCGCGTCCGAGTTCGCGGCGCAAGACGTAGCGGTCCGCGACGATGCGTTCACTGTCGCTGTTGCTCGACATGTACTGCCCTCTCGAAGGCGGGCTTTCGGGGTGCTCTGTTCAAGAATGTCGGACGCCTTCCGCGCGCGGAAGGTTCCTGGGGGAGGCGCGGAGGAGGCGAGTGAGACACAACCGCGATCCGCACGCGGACACCGCGCGCTCTCCTCCGTGGGCCGGTCCCACTCTCCCACGCGCATCGGACGCCGCCCCACACGGGCCGGCCCGCCCCCACCCGGGACCGACGCGCCCCCACCACGGGCGGTGTCTCCGCACGNCCCCCCCCCGCCACGACACAAGGCGGGGCACCCCGCGCGCGCGGGGTGCCCCGTGGCCGTCGGTGACCGGAGCGGACCGGTCTAACGGGAGTTGGTCATCCCCAGCACGTCGAGGGCCGTGTCCAGCTGCTCCTCGGTGAGCTTGCCGTCCTGGACGTAGCCGCGCTCGATGACCACCTGGCGGATGGTCTTCTTCTCCTTCAGTGACTGCTTGGCGACCTTGGCGGCCTCCTCGTAACCGATGTACCGGTTGAGCGGCGTGACGATCGACGGGGAGGACTCGGCGTAGACGCGGCACTGATCGGTGTCGGCCTCGATCCCGGACACGCAGCGGTCCGCGAACACGCGCGAGACGTTGGCGAGCAGACGGACCGACTCCAGCACGTTGCGGGCGATCATCGGCAGCTGCACGTTCAGCTCGAAGTTGCCGCTCGCGCCGCCGAACGCCACCGCGGCGTCGTTGCCGACGACCTGCGACGTCACCTGGAGCATGGCCTCGCACAGCACCGGGTTGACCTTGCCCGGCATGATCGAGGAGCCCGGCTGGAGGTCGGGCAGGAGGATCTCACCCAGACCCGTGGTCGGGCCGGAGCCCATCCAGCGGATGTCGTTGGCGATCTTGGCGAAGCCGACCGCGATGGTCCGCAGCTGGCCGGAGAGCTCGACCAGGCCGTCGCGGGCGCCCTGCGCCTCGAAGTGGTCGCGGGCCTCGGTCAGCGGCAGGCCGGTGTGCTCGGCGATCTCGGCGATGACCCTGGCGGAGAAACCCTCGGGGGTGTTGATGCCGGTGCCCACGGCGGTGCCGCCCAGCGGCAGTTCGGCCACGCGCGGCAGGACGGCCTCCAGGCGCTCCACGCCGTGACGCACCTGGGCGGCGTACCCGGCGAACTCCTGGCCCAGGGTGACCGGGGTGGCGTCCATCAGGTGGGTCCGGCCGCTCTTGACCACGGAGGCGAACTCGGTGGCCTTGCGGCTCAGCTCCTCCTCCAGGTGCCGCAGCGCCGGGACCAGGTCGTTCTGGACGGCCGAGGTGGCGGCGATGTGGATGGAGGAGGGGAACACGTCGTTGGAGGACTGCGACGCGTTGACGTGGTCGTTGGGGTGCACGGGAGCGCCGAGGCGCTCGGTGGCCAGCGTCGCCACGACCTCGTTGGTGTTCATGTTGCTGGAGGTGCCCGAACCGGTCTGGAAGACGTCGATCGGGAACTCGTCGTTCCAGCGGCCCTCCGCGACCTCCAGGGCGGCCTCGCGGATGGCCTTGCCGAGGTCGTCGCCGATGACGCCGAGCTCGGCGTTCACCTTGGCGGCGGCGGCCTTGATCTGGCCGAGAGCGGCGATGTGCGCGCCCTCGAGGCCCTGCCCCGAGATCGGGAAGTTCTCGACGGCACGCTGCGTCTGGGCCCTCCACTTGGCCTCGGCAGGAACCCTGACCTCGCCCATCGAGTCGTGCTCGATACGGAACTCGCTCATTGCAACCCATCTCTCCTGGGAAAACCTGTGAGCCCCAGATTGCCAGACGCACCAGGACACACGGCCACCTCACCCGGCGTTGACGGTGTTGCGCGCATCATGTTGACAGCGCGGCGCGCCGCCGCGCTCCGCCGCGGGCCACCGCCGCTCGTCGTGGGGGACGCCAACCCGTCCGGAGGGTACGCGGCCGATTCCCGACGGGGCCCGACCGCCCACGGGCACGGCCTTCCCGTGACCGCGGACCGCCGCCCTCAGGCCCCGATACCGCGTCGGCGCTCACCGCGCCGCCATCCCAGGAGGCGTCGTCGCCGGGGCGAGCGCACGCGCACCATGCCGAACAGGGAGAACCCGCCGATCTCCAGCACCGGAGGATTGGGCAGTTCGGAGCGGCGGGCGGTGGTGGTGCGCATGCCCAGGAACGACCAGCCGGTCAGCCGTACCTCGACCCCCTCGGGGACGTCGATCTCCACCCGGCCCAGGATCGCGGTCACCGTCATCCGGTGGTGGTTGCGCATCAGGAGCGCCTCGCGCATGTCCACCTCGACCCGCCCGACGAAGGCCACCGCCAGCTCGTCGGGGTAGGCCACCCAGCGGCCCCTGCGCTCGGCGCTGCCGAACACGCCCAGCACCGGCTGCCGGGCCAGACGGATGGGCTGCCGCTCGGCGGGCAGGAGGTCGGCGGTGACCGCGGGCAGTTCGCCGAGGGTACGGGCCTCCTGCACGAGGGAGGAGCGCTCCTCGAACTCCTCCAGGTCCAGACGTCCGTCGCCGACGGCCTCGCGCAGGACCCGCAGCACCCGTGCGCGGTCGGTGTCGGAGGCGCGGAGCCGGTCAGGGGACACTTCCTCACTCACACCGCCAACACTAGGCGAAACCCCGGGTCACGGGACTGCCCGGGGGAGCCGCGCGTCGAAACCCGGCCCGCCGGCCCCGGAGCTCCGTGGCGGTGGGGCGGAAGGGGACGCCGTCCCCTTCCGCCCCACCGGGGGTACTCCAGCCTTCGGCCCGGGGGGACCGGACCCGGGATCCCGGCCGGTCGCGTGCCGTCGCGGTCCTTCCTACAGGCTGATCAGCGCCCGCCTGGCCACCGCGCCGGCCCCCGCGGACAGGGGCCGGACCGCCAGCCGGACCAGGGCGCGGACGTTGTCGTCCCCCGCCACCCGGTTCGAGCCCAGCTCCCCGCACCGCACGCACCGGTGGACGATCATCCACTCGCCGTCCGGACGGGCCGCCATGCTCAGCGCGTCCATCGCGCCACGGCACCCGGACGCGCGGTCACCTGGGACGCGCAGGTCCACGTGCAGGCTGGTCAGGCAGTGCGGACAGTGGTTGCGGTGGGCCGTCCCCGGCGCGTTGACGGGAACCTCCAGACGGCACCGGACACAGCGGAACGAGCCCGCGCCGCCCGCCTCGCGGCGGGCGTGCACGACGGTCTTGGGTCGCTGCGGCCGTCGTCCGGCACGCGCGTTGCGTCGGCCCACGTTCACACCTCCCCGAACAGGTCGAGCGGGAAGGGCGGGTCGGCGAGCGGCCGGACCGCGATCCGCATGAGGACGAGGTGGTTGTCGTCCGGGGAGACGGCGCTCTCGGACATCTCGTCGCACATGGTGCAGCGGTGGATGAGCCTCCAGGCCCCGCCGCGCAGGACCGCGATGGAGACGGGGACCATGCGCCCGCCGCAGTCGGAGGAGCCGCCCGCGACCTGGTCGAGGACGTGGCGCGAACTCAGGCAGCTCGGGCAGTGGTCGCGCCGGTTCCCCCCGGGGTCGAGGGAGGACACGGTCAGACCGCAGCGCACGCAGCCGAAGGAACCGGTACGTGAGACGGAATCGGGACGGTGGCCGGAACGGCCGCGGGAATCGTTGGTGGACACCCGGTGGAACTCCTTGCCGGAAGTGGTGTGAACACAGCAGGGAGCAGGCCGAGCGCTTCTCGACGGAAGGGGCGTGACCGCGTCAGGAACCCGGGGTCCGGGTACGGCCGAGGCCCGTGTGGTTGTGAGGCGCGCTCGGCGCGATCCGGGGCATACCCACCCGTCCCTGTCCGGGGTCGTCCCCCCCGGGTCGTCCGTGAATCCAGCCCGACGATGCTAGGCGCACGCCCCGGACCGGGGCAAAGGGTTTTCCCGGGCCCTCCCGCGGTCCGGAGAGACGCGTCCCGACCGCTCCGCGTCGCTCCGGGCGGCGGAGGTCCCCGGCTCGGCCGCACGCGGCGTCGGTCTCCGGTCGGGTGACCGCCATGCGCACGCCTCCGCGCCCACACGCGTCCACGCCCGGAAACTCGCTGGCGACGGGGCGCGTCCGCTGTCTACGGTTGGGACCATGACCACACCTGAGCCCGGTCTCCGTCCACCCGGAAGCGCGGACATGGCACCCCGCGACACGTCCGCCCTCCCCGCCCTGGCGCTCCGGGGCATCGTCAAGCGCTTCGGTTCTCTCACCGCCGTCGATGGACTCGACCTGGAGGTTCCCCAGGGGGTCGTCCTCGGGCTCCTCGGCCCCAACGGCGCGGGCAAGTCCACCACGATGAAGATGCTCACCTCCCAGGCCCTCGCGGACGAGGGGGAGATCCACATCCTCGGCCACCGGATCCCCGCCGAGTCCAAGTGGGCCCGGGCCCGCATGGGCGTCGTCCCCCAGCACGACAACCTCGACGAGGAGCTCACCGTCGAGCAGAACCTGCGGATGTTCTCCTACCTCTACCGGGTCCCGGGCCGCCAGCGTAAGGAGGCCATCGCCCGCACCATGCGGCTCGCCCAGCTCGCGGACCGGGGCGCGACCCTGGTCGACGACCTGTCCGGAGGCATGCGCCGCCGCCTCCTCATCGTCCGGGCCCTGCTGCACCGGCCCGAACTCGTCCTCATGGACGAACCCACCGTCGGCCTGGACCCCCAGGTGCGCCAGGACCTGTGGAGCGTCATCTCCGCGCTGCGCGACGAGGGCGTCACCGTCCTGATGTCCACCCACTACATCGAGGAGGCCGAACGCCTCTCCGACGAGGTGGCGCTCATGGCGAAGGGGAGGATCGTCGAGCGCGGCGCCCCCGTCGACCTGGTCGCCAAGTACGCGGGCGCCACCGTGGAGGAGTACGTCCCGGGTGAGGAGGGCATCGACGGCCTCGAACGCCTCGTCCGCGACCACGGCTTCACCACACGGCGCACCGGCACCACCCTGTCGGTCCTGCGCGCGGAGGAACTGCCCGACTCCCTCCGCGACCGGCTGGACGTGCCGCTGCGCCGGGCGAGCAACCTGGAGGACGTGTTCGTGACCCTGACCGGGGAGAGTGTGGAATGACCCTCCAACAGAAACAGGCTCGCGAGGACGCCCGCCCGGAGGTCCACGCGCGCCCCGGCCGATTCGAGGCCGACGCGGTCATGGGCGTCGTCGCCCGCGAGTGGATCCTGTACGGGCAGTCCTGGCGGGCGACCACCTTCGCCGCCGTGGTCGAGCCGACCCTGTACCTGCTCTGCTTCGGCTTCGGCATGGGCGCCCTCATCGGCACCCTCGCCGGGTACAGCTACATCGACTTCCTCGGTACCGGCATCGTGGCGGTGTCGGTGCTGTTCCAGTCGATGATGCCCGGTGTCATCAACACCTTCATCAAACGCCGCTTCCTGCACACCTACGAGGGCATCCTCGCCGCCCCCGTGGACGTGCGCGAACTCGTCACCGGCGAGGCCCTGTGGCTGGCGATGCGCTCGGGCGTGTACGGCTGCGTCCCGCTGCTGGTCGCGATCGGGTTCGGACTGGACCCCGGTCCCGGCATGCTGCTGGTGCCGTTCATCGCGTTCCTCGCCGGGTTCGCCTTCGCGCTCTTCGGGATCTGGATCTCCGCCGTGATCTCCTCGGTGCGGTCCATGGACTACGTGTTCAGCGGCCTGTTCACCCCGCTGTTCCTGGTGGCGGGCACGTTCTTCCCGCTCACCGAACTGCCGGACTGGGTCCAGGGAGCGGCCATGGTCAACCCGCTCTACCACGCGGTCGAGCTGATCCGCGGGGTGGTCTTCGGCGAACTCGACGCCGTCTCGGCGCTGCTCCACGTCGGAGTGCTGCTGGCGTTCATCGCCCTGATGTGGTTCCTCGCCGGTTCCCAGATGCGCCGCCGCGTCGTCAGCTGAACCCGTCCGTCCCGGCGCGGGCCGCCGGCGCCCGGGCCCGACGACGCGAACGGCGTGGGAGGTTCGCCCTCCCACGCCGTTCACGCGTCAGCGAGCCGTGCCGCGCCGCCTCCCGCGGCTACTCGCCGCCGCTGGGCGACCACCGCAGTTCGAAGCTGCCGCGCTGCCCCTCCTCGGTGACGCTCATGGCCAGGCCCACGGCGCCCCACTCATCGGGGCTCTGCACCTCGGAGTCGGTCAGCACCTGGCGCAGGTCCATGTACCCGGCCACCACCGCGTCGTCCATCTCCTGCATGGTCTGCTGGAAGACCGGGTCGTCGCCCAGGCGGCCGGTGGCGCTGCTGCCCTGCGACACCACCACGGCGTCCCCGTCGGTGCTCACACCGGGCGGGGTGGCGTACGGGTCGGCGGCCATCGTCTCGACGAGGTCGCTCAGCACCTGCTGGTCACCGCCGACCGCGCGGTACTGGAAGGAGACCTCCTCGCCGCTGCCGCCGTAGGAGGAGCCGAAGAAGCCGTCCAGGCTCAGGTTGGTGACACCGAACGAGGTCGACGAACCCAGCACCTGGGTGAAGCCCTCCGGCAGCGGGGCGCCGATGGAGTTGAACATGCGTTCCATCTCCTGCATCGGGCCGCTGCCGCTCACGGACTCGAGCTGGCCGCTCTCGTAGGCGTCGGTCAGCGCCGTGTCCAGGCCGCTGGCGCCGAAGGCCATGACCGTGCTCTGGGGCAGCGACTCCATCGCCGCCACGCTCTCCCCGGGCGCCCCGGCCAGCCAGGACATGTCGGTACCGGCCGCCGTGAACTCGTAGAAGTCCATCCGCGCTTCCAGGTACTCGCCGTCCACGCGCAGGGACACGGTCGACCGGCCGCTCACCTCACCGGGGCTGGTGCCCGCGCTGCCCTCGAACCCCTCGGCGAACCCCTGGGCGAAATCCTCGACCTCCATCAGCCCGGAGAAGTCCATCCAGCCCGCGGCCACACTGCCGTCGGGCAGGCCGTCCATGTCGCCGGAGAAGGCGTCGGCGTCCGCCAGGGTGCCGTGCTCGTCGATCTGGGCCTCGCGGTCGTCCAGGGCGGCGTCGGAGTCGGTGAGGATCGCGAAACCGTCGATCACCTCGTAGTAGAGGTCATCGTAGTTACCGCTGAGATCGGCGAGACTCTCCTCGGCGAGCCGCTCGTCCTCCAGCGCGACCGCGAAGGCGGCGGCCACGCCGGACTCCCCTCCCGTCTGGGCCTCACCGGTGGCGGGCCACACCGAGACGCCCGCGCTCTGGCCGATCCACTCCTCGACCTCGGACTGGTCCGCCTCGGGGAAGGTCGCCACGAACCCCTCGGCGAACAGCCCCGTCATGTCGCCGTCGCGGGGCTCGTCGATCTCCTCGGTCACCTCGGTCGGAAGCCGGTCCACGAACTCCAGCAGTTCCATGGCCTGCGAGCCGTTGATCGACAGGTCGAGCTTGGCGAACCCGATCGAGCTCCCGGGGAGTACCTCCTCAGGCTGGGGGCCGCCGAAGCTGACCAGGGAGACGGTGGCCCACACGGTTCCGGCCATCAGGACGACCGCGACACCCGCCGCGGCGGGGATCAGCCAGCCCTTGCCCCCGCCGCGACGGCCGCCGGGCGGCGGCACGTGCCCGCCGTGGTACTGGCCCGGAGGGAAGGGGCCACCGGGCGGGGGGCCGCCGGGCGCGCCGCCACCGGGGACTCCGGGGCCCGCGTACTGCTGGCCTGGGCCCTGCTGCGGCGGAGGGAAACCCGGCCCAGGCTGCCCGGGCTGCTGAGGCTGCCACTGGGGCTGCTGTGGGGGATCGGGGTAGGACATCAGACCTCCGGCGAGGGATCGTGTTCGTGCGTGACCGCGCGGTCAACACCGGGTCTGATGCCGGACCGACCCGGTGTGGTTCGCGTTTCACGCCCTTTTCGGATGACCGGTCGGGGATGGGAGACCCGGGTGCCCGTACCGGTCGTGACGGGGCACCCGGGCCGGGGTGGCGCACGGTGTCGCGCCGGAGGCCTTCGGGTCGGCGGACCCGGGGTGTTCCGGGGAGCACTCCTAGGGGACGGAGTCGGGCTCCTCGCCGCGGTAGGGCGCCGAGGTCAGGTCGACGCCGCTGTAGGAGGCCAGCTTGCTCAGGCGGTGCTCGCTGAGCACCTGGCGGACGGTGCCGCTACGGCCGCGCATGACCAGGGAGTCGGTGATGACCCGCGAGGCCTCGTAGCGTACGCCGCCGACCAGCTCCCCGTCGGTGATGCCGGTCGCGGCGAAGAACACGTCGTCGGAGGAGACCAGGTCGTCGGTGTGCAGCACGCGGTCCACGTCGTGCCCGGCCGCGATCGCCTTCTGGCGCTCCTCGTCGTCCTTGGGCCACAGGCGGCCCTGGATGACGCCGTCCAGGCACTTCATCGCGCACGCGGTGATGATGCCCTCGGGAGTGCCGCCGATGCCCAGCAGCAGGTCCACGCCGGTTCCGGCGCGGGCCGCCATGATCGCACCGGCCACGTCGCCGTCGCTGATGAACTTGATGCGCGCGCCCGCGTCCCGCACGTCCTGCACGATCTTCTTGTGCCGGGGGCGGTCCAGGATGACGACCGTCACGTCCTGCGGCGACTTGCCCTTGGCACGGGCCACGGCCCGGACGTTGTCGGCCACGGGAGCGGCGATGTCCACCACACCGGCGGCCTCGGGGCCCGTGGCGAGCTTCTCCATGTAGAACACCGCGGACGGGTCGAACATGGTGTTGCGCGGGCTCATCGCGATCACCGAGACGGCGTTGGGCATGCCCATGGCGGTCAGGGTGGTGCCGTCGATCGGGTCGACCGCCACGTCCCACTCCTGGCCGCCGCCGTCGCCGACCCGCTCCCCGTTGTAGAGCATCGGCGCGTTGTCCTTCTCGCCCTCGCCGATCACCACGGTGCCGTTCATGGACACGGTGCTGATCATGTGCCGCATGCCGCGCACCGCCGCGCCGTCCGCGCCGATCTTGTCGCCCTTGCCGACCCAGCGGGCCGAGGCCAGCGCGGCGGTCTCGGTGACGCGGACCAGTTCCAGGGCGAGGTTGCGGTCGGGCGCCGCGGGCTGCGTGGACGGGCTACCGGACTGGGACATGGGACACCTTCCGTCGGGGAACAGGGCGGGGGTCACGTCTTAGGGTAGTCACCCGATGTGACACACGAAGGGCCACGGGTGCCCCTGACCGCGACCCGTCCCCGCCCCCGGAGAGCGGGAACGGACTACTCTGGCGGGGACCCGGACTGGAGTGAGGCGTGACAGTGGACAAGACGGACAAGCCCGCGAAGCCCGCGCGGGTCTCTCCACGCGGCGCGGCCACCCGCAGCGCCCTGCTCAGGGCGGCCTCCCAGGTCTTCCGCACCGTGGGGTTCGCCAGGGCCGGGGTGAGCGAGGTCGTGGCCGTGGCCGGTGCCAGCGTCGGCAGCCTGTACCACCACTTCTCCGGCAAGGCCGACCTCTACCTCGCCCTGTACGAGGAGTTCCAGCAGCGGCAGCAGGACCGCACCCACCAGGCGGTCGTGGACGCGCGGGCCCGGGGGGAGGGCGACCCCACACGGCTGATGAACATCGCCGCCCACGCCTACCTGCTCGGATGTATCGAGGAGAGGGACACCACACGGCTGTTCTTCAGCGGTGACGGGCCTCCCGGGTTCGACTACCAGCTGCGTACCCGGCTCACCCGGTGGACCGACCGCAACGTGGCGCTGTTCCGCAAGGCGGACGAGCCCGTGGACGAGGCGCTGCTCATCGTGGTGAGCGGTGCCATGCTGCTGGCCGTGGCCGAGGTGGTGCAGCGCGAGGACGCCGAGGCGCGCGCGCTCGCCGACGACATCACCGGGCTGCTCACCCAGCTCGAACCCCGGCGCTGAGGAGCCGTACCGGAGGCGTCCGCGTCGGCGAACGGCCGTGCGCGCGGTTTCCCGCACACGGTTCGCGCGGGTCGTCCGGTTGGACCCCGCGCCTGGCCATCGATGCGGGGAGAGGCGGCCCGGAGGGGCACGGCTAAGGCCACCCCGGGTCCGGAGGGCCCCGGACCTGCGGCAAGCTGGACTGTGTCATGAGTGAGTACAGCCGGTCCAGCGCGACCTTCAAGAACTACGCCATCTCCCTCGGGATCGTCGTCGGCATCGTCCTGGTCCTGGCGTTCGTGGTCTCCACGCGCTCGGGTGAGCACATCCCGTCGGTGGTGTACCGGCCGGACGCCCAGCTCCTGCGTGAGGAGGCCGACTACCCGGTGGCGGTGCCCTCCGCCGAGCTGGAGCAGGAGGGGTGGACGCCCACCAGCTCCAGGGTGGGCCTGGAGGGGCCGGTCGAGTGGAAGGTGGGCTTCGCCACGGCGGAGGACAGCCACGCCATGCTCACCCAGAGCGATGGAGCCCCGGACGAGGTCGTCGAGGAGAACGTCGGGGGCGCCGACAGGGTGGGCACGGTCGAGGTCGGCGGGCAGGAGTGGGAACACTACGGGTCCGCGGACCTGAACGCCCTGGTCCTGCGCGGGGAGGGCGTGACCCGCATCGTGTCCGGCCCCGCGGACATGGACGAGCTGGTCCACCTGGCCGAGGGCCTGGAGGTGGACGCCTCCGGCGAGGAGGCCGGGGGCGGCGCCGCGCCGGAGGACGGCACGGAGTCCGGGAACGCCGGGGACGGGGCCGAGGAGGGCTCCTGAGTTCCTTGCCTTGACGTCAACGTCAGGGTTTACGGTCAACGCATGCGCATCGGGGAACTCGCCAGACGTACCGGGACCACGACCCGCGCGCTGCGCTTCTACGAGTCCGAGGGGCTGATCGAGGCACGGCGCGCGGCGAACGGCTACCGCGAGTACGGCGAGGAGGACTACCGGCTGGTCAGTGAGATCCTGACCCTCCAGGCCGTCGGGTTCAGCCTCGACGACACCAGGCCGTTCGTCGAGTGCCTGCGCTCGGGCCACGCGACCGGGGACTCCTGTCCCGACTCGATCGAGGTCTACCAGCGCAAGCTCGCGGAGGTGGACTCCGCCCTGGGCCGGCTCACCTCGATGCGCGAGAGCCTCGCGGCCAAGCTGTCCGAGGCCCTGACCAGGCGTTCGGGGTGGTGCGGTGCGGAGGGAACGTGCACCGGTCCGCCCCAGGAGACCGAGGAGCCGTGATGCCGCCCATGAGCCCGTCCGCGTCCGCCGTCACGGACGCGACCTTCGAACAGGACGTCCTCGAACACGAGGGACCCGTCCTGGTGTACTTCTGGGCGACGTGGTGCCCGTCCTGCCGCATGGTCGCCCCGGTGATCGACCGGATCGCCGACGAACGCGCCGGGTCGCTCGCCGTCCGCGTGATCAACGCCGACGAGAACCCCCTCACCACGCGGAGCCACCAGGTGATGTCGCTGCCGACGCTGATGCTCTTCCGTGGTGGTCGACCGGTGCTGACGCTGGTCGGCGCGCGGTCCAGGACCAGGCTCCTGTCGGAGGTGGACGCCGCCCTGGGGCGGTGAACGGCGCCGAACGCGGAAGGGGCGCCCGGCCGGGGAGACGGCCGGGCGCCCCTTCCGCGTGTTCGGGGCGGGGCGGCGCTACTCGGCGCGCAGGTCGCGGCGCAGCTCCTTGGGCAGCGAGAAGGTCAGCGTCTCGTCGGCGGTCGTCACCGGGGAGACCGTGCCGTACCCGTGTCCGGCCAGCTTGTCGAGCAGCTCGCGCACCAGGATGTCCGGCACGGAGGCGCCGCTGGTCACGCCGACCGTGGTCACGCCCTCCAGCCAGGAGTCGTCCATCAACGTGGCGTTGTCGATCAGGTGGGCGGCGTTGGCACCGGCGTCCAGCGCCACCTCCACTAGGCGGACCGAGTTCGACGAGTTGTCGGAGCCGACCACGATGACCAGCTCGCACTCGGGCGCCATCGCCTTGACCGCGTCCTGGCGGTTGGACGTGGCGTAGCAGATGTCGTCGCTGGGCGGGTCGAGCAGGTTCGGGAACTTCTCGCGCAGCGCGTCCACCGTCTGGGTGGTCTCGTCCACCGACAGGGTGGTCTGCGACAGCCACGACACGTTGTCCGGGTTGCGCACCCGGACCTTGTCGACCTCCTCCGGGCTCTCCACGATCTGGATGTGCTCCGGAGCCTCGCCGCTGGTGCCCTCGACCTCCTCGTGGCCGATGTGGCCGATGAGGATGATGTCCCGGTCCTCGGACGCGAAGCGCTTGGCCTCCTTGTGGACCTTGGTGACGAGCGGGCAGGTGGCGTCGATCGTCTTCAGGCTGCGCCTCTGCGCCTCCTCGTGGACGGCCGGGGCGACACCGTGCGCGGAGAAGACCACGATGGCGCCCTCGGGCACCTCCTCGGTCTCCTCCACGAAGATCGCGCCGCGCTCCTCCAGGGTGCGCACGACGTGCGTGTTGTGCACGATCTGCTTACGCACGTAGATCGGCGCGCCGTACTGTTCCAGGGCCTTCTCGACGGTGATGACAGCGCGGTCGACACCGGCGCAGTACCCCCGGGGATTGGCGAGGAGCACACGGCGTTGGTTCGTGGCAGTCGTCATCGCAGTCATGCTGTACATCCTAGGTGGCTTGGGCGGCGTACGACCCGGGTGTGGGGGACGGCACTGCGGCGAACGCACCGACGCGAGACCGGGGCCAAGGTGACGGTACCGCAACAGGGCGCATCCAGTTGTGCTTCGAAGTGGCGAAATCGTTCACTTATCCCCTGCTCATGCTGTTCTTCCCTCCTCTATCCTGGTTCACCATCGCATGCGTTACAGGCGGTTCGCCCTCAACTCGGCCCTGCTGGCTTGCTGGTCGCGCACCGCTGACCCCACCCGCCGAGAGCATCAGGAGCCCCCGTCCTATGTCGAACCCGACGTTCGCCACGAAGCTGGTCACCCTGGTCAAGGGCATCTTCGGGCGCAAGGAACCGGACGCCGCGTCCGAGCCCGCCCCCAGGGAGGAGGCCGCGCGGAGCGAGACCGCGGACGCGCCGAAGCCCGAGACCCCGAAACCTGGGAACGCCCCCGAGTCCGGTGACCCCGCCGGGGCGAAGGCCGACGAGGCCGCCGCGGCCGAGGAGGAGACCGGAGCGTCCACCAAGGCTGAGGAGAAGACCGAGGAGCCGGAGAAGGCCGAGAAGGCCGCGGAGCCCGTCAAGGACGACGAGCCCGAACCCGAGAAGACCGCGGAGCCCGCCACGCCTGCCGTGGCCGAGGAGAGGGCCGAGGAGCCCGCCGGGGCGGACAGGCCCGCCAGGGCCCAGGAGTCCGAGGCGGCCGAGGCCGCGGAGCTCGCCGAGACCGGGGAGGCGGCCGGCCGACAGGAGCCCCGGACCGAGCCCGCCACCCCCGCCACCTCGGACGTTCCCGAGGCGGGCGAGGCCATCGCGGAGGAACTGGCGGCGGCCGAGGCGCACACCAGGGTCACCAGCGATGAGGTCCTGGAGAGGGTCCGCAAGGGAGCCGCCCCCTCCATGGAGGACCTTCCCGTGCCCACCTACGACGAGCTCACCCTGCCCTCGGTCCGCGCCCGTCTGCGCAAGCTCACCGCCGACCAGGTCCGCGACCTGCGCGCCTACGAGGTCGCCCACCAGGGCCGCCCCGAGTTCATCAAGATGTACGACAACCGCATCAACAAGCTGGAGGCCGAGGCCTGACGTGCGCACAGCCCGCCGCGGGGGACGCCGTCGGCACCCGGCCGACGGCACCGCCGCGAACGGGAACCGCGGAGCCGGAGGGGACGTCCTAACAGACGTAACGACATCATCTCGTCCGAAGGGGACTGACATGCGCTCCGCCACCTCCGCCGCCGCCCTCCTCGCGGCCTCCGCGCTCTGGTTGACCGGCTGCTCGGTCGGCATCCCCGGAACCGACCAGGAGGTCAACGTCGACTCCGACGGCGTGTCCGTCGGCGGTGAGGACGGCGAGGTCTCCGTCGGAGCCGACGGCGACGTGTCCGTCAGCAACGAGGACGGCGAGGTGACCCTCGACGAGGGCGGGGGCGTGTCCGTGGACGGCGGTGGCACCCTCATCATCTCCTCGGCCGAGGGCGGCAGCGTCACCGAGCAGTGCGAGGACGGCCAGAACGTGAACGTGACCGCCAGCGACATGGAGGTCGTCCTCAACGGCGGCTGCGGCGAGGTCAGCGTCCTGGGCAGCGGACTCACGGTGCACGTGGGCACCGCCGACTCCATCCACGTGGTCGGTTCCGACAACACCGTCCACCACGCCGAGGGCGAGCCGACCGTGACCGACATCGGCGCGAACAACGACATCTCCGCGGGCGGCGACGCGACCGTCTGACCGCTCCCCGGCACGGCGCCCGCGCGGGCCTGCTCCGAAGTGTCACCGCCCTCGCCTAGGCTCGGTTGGCATGGGCATGGAGAGTTCCGCCGAGGCGCCGCAGCCGGTACGCGTCGTCCTCAACGCCGTCGGCCAGTGGATCGGCCGCCTGGGCCGGATCTGGGTCGAGGGCCAGATCGCCGAGCTGAACCGGCGCGGCCGCATGGCCTACGTCACGCTGCGCGACCCCGTCGCCAACGTGTCGGTGCGCGTGGTCTGCCAGACCTCGGTCCTGGACGCGCAGAGCCCCCCGCCCGAACCCGGTGCGCGCGTGGTCGTGCACGCCAAACCCGACTTCTACGAGGTCCGCGGCACCTTCTCGCTGCGCGCCCTGGAGATCCGCCACGTCGGCCTGGGCGAACTGCTGGCCCGGCTGGAGCAGCTGCGCCGCACCCTGACCGCCGAGGGACTCTTCGACGCCGCGCGTAAGCGCCCCCTGCCCTTCCTGCCCAACACCGTCGGGCTCGTCTGCGGGCGCGACTCCGCCGCCGAGCGCGACGTGCTGGAGAACGGACGCCGCCGCTGGCCCGCCGTCCGCTTCGAGGTGCGTCCGGTCGCGGTCCAGGGCGACCGCGCCGTGCGCGAGGTGCTGGAGGCACTCAAGGACCTGGACTCGCACCCGGAAGTCGACGTCATCGTCATCGCCCGGGGCGGCGGCTCCCTGGAGGACCTGCTGCCCTTCTCCGACGAGGCCCTCGTGCGGGCCGTCGCCTCCGCGGGCACCCCCGTGGTGAGCGCGATCGGGCACGAACAGGACGCTCCGCTGCTCGACCACGTCGCCGACGTCCGCGCCTCCACCCCCACCGACGCCGCCAAGAGGACCATCCCCGACGTGGGCGAGCAGCTGGAGATCATCCGTCAGCTCCGCGACCGGGGCCGCCGGGTGCTCAGGGGCGGGGTGGAGCGCGAGCTCGCCTGGCTGGAGGGCATGCGGTCGCGTCCGGTGCTGGCCAGCCCGGTGCGCGAGATCGACCGGCTCACCGAGCAGGTCGCGGACCTGCGCGACCGGGCGCGCAGGAGCCTGACCGTGTCACTGGACCGGGCCGCCGACGGCCTCGGCCACACCCGGGCCCGCCTGCACGCCCTGTCCCCGGCGACCACGCTGGCGCGCGGATACGCGATCGTGCAGCGCGAGGACGGGTCGGTGGTGCGTTCCGCCGGGGAACCGGACGTCGGGGAACACCTGCGCGTGCGGTTCGCCGAGGACAGCCTGACCGCGACCGTGGAGTCCGTCCACGCCGACGACACCGACGACACCTCCGAGAGGGAGTAGAGATGGCCGCCAAGGGCGCGAGGACACGTGACGAGGGTGCCGCCGAGCCGGAGCTGAGCTACGAGGAGAGCCGGGAGGAGCTGAACAACGTCGTCCGCCAGCTGGAGTCCGGCGGGCTCAGCCTGAAGGACTCGTTGGCTCTCTGGGAACGCGGCGAGGAGCTCGCCCGCGTGTGCGAGCAGTGGCTGGAGGGTGCCCGCGCCAAGCTGGCCGCGGCCATGGACGAGCGCCGGGGCGAGGAGCCGGGGGACGGGGACACGCCCTTCTGACGGGCCGGCCGAAGAGGTCGCTGGTGTGGTCACGGTGGCCCGACCCCGGATGAACGAGGCGGACCGGTGGACCTTTCCGGTCACCGCTCGGACGGTGTCTTCCGGGGGCTTCGCCGGTGCCCGTGCCCACCCGCGTCTACCTGCGGCCGTTCAGCTCGTCGCCCAGGTCGCGGATGTTGCCGGGCAGTCCCCGGAACACCCCGATCACCAGCACCAGCGCAGTGCCCAGGAACAGCCAGGGCGCGACCTCGGCCAGCCGTGACGCCATACCCAGGAGCATCACCCGCGCGAAACCCTCGCTGCCCAGGGCGAGCACGCTCTCCGCGGCGACCACCGCGACGAAGAACGCGATGGGCGGGCTGACCGCCAGCGACAGCAGGTCGCTCGGTCGGACCAGCAGTGCGCCGAGCAGGCAGGCGAGGGTGAAGGCCACGCCCGGGGCGGCGGCGATGCCCGCCCAGTGCGAGACCATGGTCCCGGCGAAGCTGAGCGTGAGGATGGCCAGCACACCGCCGCGCCCCGTCAGGCGGGGCGGCACTCCGGACGTCCCGTGCCGCTTCCTCGGGGGCGTGCGTCCCCTCTTCCCGGCGTTCGGCACGTCCCGGACGCGGCCGTCGGGCCGCACGAAGTACGGTGCGTGCCCGCGTTCCGGACCGTCCGGCTTCCGCGGGGGCATTGCCGTTCGCCTCCCCAGTGTATTACTCACGGTGTTTAGTGTGTCACTTCTAGTGAATGTTCGGTGTCTTTTCCGGGGATCGTGTCGTCCTTTTGATCACTTGCCCCATCCGCCACGAACACGCCTTCCTCCCGTTGGACACCGGGATGGGCCGTCGCGGTTCTGCTGTTTCGCGGTCGAACACCCGTTTTCGCCCCCTGGGTCGCGGAATTCCATGATCGCCCTCAAAGACCGGGAACACCCTCGCCGGTCTCCCGGCGAAGCGGACCCCCGAGACCCACGTGCCGCGTTCCGCGACCACCGGCACCGTCCCCGGCGCCCGCGACGGAACCGAGACCGTGCCCTCCGGCCGACTCCGGGCCGTCCGGCTCCGACAGTTCGGGGGCGACGACCGCGCGCGGTCGCTCCTCCACCCCCACCGGCCGGTCCAGCTCGCCGTCGACCAGGCCCAACTCCCCGAACCGGCGCGCGGTCACCAGCACCCGGCTCTCCAGTGACCCCACGGTCTGGTTGTAGGCGTTCACCGTCCGGGTCAGCGCGCGGCCCAGGCCCTCCACGTGCCCGCCCAGCGTGCCCAACCGCTCGTGCAGCTGCTTGCCCAGGTCGAACACCGCGCGGGCGTTCTCGCTCAGCGCCTCCTGCTGCCAGGCGTACTGCGCCGTCCGCAGCAGAGAGATCAGCGTCGTCGGCGTCGCGATGTGCACCCTCCGCCCCATCGCGTACTCCAGCAGCTCCGGGTCGTACTCCAGCGCCGGAGCCAGGAACGCCTCCCCGGGGATGAACAGCACCACGAACTCCGGTGCCGGGGTGAACGCCGCCCAGTACGACTTGGCCGCCAGCTGGTCCACGTGCGTGCGCAGGTGCCGGGCGTGCACGCGCAGGTGTCGCGCGGCCTCCTCCGTGCCCGCCTCCACGGCGTCCAGGTACGCCGCCAGCGGGACCTTGGAGTCCACCACGATGTTCTTGCCGCCCGCCAGGCGCACCACCATGTCCGGGCGCCGCGACCCGTCGCGCGTCGCGGCCTGCTCGTCGAAGTCGCAGTGCTGCCCCATACCCGCCAGCTCCGCCACCCTGCGCAGTTGCAGCTCACCCCACCGGCCGCGCGCCTCGGGCCGCCGCAGAGCCGTCACCAGCGACTGGGTCTGGTCGCGCAGCCGCTCCGAACCCTCGCGCACGTACTCGACCTGCTTGGCCAACTCCGCGTGCGCGGCGGCCCGCCCGGCATCCGCCTCCCGCAGCTGGCGCTCCACGCGGTCCAGGGTCCGCGTCAGCGGTTCGACCATGCGTTCCACCGCCCGGCGCCGTTCGTCGAGGTCGCCCCCGGCCTCCGCGCTGACCGCGCGCAGCCGTCCCTCCGCCAGCTCCAGGAAGCGCTGGTTGGTCTGGTCCAGGGCCTGCGCCGACAGGGCGCGGAACCGGTCGGCGAGCTGCTCCTCCACGTAGGCGGCGCGCTCCTGGGCGGCCCGCGCGTCGGCCCGCTCCTCGGCGCCCCGGCCGCGGGCCAGGACCCAGCCCACGACGGCACCGGTCGCCAGTCCGATCAGGAGCATGAGTACGAGTGCGAGGCCGTCCATGGCGACATGGTGTCAGCCCGCGTCGGTGCGTGGGTCCCCGCCACGCAGGACATCGGTGAGCAGTTCCACCAAACCGGGCATATCCACTGACCCGGAGCCGTGCAGCCACTGGAGTCGGAGGCCGTCCATCGCGGCCACGACCAGCGCCGCGGTCCGTCCGGGGGTGGCGCTCCCCCGCTCCTGGCGGTCGGGGCCCCGCCCGTCGCCGACGTGCGCTGGACAGGGGTGGGGCACCGGCACCGTGCCGGAGCGGGGCGCGCATGCGAGGTCACACCGGGCGGGGATACGGCCAGGGAGGAAAGGTGCGGATCGGAGGCCGCATTCGGCCATTCACTTCCCTTGTGCAAAAGCTTTCGGGATCCTGGAGCCTGCGGCCGGACCACCTCTCACCGGCCCACGACCCTGGAAAGTCCCTCACCGCCCCAGGAGGCCCGCTCCCATGAAACTGGAGACCTACACCAGCGGCACCGGAAACCGCACCGTCCTCCTCGTCCACGGATCCATGTCCACCCACGAGACCTGGCACGCCGTCGAGGAGGCGCTCGTCGAACGCGGTCACCGGGTGGTCAGCGTGGACATGCGCGGGCACGGCGGCAGCCCGCGCGGGGACTACTCCGTCGCGGCGCTCGGCGACGACCTCGCCGACTCGCTGCCGACCGGCGCCGACCTGGCCGTCGGCCACTCCACGGGCGCGGTGGCGCTCTCCCTGGCGGTGGAGCGGCTGCGTCCCGCCCGGGCGGTCTACGTGGACCCGGCCTTCCGCCTGCCTCCCATGCACGCCGACGCCGGAGAGCGTATGCGCCGCGTCTGCGCCGACGCCGACGTCGCCCACGTGCGCCAGAGGAACCCCCGGTGGGCCGACGCCGACGTCGAGAGGGAGGTCAGGGGCTTCGCCGCCTTCGACCCGGAGTTCTTCGACTTCGTCGCCGAGGAGATCGCCGGACACGACCTCCTCCCGGACAGGGCGGTCGTCCCCTCCCTCGTCCTGCGCGCCGAGAACAGCGTCACCGTCACCCCGCGGACCGCGCACGACCTCGCTGAACGCGGCTTCACCGTCCGGGTCGCGGAGGGCGCCGGGCACTGCGTCCACCGCGACGACCTGTCCGGCTTCCTCGCCGCGCTGGAGGGGTTCCTGGACGCGGACGCCCACGAGGTCGTGGAGGCGTCGAGCTAGGCGCCGGGGCGGCAGTCCTCCAGTGCCCTGCGCCAGTCGCGCACCGAGGGCCAGAAATCCTCCGGCACCGGTTCCGGGGTGAACAACCACATCCGCTCCCACGCGGGGGAGGCACGCCCCGAGATCTCCGGGCGCGGCTCGTAGGGCGGCGGTCCGCTCACCGGGTACCAGGTGTACTCCAACGGGTCGAGCAGCGCCATGAGCCGCTCCTCCACGCCCCGGTCCGGACGGACCTTCACCAGCATCCACGGCCGGTACCGCCGCAGGACCTCCAGTCCTCCGGCGACCACGTCCGGCTCCGTGCCGACCGTGTCGATCTTGAGCACGGTCGGGAAGGCCGACGCCTCCTCGTTCCACCGCGCCAGGGTGGTCACCTCCACGGTGATGTGCGACAGGTCGGTGCGGGCCGAACGCACGAGCGTGTTGCACATGTCGTTGTGCCGGGCCCGCCGCAGGTGGGCGGTGCCGGTGTGGTTGCTCAGCGCCAGCTCCACCACGGTGAAGCCCAGGTCCGCCGACGAGGACACCACCCGGGCCGCCGCGGCGATCTCCGGTGTGGGCTCGAACGCGAACACCGGTCGGCGCGTGCGCGCGGCGGCCAGCAGCGAGTACACCCCCACCCCGGAGCCCACGTCGAACACCGCGCCGGGACGGGTGTGGTCGAGCATCGCCATGAAGCAGGCCAGGCTGTCGGGTTCGTGCCTGGCCAGTCCGAACGCCGCCAGCCTCCGGGGAACGGTGAGGTCGCCGGGCAGGCGCAGCGTGAGGCCGTCCGGGCCGATCCGGCGCGTGTCCGACTCCAGGCGGGGCAGGGAGAAGGTCACCTGGCGGCTCCACGGCGGGACCCGCTCGGGGTCCAGCCCTCCCAGCCGTCTCGGCAGTCGGACGCGGATCTTCCGGGTCGCGAAACGGACGAGCGGGTAGCGGCGCACGAGTGCCCGCAGTTGGTCGGTGACCACAGTTGTCTCCCCCCAGGAACGAGGCTGCGGCGGGGTGCGCCGGTCCACGGCGTCATCCGTGCGCCCTGGCGCCTTCGTCCGACACGGCCGGGGCCGGTCCTCCCACCGGTCGCCGTACCGCGTGCCTGCCGTGCCAGCGGTCGTGTTTCGGTCCGGGTCGGGGACGGGTGTCCGTGCGCGACGGGTGGCCCGCGCGCAGGGTGTTCCTTCCTCCCCGTTACCGGCAACGTGCGTCGAACCTACTGTGAGTAGCGTCTCCTGCGCACCGTGTTTCGGTGATCGGTTCTGCTTTTTCCGGTCTCCTCCACGGGAAGGACCATCCGATGACCCCCAGGTGGGACCTCAGGTGACGGCGGGCTCGCCCACCCGTGGGTCCGCATAGACTCTGACCTTGTGAGTTTGTCTATCGGGATCGTCGGCCTGCCCAACGTCGGCAAGTCCACCCTCTTCAACGCGCTGACCAAGAACGACGCCCTGGCCGCGAACTATCCGTTCGCGACCATCGAGCCCAACGTCGGGGTCGTGGGCGTGCCCGACGCACGGCTGGGGAAGCTGGCCGAGATCTTCGACTCGGCGAAGGTCATCCCGGCGACGGTGGACTTCGTCGACATCGCGGGCATCGTGCGCGGCGCCTCCACGGGTGAGGGCCTGGGCAACAAGTTCCTCGCCAACATCCGTGAGAGCGACGCGATCTGCCAGGTGATCCGGGCCTTCGACGACCCCGACGTCACACACGTCGACGGTGACATCGAGCCCTCCCGCGACATCGAGACCATCAACACCGAGCTGATCCTGGCCGACCTCCAGACCCTGGAGAAGGCGCTTCCCCGCCTGGAGAAGGACGCCAAGCGCAACGCCAAGGACAAGGACGCCCAGGAGCTGCTCCAGGCCGCCCGCGACGCCCAGGAGGTCCTCGACGGGGGCACCTCGCTGTCCGTCGCCGAGGGCGTGGACCTGGCACGGCTGCGCGAGCTGAGCCTGCTCACGGTCAAGCCGTTCATCTACGTGTTCAACCTCGACACCGACGAGCTCGCCGACGAGACGCTGCGCACCAAGCTCCAGGAGCTCGTCGCCCCGGCGGAGGCGATCTTCCTCGACGCCAAGATCGAGGCGGAGCTGGCCGAGCTGGAGGAGGACGAGGCGCAGGAGCTGCTGGAGTCCATGGGTCAGACCGAGTCGGGTCTGGCGCAGCTCGCCCGGGTCGGCTTCTCCACCCTGGGCCTCCAGACCTACCTGACCGCCGGGCCCAAGGAGGCCCGGGCCTGGACGATTCGCAAGGACGCCACCGCGCCCGAGGCGGCCGGTGTCATCCACACCGACTTCCAGCGCGGCTTCATCAAGGCCGAGGTGGTCTCCTTCGACGACCTGGTCGAGGCGGGTGACATGCAGGCCGCCCGGGCCGCGGGCAAGGTCCGTATGGAGGGCAAGGACTACGTGATGGCCGACGGCGACGTCGTGGAGTTCCGCTTCAACGTGTGATTCGTCTTCGCTCGCTCGCGCGGCGGCACCGGGGAGCGGCCCTGGTCGCCACGCGATGATGCCGTGGAGTTCGTGGGGAGCCGCGTCGTCGCGGCCACGGCGACCCGCGAACCGGTGCCCGGAGGAACGTGACCGTGTCCCCGGCCCCGGGGCGCGCCGACGAGGGCGATCGCGGGTTCCCGAGAGGTCACGACCACCGCGCCGCGAAGCCCGCGACGATCGTCGCGACGAGGTCGTCGAACATGCGCCTGCCCGGCCGTGCTCCTCTGAGGCCCTCAGCCAGCAGGGGGTGTGCGCCGGGGTCGACGTGCAACGCGTCCTCCCGGAGGCCGTGGTCGGTCCCTTCCGCGTCCAGACGTGCGTGACCGACCGTGACGGCGGTCAGTGTCTGCACCATGAACAGGCCCGTCGCCGGAGGGATGCCGACACCGCTCAGAACCGTGAGCGCTGATTCGAGGGAGGCGACGGTGCGGGGGGTGAGCGCCGGCCGGGTCGCCACCAGGGGAATCACTCCCGGGTGCGCCCGCAAGGCGGCGAACAGGGACGTCGCGTAGGTCTGGAGCGCCTGTGTCCAGGGCATCGCGTCCCATGGAACGTCGGTGCTGGTGACCACGTGCTCGACCATCCCGTCGTGCAGCGCCTCCTTGTTCGGGAGGTAGTGGTAGAGCGTCATCGCCTCCACCCCGAGCTGTGCGGCGAGGCCGCGCATCGTGACGGCGCCGACACCGCTCTCGTCGGCGAGCTCGACGGCTCTCTCCAGGATCGCCGCCCGACTCAGCCCCATCCTGCGGCCACGGCTGCCCGCCACACGTTCCTCCCCGCCCTCGACGACTCTTGCATCGTAAGACTACACTCGGCCTGACTCTTACGGTGTACGAAGGAGGGATCGTGGAGAACCAACAGCCCGCATCACCCACCGTTCGCGGAATGCTGCTGACCGGCCTGATCGTGACGGCGGTGATCGCCATCGCCCCACTCGTCGACCTGGCGGGCATCGGCACGGTGGCATCACACGTCCGTGCCGCCTATCCCGACTGGCCCGACGCGTACGTGGACGCCGAGCGCTCGGTCATCACCGGATACCTGGTGATCATCGGGGCGCTCGGCACCGCGGCGTGGGCGTGGAGTCTGGTGCGAGCGCGCCGCCGCCGGATCCGCGTCTCCGCGATCGTGCTGTTCGTCCTCGGGCTCGCCGCCGCTGCGGCGCACCTCGGCGTCTCGATGGCTGAGTACGAACGGGTGATCCCGACGGTCTACGGGATCCTTTGGACGCTTCCCGCGGCGGTCGGGGCCGTCATCGTGGTGATGACTCTCCGTGGAGGGGCAGCGAGGTCATCGGCATGAGGGACCGTCGTGGGGCGGTGGCCGCGACATGCTGTCTGGTGGCCGCGGGAGCCGCCGCCGTGCTTCCGTTCGTGGGGGCGCCGGACCCGGTGGCGATGCCGACGGCCCCCGCCTGGTTGGTCGTGCTGTCCGCCATGGCCGCCTGCGCTCTGGTGGCGATCGGTCGGACCCCCGGCATGGTGCGGATCGTCGCGGTCGGTCTCTGCGCCGCGGGGCTGTGCGCGGGCTCGCTCCTCGCGTTGCCGCACACCATCCTGATGGCCGTGGTGTGGGCGGTGAACCTCGTGACGGGGGCCGGAGGGTCGTTCGAGGTCGCACCGTCGTGGTCGGCGACTCTGCGGCACGTGGCCGTGCTGTGCGCCGTCGTCGCCCTCGTGGTGTGGCTCGTGGCCCGGGTGCGGGGCCGGACGGGAAGGTGCGCACGGTGCGGACGTACTGATGCGTGCGCACCCGTGCCGTCACGGGGTATGCGCGCGCTCCTGGTCTGGTCGGCGGCGCTCTCCGTCCTCGGCACGGTGCCCTACGCGGGCCTGAAGACCGCGTGGAGCGCGGGGGTGGGGATCGGCCTGGTCGACGACGCGTTCGCCGACGTGTCGTTCGCCTCTCCCGGGTTCGGTGACACCGTCGTGCTGTCGGTGCTCTCCGTGATCGTCACCGTGGTGATGGGAATGCGCGTGCGTCAGCGGTTCGTCCGGATCGTGGCCGCCGGTGTCGGCGCGGTCGCGGCCCTGATGCTGGTCCCCATCGGTGTGTCCGCCGGGACGATGCTGATCGCCGCCGCAGCCGGTCTCTACCGGATCGACGGTTCCACGATCGAGCCGTGGGCGTTCATCGTGATCTACCTGAGCTTTCTGCTCTGGGGGATCGCGATGGCGACCCTCGTGCGGACGTACTGGACAGTGACCGCACGTCCGTGCCGTGCGCACGACGCCGTCGGCGCCGCGGCCTGACGGAGGCCACCGGGCTCCGGCCGCGTCGGGCTCCGTGCGGCGCGACGGTGGGGGGCCGCCGGGGCCGCGAGCGCGAGCCCACCGGTCCGGAGGGGACGGGGCGGGGTGTGGTCGCCGTTCCTGTACGGGCAGGCCCACGATGGGGTGGACGGAGGCCCGGGAACGAACGTCCACCGAGGGACCCCGGTCACACCCCGTCGGCGGTTCCCTGACCGACGGGGACACACCTTGCTCTCCTCCGGGGAACTAATCCCTTTCCGGCCCGACCATAATTGCGGTGAAGTGCACGGCAGTAGTGCGAGTTAGATGAACTCTTGCCGTATTGTGCACCTTTTGGGAACTTCGGCCCATGCGCGCAATGTGTGGTTGACGGGGAAACGCGGAGTCGCCAACGACGCTCCCAACCCGCACAATGCCTCACTATAGGGATGGGGTAGACAAGGGCATGGCGGATACGCCGTCCGAAGCGGGCGGCGCGGAACTTGTGCAGGAGGCGGGGATGGCGAAGGCGTCACGGCGCGGCACCGCCGCGCGTGACCGGGAGGACGACGGCATGGAGTTCGGCGCCTCCCGCACCCGGCGGCCCCGGTCCGGAGCCGGAGGGCGCTGGTGGGTCGGCGTGGGACGCGCCGTCCTGTGGGCGTTCATCATCGTCGTCATCTTCAACGGCATCTGGTTCCCGCTGCGCGGCGGCTTCGCCCTCCCCGACACCAACGAGGAACCCGAGCAGGCCGACACCGTCACCTACCCGGAGACCGCCGCCGCGGCCTTCGGACTGCGGTTCGCCGAGGCCTACCTCGACACCGCCGACCCCGAGGCGCGCCTGTCCGACCTGGCGGCGTTCGTCCCCGAGGGCGAGGCCGCCTCCCTCGACGTCCCGCCCGACAGCCTCACCGGCGAGAACCTCACCGTCGTCGCCGTGCACGTGGAGAACGACCACAACGGCGTCGTCGTCGTGCGGGCCGACGTCAACGGCGAACCCATGCGCCTGGACGTGCCCGTCTACGCGGACGGTGAGGCCCTGGTGGTCTCCGGCATCCCCGCGCTGCTGGCCGCGCCCTCGCGCGCCGACCTGCCCGAGAGGTCCTCCTCCGAGACCGACCCCGAGGCGGAGGAGCAGCTCACGGAGGTGCTGTCGGGTTTCTTCGAGGCCTACGCGGGGGAGCCCGCGCACCTGGAGCGCTACGTGGAGCCGGGCGTCACCATTGCCCCGCTTCCGCAGAACAGCCTGGAATTTGGCGAACTGTCCGAGATCACGGTGCCAACCCGTGCGTCGACCGGGAATGATGACGTACGACAGGTAGCGGCCACCGTCCTGTGGACCGTCCCGGCCTCCGACGGGACCGAAGCCGGACAGATCACGCAGAAGTACCTGGTCACCGTCGTGGACTCCGGCAGTGAGTGGCACGTGCGTGACATCCAGGGCGCCCCGCGCTCGTTCGGCGGATGACGGGGCACGTAGGCAAGGAGAAGAGAAGGACCATGCGCACACCAGCAACGACACCGGGGGGCGGCGCCTGACATGCTCCCCCTGCTGTCCTCCACACCGGACGTGTTCCACGCCGTCGGAGGTGCCGACCTGCTCTTCCTCGCGGCGGAGGAGACCACCACCACCCAGCAGAACGCCCCCGACACCGGCGGCCTCGCCGATTTCCTGCGGGGTTTCTTCGGGCCCCTCTTCCTCGTCATCGTGTCCATCGTGGCGGTGTTCTTCCTGTTCACCCGGGAGATCACGAGGTTCGCCCAGTTCATCATCCTGGCGATCTTCATCGGGATCGTCTTCTACGTCCCCGGCATCATCGAGGTCATCGCCGTGGCGCTCGCCCGAGCGATGGGCGTATCGACGGAATAGGCGAGGGAGGCCGGGAACGTGGATCTGCCCACGTACACCAACATCTGGCGTATCGAGAAGCGGCTCTACAAGCTCTACGATTTCCGGCTGCCCATGCCGCTCCCGGTGGGCACCTTCGGGGTCGCCCTGGGCGTGTTCGCGCTCTGGGTGGTCCTGCTCAGCCTCGTCAACGCGCCGTTCGTGTTCGGCAACGGCTGGCACCTGGTGCTCTGGGTGGTACCGCCCGGGGTGATCACCGTGCTGGCCACCCGGCCGGTGGTCGAGGGCAAGCGCCTCACCGAACTGCTCATCTCCCAGGCGCGCTTCCTCACCGAGTCGAGGGTGTACACCCGGCTGGCCCCCGAGTACGAGCCCGCCGAGGTCCGCGTGGCGGTGCGCGTGTGGCACCGCGACCCCGCGGCCGGGCCGCTCCCGC
>NZ_ANAX01000212.1:0-20019 GCF_000341065.1 Nocardiopsis halotolerans DSM 44410 | reverse complement strand
GGCGGCCGTCCGAACAGCGGGTGGACGAGCACGAGACGACCGAGCACCAGGTGTCCGAAACCGGGGTCGCCCCGGAGCGGGACGCCGCCGTCCGCCCGTCCCGGGCCGACGCCCCGCCGCTGCGCGGTGTGAGCGGGCCCGGCGACCGCGCGCCGGTGACCGACGCCGAGGACGAGGCCCCGTACACGCCGGTCGAACCGGAGAGGGCGGTCCCGGCCGCGTCGGCGAGGGTTCCGGCCGCGGCCCCGCGTCTGCGCTCCCGGGACGCGCACGGGGCCGAGAGGCACTCCCCCGCGAGGACGGAGGCTCCCGCGAGGACGGAGGCCGCCCCCGCCCGGGGCCGCGCCGGGACCCCGGAGAAGGTGTCTCCGGCGGAGGAGGCCCCGGCCAGTCCGGAACGGGCACCCGTGGCCGTCGCCGCACGCCCCGAACCCGGGGAACGCCGTGCCCCGGAGGCCCGGGAGGACGAGCCCTCCGCGGTCGAGGCCTCCGGAGGGGCCCCCGGGACGCCCGGAGGGTCCCGGCGCGGAGTCGGCCGCCGCGTGCTCAACTACTTCGGTTTCGCCCTCGGCCCCGGGTCACACGAGTCCTCGGAGGGATCCCACCCTTCCGAGGCGGACACCGAGGACGCCCGGGAGCGCGCCGCCCAGGAGGCGCGTGGGGCTCGGGAGGGGCAGGAGGACTTCGACGAGGACTTCACGGCGGAACGGGTCTACGAGAGCGAGGGGGAGGAGCAGCGCGACAGCGACGCGTGGTTCGCCCGCCTGCGCGCCTCCTCCGGCGAGACCCCGGTGGGTCTGTCCTCCAAGAGCGCCTACGGCGTCGGCGACACCGCCGCCATGAGCAGGGACGAACTGAACGACGCGGTGGACGCCCGGCGCGCCGCCCGGGAGCGCGGTACGGGGGAGGCCGCGCACGTCCCCGCCACCGAGGAGGAGACGCCCGCCGCCCGGCGCCTGCGCGGACGTACGCAGGGCCTCAGGGTCGCCAAGGACCTGGAGGAGCGCCGTGCCGAGCGGGTACGTGAGCGCGGCCCCAAGGAACCGCGCACCGTACGCGCCCGCGGCCAGGGGCTTCCCGACACCGGTGAGGCTCCGGAGCGGCCCCGGCGCAGGGGACGCCCGCACGCCGCCCCGTGGGAGCTGGGGGAGGGGAGGACGGAGCCCGCCGAGGGCTACGCCGACCTGTCGGACTACGCGGCCCGTTACGCGGCGGCCACCGGCNCCCCGGCCCGCCCCGCCGCCGAGGCGGGGGCCGTGCCCTGGCTGCCGCCCTCCTCCGCCGCGCCGGAGGAGGAGCCCGGTGCGGGTGCGGACACCTCCGCCGACGCCGCTCCGGGCGGCGCCGACACCGGAACACGTGAGGAACCGGCCTACCAGCGCGAGGCCACCACGGACACCGGAGACGCCGCCGACACCGTTCGGGAGCGGACGGACGCGGGGGTAGGCGAGGAACCGGCCGACGGTCGCGAAGCCTCCATGGGCATGGGAGAGGCCGCCGCCAACGCGGTTCCGGGCCGCGCGGACCCGGAAGCACACGAGGAGCCGGTCAGCGAACCCCGGGTGCCCGCGCGTGGCGCGGACACCGCGAACACCGCGAACACCGCCGACACCTCGCGGAAGCCGTCGGCGCAGGCGTCCCCGTCCGCGGAGGACACCGACACGTCCGACAGCGGGCGGAGCGCCGACGAGCCCCGTGACACGGCCTCCGCGAAGGCGGAGGGCCGTCCCTCGGTCGCCCCCCGGCGCTCCACCGCCGCCCGCACGGACACCGCCCCGCCGGGACGGGCCACGGGCGCCTCCGACGACGTGGACGCCCGCGAGAGCCGGGAGCGGCCCTCCGAGGAGGAGACCGTTCCCCACCGCAGCCTCGCCGCCGGCGCGGACGCCGACGCGCCCGCAGCCGCGGCCCGCGAGGATTCCGCGGCCAGGCCCGCCCCGGAGCTCGACCACGGCACCGGCGAGCAGGACGCCATGCCCCGCAGGCCGCATGAGGAACCCGAGGACCGCGGTCCCGAGTGGAACGAGCACATGTCCGTGCTCGAACAGCACCTCATCACCGCGGACACCCCCGCGCCGCCACGTCCCAGGTTCGCCGACGCCGTGTCCTCGAAGGAGCGCGGCGGCGCGGTCGGGGACCCCGCGCAGTGGTTCGAGGACGGCAGGAAGCGCCACCCGGACCAGCCCAGGGTCGGTGACCGGGGCAACCCCGTCATCCCCGCCAGCGAACTGCGCGAGGAGAACGCCGCCCCCTCCGCCGAGGAGGACACCTCGGGAACCGGTGAGGAGGACCGGGGGGACGGTCAGGCCGCGCCGGCCCCGACCGACGGGCCCAAGCCGCCCACCCAGCTCGACCACGGAACCGGCGAACTCGTCAGCTTCGCGGAGGTCCGGGACGATCCCGGCCGCGGAGACGTCAACGTCCGCGCGGACTCCGTCACCGAACCGGTCCGGCGGCGTACCGTCTCCGACCTGGAGAAGGCCGAGGAGGCCGCCCTGGCGCGCCGCCGTGAGTCAGCGCGCCGCGACGCCTCACCGGCTTCCGGTGCCAGCGGGACCTCCGACGGGGGTCAGCCGGCCGCCGAGGCCCCGCGTCCGGGTGCCTCCGGGAAGAACCGCGACGACGCCTCCCCCCGCGCCCGGTGGAACATGCGCGCCACCGGTACCGCCGACGGCCGGGGCGCGGGTGCCCCGGAGGAGCCGGAACCGTCCACCTCCCGGCGGACGGAACGGGGTTCCGCTGGAGAAGGACGTACCGGTGCCGTCCGAGACCCGAGGGCCAACCCCAGCATGGCGGGCGCCCTCGAGAGGGAGCGGGCCTCGGCACGTACCGAGGACACCGAGCGCACCGGGAACCCCGAACGAACCGGGGACGCCGAACGCGCCGAGGGGCGGACGGACGCACCCGCGCGCACCGGGGAGTCTCCGGACGGCGCCCACGGGAGCGGGGCCTCCGGCTCCGGTGAGGGCTCCCAGGACGCCGGCGACCCGCACGACGGCGTCTTCCACCGGGTCGCGCAGAACGCGCGCAGGCTCGGACAGCTCTTCGGGCAGCCCGCACCCGGGGAGGAGCCCGAGCCGCCCGCCCGCGAGTCCAGGCCCGCCCTGGAGCTCGACCACGGCACCGGCGAACAGGAGCGCCTGGGCGACACCCCCAACGGCGTCCCCGCCCAACGGCCCGAGGACCCCCGACGACGGTCCGAGGAACCCGCCGGCGACTCCGGCGGCACCCGGGGCTGGCGCCGCCTGGCCAGGGTGGTCACCGGTGGCGCCGCCCCCGTCCGCTCGGACCTGCCCGCCAGTGACATCGAGCGGCTGCGCACCCCCCTGGACGGGCCGCGCGGCCTCGTCGTGCTGGGCTGCACCGGCGGTGCCGGGCAGACCGTCACCGCGCTGATGATCGGCCACACCCTGGCCGCGCACCGCGACGACCTCGTCGTCGCCGTCGACGTCAACCCCGGACCCAACGGACTCTCCCGCCGGGTCGGCGCCCAGACCCCTGAGACCCTCACCGGCCTGCTCGCCAACGCCGAGGCGATCCAGGACTACTCCGGCATGAGCGGTTACACCAGCCGCACCTCGACCGGCCTGGAGGTCGTGCAGACCCTGGACGACCCCTACGTGCAGACTCTCGACGACCGCGACTACGGCCAGCTGGCGTCGCTGCTCGGCGGCTTCTACGGCATCACCCTGCTGGACCCGGCGGCCACGGGCGTGGCGCGCGCCCTGCCGGTCGCCGACGGGCTGGTGTTGGTGGCCCCGGCCAATGCCGACGCCGAGCGCGCGGTCTCCATGACCTTCGACTGGCTGGACGGCAACGGTTACGGCGCTCTGCGCGCGAGGTCCGTACTCGTGGTCAACGGGGTCAGCAAGCGCAGCCTCCAGGACGTGGACGCCGCCGAGCGGGTGGCGCGCGGACGCTGCCGCGCCATCGTCCGCATCCCCTGGGACGACCACCTGGGCTCGTCCTACACCAGGATCGACGTGGGTGCCCTGCGTTCGGCCACCAAACGTGCCCACGGCGCCCTCGGCGGGGTGCTGGTCAACTCGCTCGCCCAGTGACGTCCTCGCCGGGGCCGCCCCGCTCCGGCGAGGACGTTCCGCTCTCGGGGCCCCTCCACGGCCGTGCTCGGTGCCGGGCACGGCCAGCGGAACCGGCGGGGCCAGGGACCACCTTCTCCAGCGCCGCTGAGGACGGCCGCGGGGCCCCGACAGAGGCGAGCCCCCGTGTGGGGCGGGTCCGCGGACCCGCCCCACACGGGGGCTCAAGGCGGTGGTGCGTCAGCGGCCGACGGGCGTGGTGTCGTGCGAGGCGAGGAAGCCCGGACGCGCGGCGGGGGCGCTGAAGGGCTTCTCACAGGCGTTCTCGACGCTGTTGAACACGATGAAGACGTTCGACCGCGGGTACGGCGTGATGTTGCCGCCGGAGCCGTGCATGCAGTTGGAGTCGAACACGGTCACGCCGCCCGCCGAACCGGTGAGCACGTCGATGCCGTGCTGGTCGGCCAGGTACGACAGGGAGTTCTTGTCGGGCGTGCCCACGTGCTGGCTCTTCAGCGAGGACCGGTAGTTGTCCTCCGGGGTCTCACCCACGCACGAGACGAAGGTCTTGTGCGATCCCGGCATGATCATCAGCGCGCCGTTGTGCGCGAAGTTGTCGGTCAGGGCGATGGAGAAGCTGCACGCCCGCATCCTGGGCATGCCGTCCTCGGCGTGCCACGTCTCGAAGTCGGAGTGCCAGTAGAACGAGCCGCCGCCGAAGCCCGGCTTGTAGTTGACGCGGCTCTGGTGCACGTACACGTCCGAACCGAGGATCTGGCGGGCGCGCTCCACCAGGCGCGGGTCGTTCACCAGGTCGGCGAAGACCTTGCTGATCTTGTGCACCTCGAACACCGAACGCACCTCGTCGGAGGTGGGCTCGACGATCACGCGCTCGTCCTTGCGCAGCTCGCTGTCGGAGCCGAGCCGCTTCAGTTCGGCGCTGTAGGTCCTGACTTCCTCGTCGGTGACGAACGACTCGATCTGCGTGTAGCCCCGACTGTCGTAGCCCTTGAGCTCGTCGGAGGAGAAGGGGCCGTCCCCGGAACCCCAGACGGTGGGGTCCTTGCGGTACAGCAGCGCGGGCTCGGAGGTCTTGCGGGTCGGGTAGTCGTCCTTGGTCGATGCCGGAAGATCCATCTGCAGAGTCATGGCCGATCCCCTGGCGGGGTCTCATCCTCTCTGAGGTCGACGGTTTTTCCTGCCGACACGTGAACTTAACAAAGGCTAGGCATCCCTCATTCACGCCCTTCTTGGGGTGGTGTTTAGGGGTCTTTGTTCTGGGTATGACAGCTATACTATATGGGGGAAAATTTGTGGGGGTGGATTTCCTTTTTCCTGTTCCGCCTTTCCCTTTGCGGGTGAATCCGACCGTTCACCTGCATGGCGTCACCCGGTGTGGTCGAGCACTGATCGGCGGGTGCATCATCGCAGGTCGTCCAGTTGCAGGCTCCGTCCCCGCAATCATTCGTCACGCATTGCACTTTTGCTGTGTGGTAGCTCACACGAATATGGTGCAGAGTTTGGTTCATAAGTTCCGGCGTCCGCGGCCCCGGAACTTCACCCCGATCCGGCCGGAATTCTCCGCGAAGGGCTGGCGTGAAAAGCTCGGTCATCGCACAGTAGTGGGGTCCGTGGTTTCCTCCGCCCGCTCAAAAGGAGAAAACGTGTCCCCGTACCCCCGCGCGCTCGCGCGCGCCCTGGCGGCGACCGCCGTGGCCGTCCTCGCCCTCGTACCGGGCTGGGCGGCACCGGCCGCCGCCGACCACGTCCTGCCCCCGGGCATCCCCAGCGCCTCGGAGGCCCGGAGCCAGCTCGACTCCCTCACCGTTCGGGCCAAGGGGCCCCAGACCGGCTACGACCGAAGCCTCTTCCCGCACTGGAACGTCGTCGACAGCCCCTGCACCGCACGCCAGCACGTGCTGGTCCGCGACGGCCACGACGTGGTGACCGACTCCGACTGCCAGCCCACCTCGGGCCGGTGGTACAGCACCTTCGACGACGTGTGGTGGGACGGTGACGTCTCCCAGATCAGCGTCGACCACATGGTTCCGCTCAGCGAGGCCTGGAAGACCGGCGCCTCCGACTGGACGACCGGCGAGCGAGCCGACTTCGCCAACGACGTGGACTCGCCCCAGCTGTGGGCGGTGACCGTCGGCAGCAACAGCTCCAAGGGCGACAGCGACCCCTCCGAGTGGATGCCGGACAACACCGCCATCCACTGCGACTACGTCAAGGCGTGGACCAACGTCAAGTACCTGTACGACCTCACGGTCACCCCGTCGGAGAAGTCCGCCATCCAGGACACCATCGACACCGCCTGCTGAACCTCCCGCTGAGGCCCGCGGCGGTCCGGTCACCCCGCTCCGGGGTTCCGGCGTGAGGTTCTGGCGCGCCGCAACCCCGTCCGCTTCTCCCGATCCCGGGCGATACTCCACTATGAAGGGGGCGAAGGCGGCGGGCCCGGTTATGCCCGACGGAGCCCACGCCACGCGACGCGACCAGAAGGGCGAAAAGATGACCGGCACCAGGGGGACCCGGGGCGCGACCCGCCTCGCGGTTCGCTACTTCGACGACCGTGTGCTGTTCAGCGACAGCGAGGCCTGGGCCTACTTCCGCCTGCCCACGGTCTCCTACGAGTTCACCACCCCCGAGGAGCGCCAGGCGCTCGCCACCAACGTCACCATCGCCCTCGCCGCCATCCGCATGAACGACGCCGAGGTCCACCTGCGCGTCGCCCACCGCACCTACCCGGCCGCCGACTGGGCCACCCGGCTCGACGCCACATCCGACGCCGGTCCCGGCTGGTACGACTACCTCGACGAGATGTACCGGCACGTGTGGGCCAAGGACTTCTGGACCAAGGAGGTCTACCTCGGCGTTCGCCTCGGCCAGCGCAACCCCGGCGCCGGACTCGGCCTGTTCTCCCAGCTGTTCGGCGTCTACCAGCGCACCGAGCAGGTCCTCGGAGTCAACGACGACGCCGTGGACGACAAGGAGATCGCCCGCTGGACCGACCAGGCCGAACGGCTCGGCCGCGCCCTGGCCGCCAGCTCCCTGCACGCACGCCACGCCACCTCCGACGAGATCGCCTGGCTCATCCGGCACGCCGTCAGCGGCACCGCCGAGGAGGTCCTGCCCTCGGCCACCGGGCGGCGCACCTGGGGCCGCGGCGAGATCGAGGCGCTCGTGGACGGCGTCGTGCACAACGGCCGCTCCTCGCTCCGGCTCGAACAGCCCGCCGGATCCACCCACGTCGCGTTCCTGTCCTTCGCTCGCTTCCCGGACCTCATGCCCTTCCCGGACGGCGAACCCTGGATGCACCACGCCGACGCGCTCCCGTTCCCGGTCGAGATGTCCCTCAGAATGAAGCTCATCCCGCCCGCCAAGGCCTCCAAGGACGTCGGCCGCAAGCTCGCCCACGCCCGCGACATGGACGCCCACATCCGCGAGGCCGGGGTGGAGGCGCCCATCGCGCTCGCCGAGCAGATCGACGCCGCCCGCATGCTGGAGCACGGCATCACCAAGGAACGCCTGCCGTTCGTCTACGGCTGGCACCGCCTCATGGTGTCCGCGCCCACCGAGCGCCTCCTCGTGCAGCAGGTCGAGGCGGTCGTGGAGCACTACCGCGACATCGGCATCGACGTCATCAACTCCACCGGCGACCAGTTCTCGCTGTTCAACGAATCCCTGCCCGGCGACCGCATCCGCCTCAACGCCTACGCCCAGCGCCAGCCGCTGCGCACCATCGCGGGCGGCATGCCCACCGCCACCGTCGACGTCGGCGACCGCGTCGACCACTCCGGCGGCGGCTGGGTGGGGCCCTACGTCGGCGAGACCCTCGGCCGCGCCCGCTCCATCGTCCACTTCGACCCCATGGTCGCCGCGGCGCGCAACAGGCCCACCGCCATCGCCATCACCGGGGAACCCGGCGGCGGCAAGACCACCCTCGCGCTCCTGATGATCTACCAGCTCGCCCTGCGCGGGGTCACCGTGGCCGCCATCGACCCCAAGGGCGACGCCGAGTCCCTCGTCGAACTGCTCAGGAACCGCGGCCGCAAGGCGCGCATGATGTCCCTCGGCTCGGCCCAGCCCGGCCTGCTCGACCCCTTCGCCTTCGGTGACGACCTGCCCGCCAAGAAGACCATGGCCACCGAGACTTTGCGCCTGCTCCTGCCCCGCATGAGCGAGGAGCGCGAGTCCGCCATGATCCAGGCCGTGGCCGCCGTCGCCAACCAGCCCCAGCCCTCCCTGGCCAAGGTCGTGGACCACCTCGTCTCCTCGCCCGGGGCGGCCTCGCGCAACCTGGGCGCGGTCCTCCAGTCCATGTCCGAGATGCGGCTGGCCAGCCTGTGCTTCGACCCCCAGGGCGACGCCCGCATCGACACCGAGGGCTGGACCACCGTGTTCACCCTGGGCGGGCTCACCCTGCCCGACTCCGGCGTGGGCCGCGACGACTACTCCTACGAGCAGCGTCTGTCCGTCGCCCTGCTCTACCTGGTGTCCCAGTTCGCCCGCCGCCTCATGAACGGCCTCGACCGGCACCTGCCCAAGGCGATCTTCCTGGACGAGGCCTGGGCGGTCACCTCCACGCCCGAGGGCGCCAAGCTCGTCCCCGAGGTCTCGCGCATGGGCCGCTCCCGCAACACCGCGCTCATCCTCGTCTCCCAGAACGCCGGTGACCTCCTCAACGAGCAGGTCACCAACTGCCTGTCCTCGGTGTTCGCGTTCCGCTCCAGCGAACGCTTCGAGGTGGAGAGCGTCATGTCCCTGATGGGCGTGGAGGCCAACGAGGACCACCTCGCCGTCCTGCGCAACCTGGGCAACGGCGAGTGCCTGTTCCGAGACCTGGACGGCAGGGTCGGGCGGATCGGCGTCGACCTGGTCTCGGAGAACCTGCTGCGCTGGCTGGACACCAACCCCACCCGCCAGCGTCCCGGCGAGGAGAAGGCCACGGATCTGGTGTCCGCCGCCGGGAGCGACGAACCGGTCTGAGCGGGACGGCCCAACGGGCTGGCCGAAAGCGGAACGGGCGTGACACGAGAGGTCCGCGCCTTCCGCCGAACACCCAGGTCGCGGCGGAGGGGCCGGGGGCACGCGAACAACCCCCGGCAAAGGTGTGTGGGGCGCCTGATTCGGGGCGCTCCAGGGTGGGCATCCTCCTATCCTGTCGGGTTTCTCCCCGAGTGCCCCGACTTCCTTCCCCGTCCCCGCACCCCCGACCGACCCCACCACTCACGAGGGACCGCCCATGAGTGAGGACGTCATCCGGCCGCGACCCGTCATCGATCCCGCCCTGCCACGGTCGTGGCACGAGGACGCCCTCCGGAAGGCGCGGGCCCCCGAGCCGCCCCCACCCGGGCGGGACGCCGAGGAGACACCCACCCGCAGGACACGGCTGCGCGAGGGTGCCGTCCAGGTGTTCGGCGTCGGACTCACCACGGCCCTGGCCCTGCTCACCGCGGGCTGGTACCTGGCCATGGTGGTCGCCGGTATCAGCCTGGTCGCCTACGTCGCGGCCCTGGCCTGCCGACGGNNCACCCCCCCCGCCACGCGGCTCGCGGGCCTCGCGGCCGGTGCTGGCGTGCTGGCCGCCGCCCCGGCCTGGCTGGTGGACATCGTGGCCCAGGACCCCTCCCCGGGCCTGCCGTGGACCGTGTTCGGGATCCTCGTCGCCCTGGTCACCGCCGACACCCTCACCGCCCGGGTGCGGCGGTCCGACGGCGAACACGAACGCGAACACGTCATCCTGCCCGAGGACCTCAGCGAGGCCGACCACGCCCTCCTGGCCCGGGTCCAGCACACGATCGACCTGGTGAGCGAGGCCCGCGTCGACCTCGGAGCCGAGGCCCTGGACACCGACCGGGCGCTGACCGTCCTGCGCGACCAGGAGTGGCGCATCGCCTCGGTCCTGGCCCGGCAGCGCGAACTGCGCCGCGCCCACCTGCGCCGCTGGCAGCGCGCGGCCTCCCCGCGCGTCAGGGAGGCGCTCAAGCCCCAGCGCGAACACCTGCACGCCGTCGAGGAGGCCGTGCGCGCCCGGGTCGACCAGATCACCGAGTACGGCCGCCTGGTCGAGCGGGCCGTGGCCGCCCACCGGGAGTGGGAGCAGTGCCAGGAGGCGGTGGACTCGACCGCGGAGTACACCGACCACCTGGCCTCGGCGGACTTCCTCGGCATCCGCTCCGCGGACGTCTCCGAGCTCGCCGCCACCGCCGCGCTCGCCCGGCGGATCCGCGACGAGCACGTCGAACACGCGCTCCTGCTCGGCAGCCGCCTGGCCACGGACGACGCCCCCTCCCCCGCGGGCACCGGTCCCTGAGCCGCGGCCGGGGCCCACCGCGACCGGCCCCGCACCCTCCCTCCGTGGGGGGAGGAACCCGCGTGCGGAATCCGTAGTTGACCGGATGCGGACAGCGAGGACTCGGGCGATCGGTCCCCAAAGGACTCCGGGGTCTGACACATTGGGCGCATGAGCGAAGTCTGGGAGAGCGCCCACCCCCTCACCGTGGCCAGGGAGAAGATGGCGGTGCGGGTCGCCTCGGGCCGTACCGGGTACGTGGAGATCCTCCAACGCGCCCGACAGGACGTGCTCGACGCGCTGGGCGGCGGCGACCCCGACGATCCGCGGACCCGCGAGGCCCTCTCCCAGATCCACGGTGACCTGGAACAGGCCCTGACCGACCACGCCCACCGCCAGCGCCGGTGGCCCTCCCGCATCGACGGCGACCGCCTCACCCGTGCCTTCCGCGCCCTGGACGAGTCGGGCATCATGGCCCGTGAGGAGTTCTTCTGCTGCGAACCCTGCGCCAGGGACGAGCTGGACAACGAACTCCTGCTCCGCAACTCCCCGGGGTCCCCCGACGCTCCGGTGCGCGGATACGCGTTCTACCACCGCCGGGACGCCGCCCGGGCCTTCGCGGAGGGCACGCTGACCGTCCGCTTCGGCGCCAGCCACCCGATCCGCCTCGCGGCCGTCGGCGAGGAGGTCGCCGAGGCCCTGCGCGCCCACGGGCTCACCGTCGACTGGGACGGCGACCCCGACGGTGACCTCCGCGTCCGCATGGACTGGAAGCGCCGCCGCCTCGGCCGCGGGGCGGCCGTCCCCGGCCCCGCCGCGGACGGCGAACCCATGGTCCACGCCGCCTTCAGGCACCCCGGCTTCTTCGAACTCCCCGAGTGGATGACCCGCTACCAGGGCAGTGTGAGCGTCCGGGAGCTCTCCCGGATGGTCCTGCCCTGGCTGCCCGCCGTCTGCACCGCCGTCCTGAGCATCGGCCTGGGCCGCACCATCGTCGTCGAACGCGACTTCGACCTCCTGCGCGTCGAGGGCAAGCCCGCGCTGCCCCGCGAACACGTCGAGGAACCCCTCAGCCGCTGGGTGGTGGGCGGCGTCTGGCCCGAGGAGGAGGCCCGCTCCGCCGGAACCGGGCTGCTGGACGTCCACTACGCGGACTTCGCCGAGCAGGGTTTCGAGTCCCTGGACTACCCCTGCGCCATGGAGACGGCCGAAGCCCGGCACCTCGTCTACCAGCTCACCCCCAACAACGGAACGTTCGCGGCGTTCAGGGCGCCGGGCGACGAGGTCATCCAGATGCTGTGGGAGCACGGGCCCCGGCTGTGGATGGAGAGCCCCTCGGTCGCCGAGGGCGTGTCGCGGGGCCGCCACGTCACCCTGGCCGAGGCCGAGGAGATGGTGCGCGTCCTGGCCGACGAGGGCCGTGTCGCCCTGGCGGACCTGGGCGGTCTGCGGGTCGTCCGCTGGTGAGGGAACCGGGGCCCGCGGCGCCGCGCGGTCCGGCGGCGTTCAGCGCACGCCCGCGCCGAACCCGAAGTAGGCCCGCGACCTCGGCGGGACCAGCAGCAGTCCGACGACCACCAGGTTGAACACCAGCATCAGCCCGTAGAACAGCAGGTAGTCGGGGGCGTAGACCACGACACTGAACAGGGTGAACACCAGCAGCACCGACACCACGAGCTGCAAGAGCACCACGGCGCCGTAGACGATGCGCGACCGCGTCATCACCCCGACCGCCGCGGCGGCCGACACGAGCCCCCACAGGTACTGCAAGGTCACCGAACCCCAGCCCACCTCGGCGGTCCCACCGGCCACCTCCACCGTGAACAGGACCGCCAGCACCAGCATGTAGCCCGCGTTGAGCCCCAGCAGCACGGTCGACGTGATCACCGACCAGGGCGCGGACATGGTGGGCCTGCCGGGCTTGGCGGGGCCCCACGAACCCTGGCCGCCGCTGACCGGCGCGCCGACGGGACCGGGGAACGGGCCCTGATGCCCCTGCCGCACCTGCGGGCCGGGAGGGGCGGGCGGGCCGGGAGGTCCGGCCTGCGGACCGGGCAGCGGGGCACGACTCGTCGGCTGTCCCCCTGTGGGGGAGAAGCGGCCGGTCGCCTGCCCGGAGACCCCGTGCTGCGGCACGGCCTGGGGTCCCGTCGGCCGGTAGGCGCCGGGAACGGGGCCCGGGACGGGACCGGGGACCGCGGCGGGGTTGTGCGGCACGGGGTTCACGGGCCGGTTCGGACCGGTGCTGGGAACACCCGGGGCCATCGGGCCGTTCGGGCCCGACTGGTGGGGCGGCAGGGGCGGGTGGTTCGGCCCGCCCAGATCACCCGGCCCCCCGTGCCAGGGTGCGTTCGGCGTCGGCTCGGGCGCACGCGGCCCCGTCCCGTGGGACGTCGGCCACCCCCCGTCCGACGGGTCGGCCGGGGAGTGGCCGACCGCGTTCCGCGGTCCCGTCCCGTGCGCGTCCCGCGGACCGGTTCCGGCGTCGCCGCCCCGCCCCTGAGCCCTCTTCTCCCGCTCCAGGAGGGCGAGTGCCTCGTCGGGGTCGGGCCGCGCCTCCGCGTCCCGGTTCAGGAGCGCACCGATCAGCGCCCGCATCGGTCCGCTGCCGGGGCTGTGCGGGCCGTCGTCCAACGACAGCCGCGGCGGCATCGGCGAGGTCAGCACCGCGGTGATGATCCCCGTGATGCTCTCCCGCTTGAAGGGCGAACGTCCCTCCAGCAGCGCGTACAGGGTGACGCCCAGGCTCCACAGGTCCGACGCGGGCAGCGCGCGTTTGCCCTCGAACCGCTCCGGCGCCATGTACTCGGGCGATCCGATGTACACGCCGGTCTGGGTGAGGGCGGCGCCGCCGTCGACGTTCGCGATCCCGAAGTCGGTCAGCACCGTCCGGTCGTCGTCGGTGAGCATGACGTTGGCGGGCTTGATGTCGCGGTGGGTGACCCCGGCCGCGTGGGCGGCCTTCAGGCCGCTGAGAAGCGACCTCGCGGCCTCCTCGACCCGTTCCACCGGCATCGGTCCGTGCTCGTCCAGGTGGCTCTGGAGCGACGCGCCGCTGAGCAGCTCCATCACGATCCACGGGCTGTCGTCGTGTTCGAGGACGTCGTGGACGGTCACCACCGCCGTGTTGCTGATCCTCGCGGTCGCCTGGGCCTCGCGCAGCGTGCGGGCGTGCGCCTCGGCGCGGGCCTCGGGGTCCATGCCCTGGGGGAGGAGGACCTCCTTGATGGCCACGTCGCGCTGGAGGGAGGGGTCCCAGGCGCGCCACACCGTGCCCATCCCGCCTGCTCCGAGCCTCTCCCGCAGCTCGTAGCGGCCGACGGAGGAGCGACCGGGGGTGGACATAGGCGCGCGTCCCTTCTGGGGGTGGGGAAGACGGGAAGGGGGGGATGACGATGTGCAGGACAATCTATCCGAGAAAGGACAGGGCACGGCACTTTGTGACACTCGTCCGTGTTCTTTCCACCATTCTCCCCCGGCATTCGGACAGTTCACTTCGGGAGGGAGGCCGATCACGGCCATCGACGCGGAAGCGGCTACGGCACGGGCGTGTCGGGGTGCGGCGAACACGGCCGGTGACGCCGGGGGTGGGAAACGTGATGGTGTCGTGGTGGATGGTCGGCGGGGCCGGCGAAAGGGCTCCGCGCCATTTTCGCGGCCTCGTTTTCACGGCGTTCCCGTGACTCACTCCGTCACCGCCACGATGATCTCCTCGACTTCTCCCGCCTCCGCCAGTCGGACGTGTTCGGACAGTTCCGCCATGTCGATGTCGGGGAACGCGATGGTCGGAGCGCCCTGGTGGTCGTTCGGCATGCTCGTCATGAGGTAGGCGGCGACCCCGTCGGCGATCTCCAGGCGTGCCTCCACGAACTCGGTCTCCCCGTCGTCAGAGGAGACGGCGATGACGGCGTCCCCGTGTTCCTCGCACGCCCACGGCCCGCCCTCGGACCCGCACAGTTCGTACCGGCGGGGCCAGCCCGCCCCCGCCGTCGACGCGAGGGACTCCACGCGCAGCTTCAGGGTGAACCCGTCGAGTTCGGGGGAGGGATCGACGGGCGCGTAGACGATGGAGAGGCTCTCCTCCTGCACCTCACCGTCGACGAACCCCATGTTCGACGGCTCCCAGTCGGGAGAGTCCAACACGGCGACCGGGAAGGGGAACCCGGCCAGCCCCCGCATGAGCTCCTCCCGCTCCTCCTGGTCCTCCCGCTCCGCCGACACCCAGGACCCGCCCGTGAGCAGCAGGGCCGCCGCGAGGATCGCGGCGAGGGCGACGGGGACTCTGCGCCTGACGCGGCGGCTCCGGGCCAACCCCCATCCGGTCGCCCCGAACAGGGACAGCAACAGGCAGGTGAGCGGCAGGAACCAGAGGATCTGGACGTTCATGGCCAACGCCACGAACGCCTGGGCGCTGGCCAGGAGGACCGCCGCGCTCAGGACCGTGGGGAACTCCCCGGGGTGGGGAGCGTCCAGGCGCCTCAGGACGGACATGACCAGGAGGTGCGCTCCACCGGTCACGAGCAGGGCGACCGTTCCGAACAGGGCGGCGGAACCCGAGTCGCCGTAGTACGAGCCGAGGCCACCGAAGAACACGCAGACCAGCAGGACCGTACCCACCACGAGCGGGTGCACGATGGCGGAGACGGCCACCGTCGAGAGGGCGCCCGGGCCGAGCGCGGGCGGGGGATCGGGCACGGACGCGGAGCCGGGCGGAGTGGGTGGGGTCGGGGGAGCGGTGCTCACGGGGCCTTCACGGGATCAGGGGACGGGGATCACCTCGGTGTGACGCCCCCGGGCGTTCCCGGGTTCCACGCGAAGGAGGGCGGGGGGACGTCCCCGGCCGCGCCTCCCGTGTCCTCCGGGTGGTTCAGTCCGTCACCGCCGCGGCGACCTCCTCGGCGTCCTCGGGTCCGGCCGTGCGGACGTGCTCGGCCAGCGCCGCCATGTCGATGTCGGGGAACTCGACGAAGGGATCGTCCCGGGCGTCGTCCGGCATGTTCGTCGTGAGAGTGGCGATCATCCCGTCGGCGACCTCCACGCGCGCCTGGAGCGAACTGATCACGTCCCCCGACGCGCTGGTGGCGACGACGACGCCTCCGTCCCCGCGTACCTCGCACTCCGCGGTTCCGCCCTCCGTGAGACACCCCTTGTACAGCGGAGCCCAACCCGTCTCCTCCTCCGGTACGGCGGGTTCGACGCGCAACGTGAGGCCGAACCCGTCGGGTTCGAAGGAGGAGTCGACGGGAACGTAGTCGACCGCGGTCGCGGGGAGACCGCCGTCGATCCACACGTCCGACGGCTTCCAGCCGGGCGCGTCCAGTACGGCGATCGGGACGGGAGGCTCGTCGAAGGCCCGGACGATCCCCTCCCGCCTCCTCTCGCGCTCCTGCTCGGCCATCACCCACCACACGCCGCTGAGCAGCAGGGACACCGCGACGGCCGGTGCGAGCGCGACCGCGAGCCGGTGGCGGTTCCGAAGCGAGGCCAGGACGGTGAGGCCGAGCAGGGACGTCAGGAGGCAGACGAGGGGCAGGAGGAACAGGGGGAGGGCGGGCCCGAAGTCCAGGAAGAGCACCATGAACGCCTGGACGCTGGTCAGCAGCACCGATGCCGTCAGCATCGCGGGGAACTCCCAGGAGCGCGGAACGCCCTTGAGCCGCCGGGTGGCGTCCCGGACCTGCCCGTGTCCCATGCCGACCGCGATGAGGACCACCCCGGCGACCACCGCGATGATGACCAGGTCGCGGGGGAGGCGGACAGGGCCGAGCCACAGCCCCGCGACCGCCAGGAGTACGCCCAGTACGAGCGAGTGCGTGACGGCGAACTTGAGCATGCTCCTGAGGGCGCGGTCGGCCCTGCTCGGACGGCGACGGCGGGCACCGGAGGAAGACTTGGGGGAGTTACTCACGGGTCCTTCACGAGGTCAGAGGGACGGGGATCACCTCGGTGTGACGCCCCCGGGCGTTCCCGGGTTCCAGGTGAAGGAGGGCGGGGGTCGCCCCCCGGCCCCGCTTCCGCCGCGTTCCCACCGATCAGTCCGTCACCGCGACGGCGATCTCCTCGGCCTTCCCCGGCTCCGCCAGTCGGATGTGCTCGGACAGTTCCGCCAGGTCGATCTCGGGGAACGCCGTGTTCGGATTCTCCTCGTAGTAGTCGTCGGGCAGGTACACCGTGAGCCTGGCGATGATCCCGTGGGCGACCTCCATACGCACCTGCGCCTGAGCCCCGTACCCACCCCGGTCGGTGGCGATGACGGCGTTCCCGCGTTCCACGCAGTCCCAGGTGCCGCCTCTCGGATCGCACTCCTCGCGGAGCGTCCACCTCATCTCCTCCCGCAGAACCTCGCTGTGCAGTGCGAGGCCGGCCCCGTCGAGCTCGGGTGAGGGGTCGACGAGCACGTAGCCGATGCTGACCTCGGGAGGGTCGACGTCGAGCCTCATGCTCGACGGCTCCCAGCCGGGCGAGTCCAGCACGACGATCGGGAGGGGGTGTCCGGCGACGTCCGACAGAAGCTCCTCCCGCCTCTGCTCGCGTGCGTGCTCGGCCGCTCTCCATGACAAACCCACGAGCCCCAACGCCGTCGCGACGACCAGGACGAGCGCGAGCGGAAGCCTGAGTCCGCGGCGGTGCCGGGTGAGCGCCCACCCGAGGGCCCCGAACAGGGACGGTAGTAGGCAGGGGGCCGGGAAGGGCTGGGACACCAGGGGAGGCAGAAACCTGGCCGTCTGTAGCTGGACGAAGCCCAGGACGAACGCCGTGCTCAGGATCGTGGAGAACTCCCAGGGCCGGGGAACGCCCAGGTGGCGCAGGAGGAGTAGGACCAGGAGATGCATGACGCCGATCAGTGCGGTGGCGATCGCGCTGATGTGGAGTATGAGCACCGGGTTCGTGGAATCCGCGCTGAGAAGGGTGGAGAAATCCAGGAACCGCAAGGCCACGGCCATCAGCAACGGGCACAGGACGGTGGCCATGGCCATCACCTGCACGGCACCCGGGCTGAGGGCGGGCTCGGGAGTGCTGGTGGAACCGGGAGTCGGGTCGGGCGCGGAGTCGTCGGTGGGGTCGGGGTCGGGACCGGACGGTGACGCGGGGGTGCTGCTCACGGGCGTCCTCACAGAGGCGGGGGCACGTGGTGTGAGGTTCTCGGAGGTTCCCGGGTTCTGACCGCAACCGGCCATGGGCACCTCCGGGGACGGGGCGCCGTCCGGGCCGGAAGGGACGGCTGGGGCGGGTGGTGAGGGGCGCGGCGCGACCGTGGACCTATGTCAGGTTTCGGTCCTGCGTCAATGCGAACTGGGGATCCAACCGAAGGCGACGCTGACACCGGGTGTCAGCCTGATTTGTGACCTGGTGTCCACTTTTGGCGGTGAAACTGAGTGTGACGCCCCTCATAGTGGCGAGGTGGGTAGGAAATTGTGGCCTTGCGGTTTTTGGGTGTTTCGGAGGGCCGTTCGCGCCTACTACCTGCATAAATAGGGGTGCGAGTCGCCTTTGTCCCCCCTGGTGTGAGCATGTCGGCGACGAGAAGCGGAAAACCCGTCGCGTTGCACTCATCTCCTCACCGGGTGATGGCGCACCATAGAGGATGGGGTACAGACATGGGGGCCTCGCGGTCGTGCGCACCCGCGTGCGGTAGGCACGTGTGCGCGGGAGCGTTCGTGGGGCCCGGTGTCTGCGAACATCGCCCTCGGCCGAACCACGACGCAGGAGCCAGCAGATGACGCATCAGCACGTCCGACGGCGGGGATGGCGACGCCTCCTGATGACGTTCCTGTTGCTGACCGGGTTCATCGTGCTGCCGCTCACCGGTGCTCAGGCGAACCCGCTGTGCCCGGGGGAACCCGCGCCTCTGCCGGAGTCGGCGGGGAGCGGTGCCGACGGCCTGCTCGTGCCCCCGCAGTCGCAGTCCTCCATCGAGGGATCCCCGGACGGGTTGCCGCCGGACGCCAGCATGTACGGCCAGTACGGAACGGCTGGCATGCAGTGGCACATGATCACCGAGTCCTGCGTCGACGGAATCAGCAACGGGGCACAGGCGACCCTGGCCAACACCGCCTGGGACCTGTCCAAGACCATCAACCAGTCCACGATCACGGTCTACCAGGCCGCCACCTCCGACGGTCTTCTCGCCAGTTTCAACGAACTCGTCGAAAACGTCATCGTCACGCTGAGGGAGGGTATCTGGCGTCCGCTGATTCCCACGGTCGTCATTCTCGGCGCTCTGTGGCTGGGCTGGTACGGGCTCATTCGGAAGAGGATGACGCTCACGATTCAGTCGGCCGTCTGGATGGTCGCGGCGACGGCTCTGGGTTTCTGGATCCTGGTCAACCCGTCCCAGATCATGGGTATGGCCAGCAGTCTGGTGAACTCCGGCAGCCAGTTGGTGACCAGTGCCGTCGGGCAGGTTCCCTATGGGGGAGGGTCGGGGACGTGTCCATCTGGAGCTGAGCCACCGGAGAGGGCGGAGTGGGAGTCCGAGGCTGACTTCCAGGTCAGGCGCAACGCGGACATGATGTGGTCGAGCCTGGTCTGCCAGCCTTGGGTAGCTGGTCAGTTCGGGAACGGGGATGTCGCTGAGTCAGCTGCGCACATTCATGGAGTCGATCTCGTCGCAGCTCAGGGAATCAGCCGTATCGAGCAGCAGCAGATTGCTGACGAAGAAATCGATGCGAATGAACTCGTTACGCAGAAACAAGAAGCATACGAAGCAATCGCTGCTGACGTGCAGGAGTACTACCCTAGTGTCTATCCGCTCTTTTCCGGGGAGGATCAGGGGAGTCGTCTGAGTGTGGCTACTCTTGCTCTTTTTTCCTCGGTCTTCGCCGGAGGCCTGATTCTCGCTGGGTCTGTGGCGCTCATTGTATTGAAGATCGCATTCCTGCTTCTCTTCCTTCTGGCGCCTATATTCCTGCTCATCGGTATTCACCCAGGCTACGGGCGCATGGTTCTACTGCGCTGGGTTGAGCTGTTGATCGGCTTCCTGCTCAAGCAGATCTTCATCGTGCTCCTGATCTCCCTCCTGGTGATGTGCTACGGCCTGGTCATGTCCACCAGTCTTGGGTGGGGCTTGCAGATGATCCTGCTGTCCCTCTTCACCGTGGCTCTGTTCGTCTACCGCAAGCCCTTCGCCTACCTGTTCACCTCGGTCAACGCGAATACCTTCACCTCTCGCATCGTCAGCGACGCCGCGCAGAGCCAGGCGCTCAGCAGGAGCGCGACGGTGCTGCCGCCGGTCGCCAACCTGAAGGCACAGGCGTGGGGCCTGCGGAGGGGACCGCAGATCGCTGGTGTTGCCGCAGGTGTCCCTGCGGGTGGTGGAGCGACCCCGACCGGTGGTGTCGACACCGGAGCCAGCGACGATGCCCCGGCCGATGGCGGACCGGTTCGCGCGGACGGAGCACGGGCACGCGGCGTCGCCGGATACGGCAGGGTGCGCGACAACGCCGCTCCGCCCCTCAACGTCACCAGGAGCACGCCGTCTGGTGGTAGCGGCGGCGCACGGTCTACCGGTTCCGCCCGCAACGCCGACCAGGCACCGAGCCTCTCCGGCAGTGGCGGAGGTGACTCCGGTTCCATTCCGCCCCGCCCCAGTGGTGGTTACACCGGCACGGGGGACAGCGGCTGGGCCTCCGTGTTCGGCACGGACTCCGGTGGTCGTAGTGGTTCCAGCCGCCGCGAATC
>NZ_ANAX01000211.1 GCF_000341065.1 Nocardiopsis halotolerans DSM 44410 | reverse complement strand
GCCCCCCCCCCCGCCGCTGGCAACAACCGTGCGGCGAGTGCGGAGCGGCCTGACCCCAGCACCGGACAGGGCATTTTCGGTGGACGTGAGGAGACCCCGCCCCGAGGGAACACCAACGCCCGTGGTTCGCGCTGGGGCTCTCCCAGGGAGAGGCGTGAACGTCCCGCTCCCCAGCGTCCGGCCCGTCCCGCACCCTCCAGGGAAAGCCGTGGCCGAGGCGACGGTGAGGGCGGCTGGCTGACCGGTTCCAGCAACCGCAAGGACAACAACGCACCCATCACCCCCTTCTGGGGCGAGAGCAGTTCTTCCACGACGAGGGACCGCAAGCGCGACGTCCCCTTCTGGCTGAACGACGACTGACGAACAAAGGCCCCGAGCGATGCCCAACCCTCTCCCCGAACGTGCCCAGCGGACCGTCTTCATCGGACTGATCATCGTGTTGGTCGCGTTCGGGCTGTACTTCAGCTTCGGAGGTTTCGGGGACGGAGCGGAGGAGGAAGACCCCGCCGCGTCCGCTCCGGAAACCGAGACCTCACAGGAGGGAAGCGCGGACGGTTCCGGTGGACCGGACGCACTGTCCACCGTC